>NZ_AP022826.1:1326876-1658595 GCF_014466985.1 Nitrosophilus labii
GAGCTTATGAAACTTTATCAAACCACATCCTTAACGTAATCAAGATAGAGGAAAAAGGGAAAAGATGGAACTTAGAAAATGTTTTTTAACAGGCTGCTACAGCGGACTATTACCTGAAGCTCCCGGAACATGGGGAACACTTTTTGGTGCTTTTATCGCCCTCTTGATACTACAAGTTTTTCCCCAATCGACTCTTTTTTTGTTGGCTATTTTAATAACGGTAATAGCCGTTAGAGAGATTAACAAATATGAAAAAGAGCACAAAACCCATGATGATAGTATTATAGTTATAGATGAAATAGCAGGAATATGGATAGCAATAAGCCTTCTTCCTAAAACATCTTTGGTCTGGATAACCTTAGCTTTTATTTTTTTTAGAGTTTTAGATATCTCAAAACCGTCATACATAGGTAAAGCGGAAAAAAAATTTAAAGGCGGCCTAGCGGTAATGGCCGACGATCTACTTGCTGGAATCTTTGCCGGACTTTTAACGGGAGTAGTTTACGTACTATGGAGTAATTTGGTGTGAATATAGGATTTGATTATCCTCTCTTTTTTCTACTTTTACTATTGATTCCATGTTTTTTTAGATGCAAAAGAGAAAATATAAAAATATACTTTTCAAAAACAGATTTTTTGCCAAAGTTTTGGCTGCCCAAAAAAGATTTTTTAATAGTTTCGATATTTATTCTTCTTGTCGCTTCACTAACTTCGCCTTTTTTATACTCCTTTATTCAAACCAATCAAAAAAAAGGAAGAGATCTGGTTTTAGCCATTGATGCTAGCGGTTCAATGGGCTTTGATATGGACGGCAAAAGCAAATTTCAAAGAGTTTTAGAACTTTCAAAAGATTTTTTAAAAAAGAGATTTGATGATAATATCGGAGTTGTGGTATTTGGCTCTTTTGCCTATATCGCTTCTCCCGTTACTTACGATTTAAAAGCGCTCAATTTTATACTTGATTATCTTGATACGTCCATTGCGGGAAATAGCACGGCAATAGGAGAAGCTATATATCAGTCCATTAAAGCACTTGAAAAGTCAAATGCAAAAAACAAAGTCTTAATTCTTTTAACTGACGGATATCACAATAGCGGACAGATTTCTCCCAAAGAAGCTATAAAACTGGCAAAAGAGAAAAATATAAAAATATATGCCATAGGGATAGGAGATGAGTTTGATAAAAAACTTTTGCAAAAGATAGCCTCCAAGACAAAAGGCAAAATGTTTACCGCCAAAAATAGTGAAGATTTAAAAAATATATTTGATGAACTAAACACCCTAGAAAAGAGTCCTATAAGAAGCGGCAATTATATAAATAAAAGGGAACTGTTTATTTTTCCGTTATCGATTGCGCTTTTTTTAATATTTTACTACATAATTAAAAATAGAAGGTTAACATGAGTTTTCTTTATCCATGGTTTTTGGCCTTTACACTGCCTTCACTATTACTCTTTTTTTATATTAAGAAAAAGCAAGCTAAAATATATTTCAATGAAAAGATTATTATTGAAAAAAGTGATTCAAAATTTAAACTTTTACCCATTGTTGTCGTACTTATCTTTATATCTTTAGCCAGACCAGTTATAGAAAAAAGTGTTACGGACAATAAATCTCTAAATACTATTTTTATCGCGCTTGATGTCTCTAACTCAATGCTCGCAAGAGATTTCAAACCAAACAGATTAGCGCAAGCAAAAAAGATGATAAAACAGTTTATAAGTATGTCAGATCTTAAAACCTCTCTTATAATTTTCACAACTAACCCTTTGATCATCACTCCTCCAACAAACGACAAAGAGATATCAAAAATCGCTCTAGATAGTATAGATACAAGATATATTCTCTCAAAAGGAACAGATTTTGAAAATCTTTTAAAATTTGTCGCAAATTTTGAAGGTGAAAAAAATCTTGTAATTTTCAGTGACGGAGGAGAGTTTAAAAATAGCGAAGAGCTAATACAACTTGCAAAAAGAAACAAAATCAAAATATTCGGTGTTAAAGTTGCTACAAAAGAGGGAGAACTTATACCAACTGATGAAGGCTTTTTAAAGGATTCTGACAATAGATTGGTAGTGAGTAGATTAAACCCAGATTTTATCAAGTTATCTAAGCTTAGCAGCAATGAGTTTTATGATGAAACAAATTATCTAGATATTTTAGATGGTATTAAAAAAATAGACTCTAAAGATAAAGAAAAAATCTATATAGAGTTATTTTTTATCCCTCTTTTTATAGCCACAATGATCTATCTTTACATTTTTACTACTATCTTTTCAAAAATAAAATTTATAAAAAATCTCCTGCCTCTACTTCTCATAGTTTCACTAAACGCATCGGTTTTAGATGAGTATAAAATAAAAAAAGGTTATGAAAAATTTTACGAAAAAGATTATAAAGAGGCTGAAAAAATTTTTGAAAACCTTAACTATCTAGAGGCAAAATTCGCTCTTGGCATCACCAAAATAAAAGAGGGAAAATTTCCTAAAGCTATAAAAATATTAAAATCCATAAAAACAAAAGATAAAAAGATAAAATCAAAAATATATTTTAATATCGCATACGCTTATGAAAAGATGAGAAATTATGATAAAGCTAAAAAGTTTTATATAAAATCGATGCAGCTTTTTCCAAAAAAGAGTACTTTTAAAAAAATAGAGAATCTTGTTTTTAAAACAAATCAAAAAAAACCGCTTTTACCCTTTTCTAAACAAAAAATCGTCCCAAAAAAAAGTGAAAACTCAAAACAAAAAAGCAAAAATGCCGGCTCGGCTAATATGAACCTTGCTATAAAAAGTTCTAGCGACAAAGGTGGTAAAAAAGCAAAAAATAGTTCCATCTCCTTTAAAAAAACGAAATCTATTCCCGTTAGTTCAAAAGTGTATGAACTTATAAATAAAGGTTACGTAAATGAAAAAAATCCTTGGTAGTATTTTAATTGTTTTAAAAATCTTCGCAGCAAACTATCAGATCGAAATCTCAAAAGAAGATCCATATATCAAAGAGCCGATAACAATCAATCTGAAATTTTTTGAAAAAAAGAAAGAAGAGGTGGACTGGATCAATTTTGAGCCAATAAAAAGTAAAAACTACGATGTAGTTTTATTAAATAAAAAGAGCAGAGATTTCGGATATGAGTTTTTATACCTTGTTTTTCCTCTAAAAGAGGGAGAGATCAAAATAGATTATAAACTTCGCGTAAAAAAAGCGCCTTTCGAAGAGATACAAAACAAAATACTAGGAACAGGCTACGAGCAAACAACTCCCATTGAAGGAACAATTTATACCATAAAGGTTGAACCATCGATTTTAAAGGTAAAACCGGTAAAAAAAGTTGAACTTTACGGCAATTTCCGTATAAAAACTTTCACCGATAAAAAAACGGCCCAAGAGTATGAACCTATATATTATACTTTTAATATAACAGGAACCGGATACCCTCCCCAGATAAAAGATATTTTTCCAAACAAAGACAATCTAAAAATATTAAAAGATAAACCCCTCAAAAAGATAAAATATACCAAAAACGGCGCCCAAATAGACTACACCTTTCAATATGCGATAATATCTGATAAAAGTTTTACAATTCCATCCGTAAAATTTAAAGAGTTCGATTATAAAGAGTATTTAGTTCTAAAGACAAAACCTATTTCTATAGAAATTAAAAAAAGCCAAATCAAAGCAGATAAAATAGACGATCCACCCAAAATAGAGCCATTTTATAAAAGTTTAGTTTCGATTTTAAAATATTTTGCTATCTTTTTTGCAGGCTCTGTTAGTGGGATACTGGTTTATCTGCTTCTTAGAAAAGAAGAGTTTGAAAAAATAATGAAGGCAAAAGATGAAAAAGAGCTTTTAGCTTTTATAACCGTAAAATATCCAAAATGTTTAGAAAATATAAAAAACAGATTAGACGAGGCTATCGTAAATAAAACAGATATAAATCTTTTAAAGATAAAAAAAGAGATAATTAAAGAGATTAGGAAAAAGGGTTGCAAATGATTTTTCAAGATATAAAAAAAGAGATTTCAAAAATTATTGTGGGACAAAATGAGATGATAGAATCGATTCTCATTGCACTCTTGACCCAAGGGCATCTACTTTTAGAAGGGCTCCCGGGACTTGCAAAAACCACAACCGTCAATATCTTAGCAAAAACACTAGGTATCGATTTTAAAAGAGTACAGTTCACTCCCGATCTTCTTCCAAGCGATATAATCGGAGCCCAAATTTATGATATGTCAAAGAATAGTTTTTATATAAAACAGGGACCCGTTTTTACAAACTTACTGCTAGCAGACGAGATCAACAGAGCGCCTGCTAAAGTTCAAAGCGCTCTGCTTGAAGCTATGCAAGAGAGGCAAGTAACAATTGCTGAAAATTGTTATAAACTTCCAACTCCTTTTATCGTTATGGCTACGCAAAACCCCATTGAGCAAGAAGGTACCTACTCTTTGCCTGAAGCTCAGCTTGATAGGTTTATGATGAAAATATTATTAGACTATCCGGATATTAGTGATGAGTTTGAGATCCTAAACAGAGCCGAAAAAAATTTCAACATAGAAATAAAGCAGGTAGCCGACGCAAAGACGATAGAAAATGCAAAAAATGAGGTTGAAAATGTTCATATAGATGATGAACTTAAAAAATATATACTAAATATAGTCTTTTCAACAAGAAAACATCAAAACTTGATGTATGGAAGCAGTCCGAGAGGAAGTATCGATCTCTTAAAAACTTCAAAAGCCAAAGCCTATCTAAAGGGAAAAGATTTCGTTACACCTAAAGATATACTAGAAGTTGTAAAACCTACTCTGCGCCATAGAGTCATTCTAACGTATGAAGCAAGAGCAAAAAATATCACACCAGATTATATTTTAGATGAGATAATAAAAGAGCTGCCGATACCATAGGATTAAGGGCACTTATAATGGATATAGAAACACTTATAATAAAAACTAAAAAAGAGGTTTTTTCAAACTCGGTAGGAGTTTACAGTACAAATGTTAGCGGTGAAGGATACGACTTTTTAGAGCTAAAAGAGTATGATTTTGAGAGTGACGCTAAAAAGATCGACTGGTTAATTTCGGCCAAAATGCAAAAACCCTACGTTCGTGTAAATCAGGAAGAAAAAAGAAGAAATATAGTAGCAGTTTTTCTGTTATCAGGTTCTCTCTTTTTTGGCTCAAAAAGATTAAAAATAGAGACTCTTCTTGAGGCTTTTGCCATTTTAGGCTTTTCATCGATAAAATCAGGAGATATTTTTAGAAGCGGATATATTTTACAAAACAGTATAAAACTATCTTTACCTTATAAAAACATTTTTAATGTGGAAGAAGAGTTATATAACATAGATTCAATAGAGTTAGTAGGTTTAAAGCCTGCCTTTAACTCTATAAACGAACTCTTTTATGCAATAAAAGAGAAATCTTTTGTTATATTTTTAGGAGATTTTCTATATGATATAGATTTAACGCTTTTTAGCCAAAAACATGAAATATTAGCCATTGTAGCAAGAGACAGTATAGAAAAAGGCATCAACAGGGGCGATGAAGCTGAACTTGTGGATAACGAAAACTTTAAAAACATAAGCTATATGCTAAATAGTAAAAATTTAAAAAAATATGGTAAAAATATCGAAAAAGAGCTACAAAAAAATTATATAAAGTTTAGAGAAAACGGGATAGGTTTTATTGAAATTTTTGATAATGATGAAATTTTTATAAAACTTCAACACTATTTTTTAGGAAAATAATGGAACTTTTACCTTTACCTAACTTTTATCACAATTATTTATTGGTACTATTTTTTGGTTTTATTTTCATATTTATTATTGTTATTTCAAAATCTAAAAGACAAAAAAACCTCTACAAGCCAAAACTTAAAAATAAAGAGGATTTGTACAAATTTTCTATAGTTTTACAAAAAATAGCCCCAAACGATAAGGAGGTAAAAAAGTTTTTAAAAAAGATAGAGTTCTACAAATATCAAAAAGAATCCAAAAAAATACCGCATAATATCAAAAAAGAGGCATTAGAGCTATATAAAAGAAAGAAAAAACATCAAGTTAAAATAATAGATTAATTTTTTTAGTATATATCTTTTGTGTAATCTATCTTTAGTCTAACTGTAGAAGATCGTTCATAATTCCGTATCAGCACCAAATAGTTCTTAAAATTGTATCATAACTCAAGAGCACTTTCTAATCTTCCTTCAAAGAATATAGCCAGCTGTGAAAGTATCAGTTACCAGTTTTTGATTGGCATTGTCCATTTTTTCTGAGCATTCTGTATTCCCATATAGAGCAACTTTAATAGTGAATTTTCATTTGGGAATACTCCTTTTGTTTTTGTCAGTTTTCTGAATTGCCGATGTACCGATTCGATGATGTTTGTGGTGTAAATGATCTTTCGTATAGGTTCTGGATATTTGAAATAGTTTGATAGATTCTCCCACTTATTTTTCCAGGAGTTGATGACGATGAGATATTTTTTGCCCCATTTCTCTTCAAGTCTTTCAAGCTGTTCCTCGGCTGCCTCTTTTATCCTCACTTCGTTGCGGGGTTGTCGCTTCGCTCGGACGAGATAGCTTGATATATAAGTTTGAGATCTTTCATAAACTCTTTCTGGTCTTTTGAGGCAACATAGCGTATTGAGTTTCTAATTTGATGAACCACGCATAGCTGTACTTCTGTTTTTGGAAATATTGCATTGATAGCTTCTGGAAATCCTTTAAGCCCATCAACTGAAACTATTAGGATATCTTGAACTCCTCGATTGTTTAAATCTGTTAAAACTTGTAACCGTCCGAGCGTAGTGACAACCCCGCACGAAGGAGGACTATACTCCGTCTTTACCGCTTATCTTCTTCCCTGATAGCAATTCTTTTACTGCTTTTTCAAAATTAAACTTCTCTTCCATGTCAGTCCTTTCTCTTCCTTATTTTATCTAACTATCAGACTAACACGAAATTTCTAACGCTCTCGTTGAATCTTTCTATGTTTAAAGATACAAAATTTATCTATCTATTTCAATACATCATATGTATCGGTTGAACTTCACCGCTTGGCTCGATATCAAAGCTTATTTAAAATTTCAATACATCATATGTATCGGTTGAACGTTTTGCTATGTTGCTTATAATAGAGCCGTCTCTTTATTTCAATACATCATATGTATCGGTTGAACGTCTATATTTACAACCTCTTTGCCGTCTATCTCTTCCATTTCAATACATCATATGTATCGGTTGAACTGAACCTGAACTGATACTAAAAGGCAGTTTTAAAAAATTTCAATACATCATATGTATCGGTTGAACTTTACGACGAGGTCTTGAAAGCCAATATCCATATAGCATTTCAATACATCATATGTATCGGTTGAACTTTAGCGTAGGGTTACAGTCTATATATTCACTTAATATTTCAATACATCATATGTATCGGTTGAACCAATTAAAAGAGGCGATATAAAAGAGTTTGTGGATAATTTCAATACATCATATGTATCGGTTGAACAAATTCGCTCTTCCATCACCTGCCCTTTTCTATTTTATTTCAATACATCATATGTATCGGTTGAACCATATCAATTAAGGCTATCTTGATATTTTCAGGCATATTTCAATACATCATATGTATCGGTTGAACGAGCCGTAAGCGGCATTTGATAAGGATGTCATTCCGATTTCAATACATCATATGTATCGGTTGAACTTTCATAAAACGACAAGCGTGTAGGTTGTTTTTGTAAATTTCAATACATCATATGTATCGGTTGAACTTGTTACAATTCCACCTTCTGCATAAGGGGTTATTATTTCAATACATCATATGTATCGGTTGAACAATTTCATAAAAAAGCAAAAAAAGAGTAAAAATGGAATTTCAATACATCATATGTATCGGTTGAACTATGTTGGAGGCTATCCATATTGATAACAAGATCAAATTTCAATACATCATATGTATCGGTTGAACATTGGGTAATTTCACTTTGCAATTGTGCATCAAGCATTTCAATACATCATATGTATCGGTTGAACTTGGAAGCTTTAAATAATTTTGATGAAGATATATTATTTCAATACATCATATGTATCGGTTGAACCCAAGTTTTTTCCTGCTTGCAATAGACAATCCAAGCATTTCAATACATCATATGTATCGGTTGAACCTCTTTGGAGTTTAGAAACTTTAGCACAGGACCTGAATTTCAATACATCATATGTATCGGTTGAACATAATAAACTATTTTAATAACTCAAATAATTTTAATTATTTCAATACATCATATGTATCGGTTGAACATTAAAGATGTCCAGTCATTATTACCTAAAATCAAATTTCAATACATCATATGTATCGGTTGAACACTATACATAGAGAGTTTCTAACTTTTTTTAAAGAATTTCAATACATCATATGTATCGGTTGAACATAGAAAGTTTGCCATTGCTTACCCTTTCCACATCTATTTCAATACATCATATGTATCGGTTGAACGTTTCTTAAGTCCACCAATACTTGCGCCATATCGACATTTCAATACATCATATGTATCGGTTGAACAAACCTATTCCGATAGTTTTACTGCTGTAAAGACGGATTTCAATACATCATATGTATCGGTTGAACGTAACAAGCAGTACTCCACCAGATAATTATAAAGTATTTCAATACATCATATGTATCGGTTGAACCGTTGGAGACACTCTTGATAAGCTGTTTACTTCAGAATTTCAATACATCATATGTATCGGTTGAACAGTTTTCTTTTTTTCTTTTGTTTTTGTGTAGATGTATTTCAATACATCATATGTATCGGTTGAACCCAAAATTACCTGAAGCTCTCCAGCCTATATAAAACATTTCAATACATCATATGTATCGGTTGAACGGTAACCCTGTCCAAGAAGTAGAGCCAGGTGTGTTATTTCAATACATCATATGTATCGGTTGAACCAGCTTAACAAGTTTAACTGTTTTAGGGATTTATGAATTTCAATACATCATATGTATCGGTTGAACATTAAACGGTGCGCCGTTGCTTTTCAACCATAACCGATTTCAATACATCATATGTATCGGTTGAACGAGTCAGACGATACAACCAATCAACATTTTACAAATATTTCAATACATCATATGTATCGGTTGAACGCACAAACCTCAAAAGAGAAACTTCACCCCAGCATCATTTCAATACATCATATGTATCGGTTGAACTATCACCCCATGCAGCAGCCGGTCATTATTAAAAGTATTTCAATACATCATATGTATCGGTTGAACTTTCTACCACCCCGATAACTTCATCACGGTTATGGTATTTCAATACATCATATGTATCGGTTGAACATTGAGTGGTTAATTGCCAAAGGCTTTATGAAGGTATTTCAATACATCATATGTATCGGTTGAACGAGCCTATTGCAGAGGCTAATCCAGCCGTAACGCTATTTCAATACATCATATGTATCGGTTGAACTTTGGCACAAATGATCATCGTCAAGTGCCATTATGCCCATTTCAATACATCATATGTATCGGTTGAACCTAAGAATACTTAATCCTAATTACAAGAAAATAGCATTTCAATACATCATATGTATCGGTTGAACCCGTACTCTCCGAATTGTTCGGTGGCTAACATAATTATTTCAATACATCATATGTATCGGTTGAACTATAGAGATGAAAATAAAAGGCGGGACCATAAGCAAATTTCAATACATCATATGTATCGGTTGAACCTAAATACCAATGTGAAAAGTGCGGTAGCTTATGGAGATTTCAATACATCATATGTATCGGTTGAACGAGGGGATAGCTTCTAATTAGAGATTAGAAGTTACCTATTTCAATACATCATATGTATCGGTTGAACTGTATCGGTGGGATATACGATACATGAAATGGTTATATTTCAATACATCATATGTATCGGTTGAACCAAATAACACATATTTTTAGACTAACAAGAGACCCATTTCAATACATCATATGTATCGGTTGAACTGAACTGGGCAAAGTTTGTCAAACCGCCTAAAAAAAATTTCAATACATCATATGTATCGGTTGAACTTTCTATATCGCAAGTTATAGGAGCTTCGGTAGGAAATTTCAATACATCATATGTATCGGTTGAACAAGTATCTTTATAAAGACTACATAAAGGATTGGCTAATTTCAATACATCATATGTATCGGTTGAACAAGCAGAATTTAAAGGCGTTGCTGGTTTTTGGTTAAAATTTCAATACATCATATGTATCGGTTGAACAGAATCACAACACAAAAGACCGCCTGCGTTTAAACCATTTCAATACATCATATGTATCGGTTGAACCAGATTTAATTGTTGGTATGTGGGGCGGACTTGATCATTTCAATACATCATATGTATCGGTTGAACACAAAGCTGCTATAAATGGCGCTGGTGCAAACGGATTTCAATACATCATATGTATCGGTTGAACTCAAATATTTTATAGAAGATAGCGAAAAAATACCATATTTCAATACATCATATGTATCGGTTGAACACTAAAAGCAAGAAGAGAATCTATCGAGTTTGAATAATTTCAATACATCATATGTATCGGTTGAACTTATGGATAGCTGGTATAGTAGTGGATATTCTGCTGAATTTCAATACATCATATGTATCGGTTGAACGCAATTGTTCAAGTTGTAGGCGAAAAACTTAAACATATTTCAATACATCATATGTATCGGTTGAACTAATGGGCGGCGATATAGACACAACCTATATCACAAATTTCAATACATCATATGTATCGGTTGAACGGAGATAATTATAGATATATGTATTTGTATGTAAAATTTCAATACATCATATGTATCGGTTGAACTTAAAAAAACCAGCGCTGTAACATCTATAATCGCTCATTTCAATACATCATATGTATCGGTTGAACGTGCAGACAAGCATATTTAAATATCTAAATGACGGAATTTCAATACATCATATGTATCGGTTGAACAGTTACTGATAAAGCAGCTTCGCAAGTCAAAAAACTATTTCAATACATCATATGTATCGGTTGAACAAAAAGGCAAGCAAGAAAAAAAACAGGAGCAAAAGAATTTCAATACATCATATGTATCGGTTGAACACCATAGCGCTATGTAACCAGGGCACGCCTCTTGTTATTTCAATACATCATATGTATCGGTTGAACCCGTTGATTTTACAAACGATACTTACATAGAAACATATTTCAATACATCATATGTATCGGTTGAACAGAATGCTGTCTGAATGTTTGCAAGGCGACAGCGAACATTTCAATACATCATATGTATCGGTTGAACACGCAAAGATAGTCATAAGAGCCAAAACGGACGAGGATTTCAATACATCATATGTATCGGTTGAACGATAAAATCTGTGTGCTGTCTTGCTAAACACATCTATTTCAATACATCATATGTATCGGTTGAACCTTGCACCCCTGCTTCTTCCATCTTTGCCTGAATGAATTTCAATACATCATATGTATCGGTTGAACGATTTTCGATACTGCTGTTCCAGTCGCTGTTTTGTTATTTCAATACATCATATGTATCGGTTGAACGCAGAAGCAAGAAAAGCCGAAAGAGAAAGAGTTAGAATTTCAATACATCATATGTATCGGTTGAACATCAACAATTGTTAATATAGGCGAATAATCAAGGATATTTCAATACATCATATGTATCGGTTGAACGAAAATAATTTAGGTATTTTGCTATTATTCATTTTCAAAAAAAGTCCTAGTCTAGGCCTTTTTAAAATATTTTTTCCAATCATAAAGAAACTTGACAATAAATTGACAAAGAACTTCATCTACAGTCTATTATACCGATAGTTTTTTCAAATTGTCAAAAAAAATCGATTGGAAATCTAAATAAAAATAGATTCGCCGTCAATTTTTTTTGTACCTATTTTCTCTTCGCAAAATGAGGATGCATTTGGAAGCTTTATAATCGAAATATAATCTAACTCTTCATCTATAACGGTTTTTAACTCTTTTATTAACTTTAAAAGATTTGCTGGAGTTATCTCTCCTCTAAATACGCTTTTTTGATGGTGAGAAAGATATCTTTTGCATATTTTAAATACTTTTGCCACTCTATATTTTCCCGCTTCACTCTCTTCATCCGCAATATCATACATCAAAAAAACGTAGTTATACTTATAACTCTTCACTTTTTATCCTTTAGCAAAAATGGAACAAACTCTTTACCCTCTATTAAAAACTTTATAAGTTTATAACCATCAAGCTTGATGGCTCTATTGTAAGAGACGAGACGTTTTAAAGTAGTATGTTTAAACTTCTCGTTAATCCTGTTTTCAAAAGCTTCTAAAAAGATCTTCTTTCCATCATCGTTTAACAGAGCATAATTTAACTTTTTCTCAAAATGTTTTGAAACTTGTAATTTTCTACGATTTACCAACTCAAAAATCGTCTTAAAAACTATTATAGGTTTAAACGCTTCACTCAAATCCAAACTCAAGCTAAACCTTGCCTCTCTCGGTTCGTGCAGATAGCTGATAGATTGATTTAGGTGAGTATGGTAGATTGCGGTAATTGTTTTGGTATATAAAAGAGTATTACCAAAACTTACAAGCGCATTCATTGGATTGTTAGGTGGCCGCTTAACTCGTTTATACATTAGAAAGTCTTTTGGTAAGAAATATTTGAAACTGTCATAAAACCTACTCCAAATTTGCCCTTCTATAAATAGGATCTGCCTTATATGCAACTCCTTTTCAAGTAACTTATCTATGTCCGTTCGCAACCAATCCAAAAAAGGCTTTAACTCTTTATTTCCATGTCGATAATAATGGTATAAAACTTCATATAAATTTTTAGCTATAGCATATACTATCGATTTTGCTATCATTAATCGCTTTTCAACAAAAGCTAAAGATTGTTTAACTGTCAAATCTCCACTGATAAGATAATCTTTAGGATAAAAAGTTCCGCTATACTGCCCATAATAGTTAAAAAAGTGTGCAACGACGCCGGCTCTTGCTAAAAAATCTAGAAATTTAGAGTTTAAACTCACTTCATTGAAAAAGTAAATCTCTCGGACACCCTCTATTGGTATATAGTTCCATCCTTTTTCGTTTTTAAACGCTATTGAATTATCTTTTCTCTTTAACTCACCCATAGATAAAATATATCTTGTTTTCATTCACCATCTCCACCAAAAATAAACCATCCAAGTCCAAAACCTGCTAGAAAACTAAGTAATGTCGTATCTGTATTATGTAGCTTTTCTCTTAACTCATCTATCTCTTTAGATATATCTAACTCAAGCTGTAAACTTCCCTCGCCCCCTTTTAAAACAATATTTTCAAGCTTGATCAAAAATATGTCGATCTGATTAAGGATTTTGGCAACGATTTTTTTATAGATTTTTAATACCTCATCATAAGGCTCATATTTTTTCAAACTTTTATAGACACCTTTAAGTTTCTTAACTTCTTGCATAAATTCTTGCAATACCTGCTCAATCTCACCAAGAATCTCTTTATCACTGTTATAGGTTTGCATAAATTTTCCAGCAAATTTAGTATTTATAAAATCTTTAATACCTGATAAAATCTTCTCAAAGTCCATACTTAGTTGCACATAATCTATGTAGTAGTAGCTCTCATAATCACTCAAATCCGCAATCTTTACTCTATACTCTTCAATGAGCTCTGCCAACTCTATGAAATCATCCATTTTAAACCTCTTCTAAACGAAACAATACTCATAATAAGCACACTTTTTACACTTTTTATTAAACTCGGGCTTCGGAGGCGAAGACTTTGCTATAAGCTTTTCTAGATTGTTTATAACTTCAAGGAGCTTTGCTTCGCTCTTTTCGTTCAAAATCACTTCAAAGCGCTTTTTTTCCTGCCTACTTTTCTCAAAAATCTCCAATCGTCCCTTTTTGACAATCCCCTTTTGCTTGAGTTTATAGAGATAGTAGAGCA
This sequence comes from Nitrosophilus labii, assembly GCF_014466985.1. Taxonomy (NCBI): domain Bacteria; kingdom Pseudomonadati; phylum Campylobacterota; class Epsilonproteobacteria; order Nautiliales; family Nitratiruptoraceae; genus Nitrosophilus; species Nitrosophilus labii. Next base: position 1,340,877 of record NZ_AP022826.1, read on the forward strand.
ATTGCCACTTTGCAGCTTCTAAGTCGCTATCGCTCTTTTTTACCTCGATAACATAATCTTTTGTTATTTTGTCAAGTTTTATACTTTCAAAACTAACCTCATCGACTCTTGTTTCATTGATCTCGTGTAAAACTTTTCCGATTCTTACATCTTCGCTATTGTCTTCAAGGTTTATGCGATTTGCGTGAAGCCAGGCTTGCGTCTTGCAGTGAAAGTAGTAGTTAATGAGAGTACCGGTGATGTTCATGGTCTAAAAACTAAAATATCAAGATCATTTAAAAATTTATAGTGTTTATCATTTGCCGCAACAAGTGTTAGTCCATGTTTGGTACATGTAGCACCTATGAGGCTATCTGCCAACTCCAATGAATGGCTCAAAAAATACTCTTCCATATAATGTGTAGCCTTTGCTGAAATCTCCTCATCTATATAGACCACTTTGATATTCCAAGAAGTGATCATCTTTTGAAACTGCTTCAATTCATGCTTGTTTCGCATATCTTGCAAAAGCTCCATATATGTCACACAAGAGATAGCAAAATCGATTTTATGAAGCATTTCTCTAGCATTTTCATTTCCACGAAAATACCATATCATTACATCCGTATCAACAAGATAATCATATATCAAATCTTCTACCTTTTCTCATCTTTCGTACTATCTCATTTACCTCTTCACTCTGATCACGCCACATTCCAAATGCAATATCCTCTTTCTTTTTTTGCTTATTGAGGCCTATCAACTTCGCTTTAGCTTTACCTCTGTAGGTAATGATAATATCCTCTCCTTTACTTAAAACGTCAAAAATCTCCGCGGTATTAAATCGTAAATCTTTCGCTGTTATTTCCATTTCATCTCCTAAAGTTTATATTTTAAGTATAAACTAATTCCACTCGAGTGTCAAATATCACAAGAAGCCAAACTTTTTATTTTGTTCTTCCATAAACTTATCTCTATCAAACTTATAATCCTCATCGATATACTCCTCAAAATCAGCAAAAAGATATATCCCGCAGCACTCATCACTGAATCTATCGAGCTTTTTGACAAATGGAAGATTAAAAGTAAAAAACTGCATATAAAACCAAAGCTTCGATTTTTCTATCTCCTTTTGCGCGTAATTTTCTATAGCGCTTAGTTCTTTGAGTCTTTGCCAGATCATCTCACCATCCAAATAGCCATCCTCGATATACTCTCTTTCAAAATATCCTCTAAACTCCTCATCAATCTTTAAGCGATATGGGAAAAAGATTGTAATACCACTTGAGCGAATGAGTTGCATTTTCTCATAAATCTCTTTATACTCCAATCTTTGCAAGAGTTTTATAAATTTATCTTTTATAGTTTGCAGCCCGCTATATTTGTTCTTTTTCTCATCAAGTCTTTTAAGCACCACTTCATAACATTTGCCAAAATCTTTTTGCAAAAAATAGTCTCTAACTTCTTTATTTTGCAAATTTACATCGAGTCTATTGTCTCCTCTATAGATATCTTCAGTTTTGTCATAATTGAAAAAATAGGCTCTGCCTTTTCTAAGAGCATTTCTATTTATCCTGCCCAAAAACTGTTCATCGCTATCAAAAGTAGATATATCTTTTAGCCCCAGTTCCATATCGATATCCACACCAGCCTCTATCACTTGCGTGGCTACGATGACGATTTTTTCAGCCATCCTTGTACGCTCAATGACCTTTTGTCGAAAGAGTTTATTGTCATCACCGCTTAGCTCATATACCTCATAGCCATCCAAATCTTTGATATACTCATAAAACTCTCTCGCGCTTCTTTTTTTGATAAACTCCACCAAAACCTTGTTGGCTTCTAAAACTTTTTCTTTAAGTATCTCAAAATCGATTTTACGATCAAGCAGAGAAAAATCTACTTCCACTCTATCTTTAAAAAGAGGATGTATGAAGTATTTACGGCTATCAAGCAGCTCTACAAACTCATCTTTTTTCTCAAGAAGTCTATCGATTTTTGGCAGTGTAGCGCTCATTATGATGATCTTGAGATCCAAAACCTTCGCATAGGCGTTTAAAAACTCCACCATATACCACCAAAGGTTGTTGTCATAACTTTGGATCTCATCGAGGATAATTACGCTTCCATAGAGCTGCCAAAGTGGAAAGTTCGCCTCTTTGCCTATGCCAAAGAGTATCTCAAAGAGATTGACGTGCGTCGTCAAAATCAGCTCATAATGATAAAAGAGGCGCTGTAGATAGGTTTTTTCATAGAGATTAGGATCATTCTCTTCATCCAAAGCAATAGGAGTAATAGAGTTGATAACCGCAAAATCAAGAGAACTAAAAATCTCTTCTATCTTCTCTTTTGTCTGCTCTACTAAAGTATTAAACGGGAAAATATAAAAGATCTTTTTTGGCTCAAGTTTTAGAGCGAGATTGAGTGACATAAGAGTTTTACCTGCCCCTGTAGGCGCTTGGAGATAAAATATGTTTTTGGATTTATCGAGACTCTTTTGGGACTCCAAAAACATCAGGCTTCTTAGCTTATCGATCTCTTTTTCATAGTCTCCTGCTCTGATGTTTCGCACGATCGCAAAATCTTCAAACTCCTCTTTGGCTTTTTTTATATCAAGGAGGCCGAAACTCTCCGTTTTAATATCCGTCATATACTCCAATGTAGCGTAATAATCGGCACTAATAAGCAGCGAATAGATAAGCTTAATAGCTATGAAAGTCTCGATATCAAAGTAGGAAAAATCAAGCTCAAACTCTACATACGCACTTCCCTCTTCTTGAAGTTTGCTTTTTAGCTTTTGCACAAACTTTTCAAAATCATCGAGCTTTGCGTGGTGCTTTGATATGATGAAGCAAAGAGTCGTAAGCAAAAAAAGCTTTTTGTAAAACTCCTCATCCTCCACCTCGCTTGCCACCTCATCTATATATTTTTCAAAAAACATCTTCGCACCCAAAAACGAGTGTTTGGAACTCTTTACATCCATCTTTTCATAGGCTTCTTTAAAATCTTTGTTTCCCATCTTTAGATACTGAAAAGCGGGATTTCTCTTCCCCTCATCATGGGAGACAATAGCATCAAAAATGAGCTTTTTAGCAAACTCCCTATCTTGCAGTTTGAAACTTTCGATGATTTTTTCTAAATCTATCTCTTTTTCTTGGAAGATTTTTTGGAGGTATTTTTTGACTAAGGCTTTGTGCTCTTCAAGCTTTTCTGGTGGTTTGGTTGGGTGGGTGTGGGAGAGGATATTCATTTTTCTAATTTCATAATATGATAAAGATACCATTCATCAGAAATATAATTTTTTATTTTTTCAATTAATTGATCTTTATTCGGATTATTACTAATCATTGCCATAAATATAAGAAACTTATAAAATGGGTATTGTTTTCCATTTTTATAAACTTCATTAAATAAATAAGAATTAATCTTTTTATCTAAAGATATTCTTAATATAAGATTTTTAATATTTTTTGCAACAAAAGCACTATTAGGAAATCCATTAGCTATTTGTTCTTCTAATAGATTATCTACATAATCCTTTTTGAAAAAATAAACTCTAGGTAAAGTAGCTATAACTTGCCTAGATAGAAAAGAATCTTTAATCCATATGTCTCTATTATTTTCTATTAAAGTTAATAATTCATTATCTTCACCATATTTCCCATAAAACCATAAATTACAATAAAAACCAAATTTATTTGTTTGTTCATTAATATATCTTCCTTTGAGACTATTAATGAATATTTGCCCTTTATTATTGTTTGGTATTTTATAATCAACAAGAAACTTTGTTAATATAAATAATGTTAAATCATCATAAAACTCCACATTATGATATAGTGAATATATTGTATCTATTATCTTTTTCGTAAAATTAAAATTGCTTAAAAAATATAATATATGTTGTCGAAAATTAGGCCTACTAATAAAAAGCTCTTTGGCATATTTTATAAAATTTTCCGCTTTAATTTTTCCTGCAATTGTAAAAAAACGTTTTGTAACTTTGTCCCAATTTTGGGAAGATACATTTTTTAAATGTTTTCTAAATAAAATATTAATTTGTTGTCTATCATTTTTCGTTAATGAATTATTTTTTATCTTTTTTTCTATTTCATTAATAAATAAATTTTCATCAACCAAAAAATGATATTTAACTTCATCTTGAGAATAAATATTTGTTTTTGCTAAATTAAGTGCCAAACCTCTACTTTTTAAAATATCATTCATACTACCTAAAAATTTTTTAGCCTCCATTTTATCATTACATCCAATATTTATATCATCCATCCATCGCACAAAATTATCATTTGCATCTTTTTTTAAATACTCATCTAATTCAAAAAGCATAATATGTGCCAAAAAACGAATAGCTTCTAAATTAATAGTAGGTAATCCTTTATAAGAATATGGAAGATAATCGGGTTTCCAAGAAAGTTCTTCAATCATTTTAAATAATAAATCTAGAATAACTTCTTCTACTCTAACATATCCTGACACAATATGACGCAATTCTTTCAATCCAATGTTATCAAAATAATTTGTTACATCCGTTACAACAAGATATGGATAAGTTTCAGAAAATTTAAAAATCTGTTTTTGAAAACTCTTCCATTTTTCTCTCCATGTGTAATCAGATGTATCATGTTGGTGTGGTAATTTTAAATCATGTCTATCTCTTGAAAAAAAAGCTTTTTTACTTGGCTGTTCTAATCCTTGTTCAATTATATAATCAATTAAAACTTGAAAAACTAATGCATCTTTAGGAGTTGGAATCATTAAATGCCGACAAATTCCAAATTTTTTCTCTAATTTATATATTAAAGGTTTATCAGTTTGAAATCTTCCTTCAATAATTTCATATTTTATATGTTCAGCAATTGTTTCAATGTTATAATTAAAATCATAGTAATCATGGATATCATTAATATCTAAACTTCGCATTTGTTTTTTTACTATTTTTCTCCAAGTATCAATAAGCCTTTTCTTAGTAAAGACTTTTTCTAAAACTTTTTTTCTTTGTAATTCAAATCTTTTTGTTATATTCATATTATAAAGATTACCCCTTTCCCCTCATACTCAAAAAACTTTTCACTTCTCCCCTCAACAACCCAACTACTCAAAATCATCTTTTCATATTCATATATCAAAAACTTATCTTTAAGCCTTACAGGCAGATACTCTTCATAAAAGAAGTTTGCACCAAATCGTGGGGCTTTTTTTAAAACCAAATCATCTTTTTTTGCTAAAGAGATGCAAACTAAACCGGTCGTTGCCTCTTTTAGCTCTATTTCTTTAACTTCATCGATATTTGCAAAGTGGTCATTTTTTCCAAGATATGGCACATAGGCAAACTCTTTTTTAAAAAGTCTCTCTTTTAGCTCCCTAAACTCATCACTCTCATTATCCAAAACCAATATCTCCCAAGCGGGATTTTCAAGCCACTGCTCTCTCACGATCAGATTGCCGCCTTGCTCCTCACTTGCATAGCCTACAGAGTTATTAAAAGTGACGATCTTTTTGGTAAAGTATGGCTTTTGAGGGATGATAGAGACTTTGAACTCTTTTAGTTTTTCATAAAACTCCGGTAAATCTCCCTTGCTATTTCCATATCCTTTAAGTCCCAAAATAGAGCCTAAAATACCTAATAGCGCCACTTTATGGATATGAGAATAGGTGAAATAGGTATGGCTATTGACATCAGGCTTTTTGAAGTGTGCGAATCTACCGCTTAAATTAAAACTAATTGCTTTCATTTTTTGCCTCTATTTTTTGCAACTGGCTTTCTATCTCTTCAATTGATGGCAAAGTATTTTTTAGCTCTTTTGGAAGCTCTTTAAAAAGTTTATATTCACTAACTCCTATTGGTTTTTCTATACTGTTTAAAGCATACTCTACAATGGTATTATTTTTTGATTTACAAATGAGTATGCCTATAGTTGGATTGTCATCATCGCTTTTTATCTCTTTATCAACTGCTGTTATGTAAAAGTTTAATTTTCCTGCATATTCAGGCTTAAACTTTGTAGTTTTTAACTCAATCACTACAAAACACTTTATTAGTTTTATGTGATAAAAAAGCAAATCTATAAAAAACTCCTCTCCTGCAATTTCTAGCCTGTATTGTCTGCCTACAAAAGCAAAACCGCTACCAAGTTCTAAAAGAAAATTGGTTAGATGATCCATCAAAGCATTTTCAAGCTCTTTTTCATTATATTTTTCATTCAAACTTAAAAAATCAAAACAATACGGATCTTTTGTAATCTCTTTTGCCAAATCGGACTGAGGAGCAGGTAGCTTTTTGTCAAAATTGTTTATTGCTTTTTTGCTTCTACTGTATAAATCACTTTCTATTTGATGCACTAAAACTGCTCTTGAGTATCCATTTTCAATAGTTTTTTTTACATAAAAGAGTGCTTCTTCAATAGTTTTACACTTTGTAATTATTACAATATTATGACCCCAAGGTATCTGAAAAATTTGGGCAACAACTTGTTGCCCTTTTACCCAGAACAAATACCATTGCTTCATATACTTTAAGTTTCTAACTGAAAACCCCTTTAAATTTGGAAACTCTTGCTTTAAATCTCTACTTATTTGCTCAATTATCCCATCACCCCAAGAAGAGCTTTTTTGTTTATCTACAATCATTTTTGCAATATCCCAATAAAGCCGTAAAAGTTCCTCATTTACTTTTATAGCTGCTTTAATTTGAGCTTGTCTGATCTTGATTTTTATATCACTAATAAATGATATATACTCTTTATCTAACATCTTTTAGCCTTAAAAAATACTCTTTACTTCCCATTTCGTTTTGACTTTGAGTTTATACAAATCTGCATAAACTTCCACTTTGGCTTCTTCTCCCACAAGCTCTTCGATAGTACTGAGATCTACCTCTTTTTTTTGACTATCAAACTTGATATACTCGCTTAAATCCGGTAGATATTTTTCAGTATCATACTCCACAAAAAGAGCAAATTCGTTATCGCATCCATACTTAGAATTGGTAGCAAATCTTGTGACGGCTTGCTTGGCAACTCTTTTAAACTCTGCAAAATCCTCATCTGTATAACCTGTAAAATCATCTAAAATATCTTGGTATTCATCATAGTTTTTAGGATTGATACTAAAGCCATAGAAGTAGTGCGCCTCATCTACCATGATCTTGGTGCCAAGCGTTGATTGATTGACATCCTCTCCGCTTTTTACCTTTTTACCATCGCTAAAAGGACTGAGGATATCTTGAACTTCTACATTGGTATCTTCAAACTTATTAAATCCTTGTCCTATCTGCACTGCTCCGGTTATAGAGATATTTTGCCCCTCTTCCGCAAAAGTCACCCCGAAATTTTTTATATCTGTGCAGCTAAAGAGATTTTGCAATATCTCTTTTGTAGGCGTTTTTTTGTCAAACTTACCAAATAGCTCCTCATATCTCTCTTTTAAACTCTTAGGCCTCAAAGAACCTTTGTCTTCGATATAGCTTTTAAGATACATCACCTTCCTGCCCTCATCTGCCCACATCCTCTTCATAGGATATTTCAAAGCCTTATCACTGCCAAATATCTCGCCTTCGCTTGTGGACTTGGGACGACCTGTAAAATCAGCATTCCAATTGCTCATAATAGCTCTAACGCCTATCACTCCATATGCTCGTTTCATTTCTCATCCTTTTTATAAAACATATTCTCACTCAAAATACCAATCAAAAGCTTATCTTTTCGCACTCTTTCATCCTTATCATAAGCCTCCACCAAAGCTAAAGCGCTATTGAATTTTTTGAAATTGAGAGGTATCTCATGTTTGTAGGCAAAAAAGAGCGTCTCTATCTCTTGCTTGAGCTTTTTAGCCTTGCCCGTTCGTAAAAACGGCTCGATCATATCGGCTCTTTTATCACTCTTTTTGCTTTTATCAAGCAGATATTTAATAATCTGCCCTGCTAATACAAAAAACTCCACACTTTCCAACTCATCCAAACTCTCTATCTTTTGCTCTATATTTTTTAATGTCTCTTTAATATCCATCTTTTCTCCTTCGTAAGCTGCAAGCGATAATTTGAGGTTGAGCGCATCTTTGGCCTTGTGCCACCTATCTTGTTTGAGATGATATAGTATAAAATCATCCCCATACCGCCTATTGATAGCAAGTAGTGGCTTCATCTCACCTCTTTTAAGCGATATCATCGAATCACGAGTGAGATAGATCAGGTTTTGTAGGGTGTTAGGTAGTTTGCTATACACATCGCCATAAAGGTTGTTTTCTAAATTGCCGTTATAAAAAACTTCATCTACTACTTTAAACAGTGTATAAAAATCTTTTATCTCCTCATCCTCGCTTTCACTGAGATAATCTCTTAATATAAAAGGCTTAGGGAGAAGATTTTCGTTGGTAACAATATCAAAGTCGATGATTTCTGCTTGATCGTTGCTGGAGTGTTTGGTGATATAAACTCCGCTGCTATGTCTAGAAGCTTCTTTTTGCAATAGATTGTTTTGGAATTTTAAAAAATCAAAAAGCGCTTTAAAAGTATAGATTTTATCCTTTTTTACCATAAATGGCAGGTTAAAACCTCTGGTTTTGTGCTCCAAATATGGCTTTTTGCTATTTAGCCCCATATTAAAATCACTCAGGCCGTAAATTTGGCCATCAATATTGACTACAGTCTCTATCTTGTTGTAGATTTTAAGCGCATAGTAGATTTGCGCCTCTTTCTCATATTTTCGCAAATCTTCATCGAAAAATATCTTGATATATTCACCCTCTTTGATAAGCTCTTTTTTTTGTACAATATCATCAAAAATAGCCAAAAATCTCTGTTTCTTTTGCTCTATATCTTTCTCTCTTGTGGCATCGAAGATATATTTATGAAAGCTTTTTAAAACTTCTTGCTCCTCTTTTTTTGTAAAGGATGCAAAAGTTTTGAGATTGTCATAGAGTTTGGTGACAAAGTGCTCTTTGTTTGCTTCATTGAACTCTTTTGCCTTGACAAAGAGCGTGAGGTAGTTGTTGTTATGGATCTTCTTTTTTGGAGGATCAATGGCCTTGTTGGAGTTGAGATAGACGCTTACATAATCCCTTCTTGCAAACCACTCATATTCGCTCGCTCTGATATTTCCCTCTAAGTCTTTAAGTCCTATCTCTTTAGAAGACTCTTTGTCTCTTGGCTTTTTGTAGATAAAATACTCTACTCTCTCTTGGCCAATACGCACATAGAGCCCATCTTTGAGCTGGTAATTATCGATAATCGCTTTTTGAAAATCGATATCGAAATTATCTAAAATATCTTTAATCATCCCTCGCCCTTACTACCATTCCAAAACCTAAAGGATTTTTCTCTAATATTCCTACACCGAAACTAAGTCTTGCCAATTTTTGACTAACTTCATCACTATTAAAACCGATTTGAAATCTATTGGCAAAGATCTTTCCGCCTTTATAGTTAAAAACTAGCGGCTTTTGGTTCACTACCTTAAAAAAGCCGACCATATCACTAGGGGCTTTTACGCTTTTTTTAAAAAACTCGATATACTTCTTTTCAAGGTTATCCACAATTCGTTTTTGAAGTAAAAGCGGGTCATCCTCAATAGTCCAGTATCTAATCTTTCCATTTTGATCCGTTATGGTTAAAACAGCCGGGGTGATTGTATATATTTTATCGATATAGCTTAGTTTTAACTCTCTAGATTTAAAACCTTCAATATCAAAATCAAGATTTGTAGTTTTTTTAGAAGCTTTATAAAACTCGCCAACTACCGCCTCTTCTATAGTTCTAAGCGTTAGAGTGTAGATAGCATCTTGTTTATAAACTTTCTCTTTTTTATTTACCGGATATAAACTACCTACAACGTAAGGTTTAAAACCTCTCTTTTCGTGTAGGGCTCTTAATATAGTGGAGTTGTAAAATATATAATTTACATTTTTAGAAACAAAGTTTATATAATCTTTAAAGGGGAGATCTTTTTTCAGGCGAATTTTTATTTTCAGCTCATGTATTTGCATATTTTCTACCGTTATATAGAGATAATTTATTTTAATAATTAGACTTTTAAAGATATATTAAACTAATAACAAAAATAAAAATATTTGAAGATATGAAACGTGATAGGATTTTTTAATATTTAGTCAAACTTACATTTATGGAAGAGCACATAGTGGTAGAAGATTTAAAAAGTTTTTTTAGAGTTTAAATCTTGTTTTGTCAAAAAACGTATCGTCGTGAATGTGTCTAAAGGAAGCTTTGATATATTTCATAACGTCGGGAAATCTCTTTTCCAAATCTGCCACAAACTCTTTCATATTTTCCCTAACATAAGGCTCTTTTATATCAAACCTCATCGCAGGGCACATCTCGTCTCCGATCGCGAAAAAGTTATTTCTCTCCACAAAACCTCTTAGCTGTCGCTCTCTAACTTCTATCAATGGCCTTATAACATACAATCCTCTTTCCGTTTTGTAAATAGGCGGCATACTTCTCATCGCACCGTTATAAAACATATTCATAAAAAAACTCTCTACGGCATCGTCAAGATGATGTCCAAGAGCCAACTTGTTAAAACCGTTGTTTAGAGCGTACGTATAAAGAGCGCCTCTTCTCATCCTTGAAAAAAAGCTGCAGTACGAAGAGTTTTTTCTTATTTTCTCTTTTGCTATATCAAAAATCTCAGTCTCGTAAACCTCATAATCTATACCAAACTCTTCGCAATGCTTTTTTAAATGTTCATAATTTTCCCCCATACCGTAACTGACGGTAACCGCTTTAAAGTAGAAGTTATAAGGAGCTACTCTTTGTATATGTTTTAACGCATGTATTAACGTTAGAGAATCTTTTCCGCCGCTTAAACCGACTAAGACTCTATCTCCATCTTTTAAAAGTTCAAACTCAAAGTTTGTTTTTGCTATCTGTTTGATTAACTTTTTAGTAAATTCCGCTCTTTTCATCATACCATTTTATCAAGCATAGAGATTATAAAATCTGCACTTATTTTTGAAGAACTCTCTAAAAACTTATCAAAATCAAACCCTGCATCCATATCAGCCGCATCACTAATTGCTCTAAGTATAAAAAATGGAACGTCAAAGGCATCGCAAACAACGGCAACAGCTGCTCCTTCCATCTCCAAAGCGTCGGCACCGAAGGTTTTTTTGATCCACTCTTTTCTCTCTAAGTTCGCTATAAACTGATCTCCTGTAGCTATAACTCCCTCTTTTAACAAGATATTTTTCTCTTTTGCCACCTCTTTAGCCAAAAAGAGAAGCTCGGCATCACTCTGGATAAAAACTTTACCCTCAGGTACAAAACCGTATGGATGGCCAAAAGCGGTTATGTCGAGGTCGTGCTGACAAAGCTTGGTTGCCGCTATTAGATCTCCTATTTTTAGCTCATCGTTAATAGCTCCTGCAACTCCACTAAAAAGAAGCTTTTGAGCTTTGAAATGCTGGATCATAACCGAAGCGGTTAAAGAGGCAAAAACTTTCCCTATTTTACTATAGGCGATAACAACTTCCAATCCTTTATATTTTGCCTCATAATATCTATTGTTTGCCACTTCAAAAGATTTTATATCTTTCATATAGGATAGTAACGGTTCTATCTCTTCCGGCATTGCTCCCATAATAGCTATTTTCATCTTAACTCCCAATCTTAATCGATATCGATATTAATTATCCTTCAAGCTCTTTTATAGCCTTTTCCATACTCTTCATATCAGTTACGCTTAGGGTAGGAACTTTAGTTAACCTTCTATTTAGCCCTTTTAAAACCGTGCCGCCAAACTCTAAAAAAGTGTCTGCTTCACTCTCTACATTTTTGATAGATTGTTTATATAAAACAGGTTCTACAAGTTGTCTATCAAGCAAAGAAAGAGCTTCATCTTTACTAGAGTACGGTTTTGCGGTTACGTTTGAGACGACGGGGGATATGAAGTTATCTTTTAAAAATCTATCCAAATATTCTTTTAAAGGCGCTCTTGCACTATCTAACAACGGACAGTGGCTAGCTACCGACATATTTAAAAGAACTGTTTTTCTAGAGCCGGCTTCTTTAAGTTTAGGCTCTATTGAAACTATATCCTCTTTTATACCGGCTAATACTATCTGACCTTCACTATTATAATTTGCCGGCCATACCTTTTTTCCCTCTTCCCTTGCCTCTTTGCAAATCTCTTCAACTTTTTCGTCATCTAGACCCAAAACCGCCAACATTGCAGCCTCTACTCCTTTTGAAGCCTGCTGCATAAATTTCCCTCTATTGTGAACGAGCTCAACCGCGTCTAAAACATCAAGTGCATCGACACTTGCTAATGCGCTAAACTCTCCCAAAGAGTGACCTAAAGAGTATTTAGGCTTTATCTCTACGGAAGAAGAGAAAATCTTTTGAGCAATCAAACTAACAAGCAGTATTGCCGGCTGAGTAAAATCGGTTTGAGATAGTTTATCATTCTCTTCAAACATCAACTTTTTAAAATCTATTTTTAGTCTATCGCTTGACTCTTCAATCAAATCTTTTGCTAGTTTACTATTTTCGTAAAAATCTTTTCCCATTCCGAAACTTTGGCTTCCTTGTCCCGGAAAAAGAAAAATAACGTTTTTCATAACTTCTCCTCATAATCTTTAATCTTTTTTCTAAGAGTATTTCTGTTTAGCCCGAACATTTGAGCCATTTTAAGCTGACTTTTAAATTTTTTAAAACCGGCTTTGATCAAAGGAAGCTCATAAAGATATAAAAACTCTTTATAGTCGTTTTTCGTACCGATCTTTTCGAAAAGAAATTTTTCTATACACTCCATGATCTGATTATCTTCGATATTTTTAATAAAATAGTTGAAAAAAATAGATTTCTTAATCGAATCTCCGTTTTCACTCAAATCAAACTCAATAGATGTTAAATCCATTTCTATTTCTTCAGAAAACACCTCTTGAGCCTCTTGCAAAAACTTTTTTGCCAAAGGCAAAATATCCTCTTTTCTTTCACTCAAAGGCGGCAGATAGATTTTTATAGGAAAAATTCGATCAATAATTTCACTTTTTGTCGTTTGATTTGATGTAGCGATAATTTTACTTTTTTTTGAGATAGAATCTAAAAAATGGAGATTTTTACACTGATCGATATTTAATATTATTACGTCGCTACTTTTTTCACTTATTTTATCGATTTCATTTAAATCTTTTTTGATTATTGAAGCTTTTGGAGAGATATATCTGGCTAATGTCTCTTTACCTGAGCCTTTAGGCCCTTCTATCAAGACATTGATATTTAAACTTTTTAATATATTTGCAGATTTGAGAGCCTCTTTTGAGGCCCTCGAATAAGCTATAAAATTAGCAACAGCCACCTGTACCACATCCGCAAGACTCATTAGGATCAATAACCTGTCCAGTCATCGCCTCTTCCGGAGTCGCTTCTCTTATACCGATAATTTTTACTGTAAAAAGAAGATCTTTTCCGGCTAATGGATGGTTAAAATCTATCACAACCTCTTTATCATTGAAAGATTTTACTGTAACTTGAACTGTTTCACCATTTTCGCCCTGACCATAAAGAGTCATTCCTTCTTGCAAATCTATCCCTGCAAACTGCTCTATTGGAAGAGTTTGTACCGCATTTTCATCTTTTTGTCCATAAGCCTCTTCCGCTTTAACTAATACATCAGCCTCTTCATTTTCGTTCATCTCTTTGATCTTACTCTCAAGACCTGGAATGATTTGTCCCTTTCCAGTAATGAACTGTAAAGGTTTTTGCCCTCTGTTTGAGTCTATTATCTCGTTCGTAGTCGCATCTCTTACTTCATATTCCATAGATACAACTTTGTTATCTGCAATTGCCATTCGTAACCTTTCTTTTCTTTAGTTTAGACTTTTGATTTTATCAAAAATTTCTTGCAATAAAATTAATTTAATATTTTAGACTTTTATTGCAATTTTTTTAAATTATTTTTCGCTATTTTTGCAGCTTTAGTTTTAGGAAACTTTTTAATCAAATTTTCATAAAAGATTTTAGCTTGCTTTTTTTCTCCCAACTTTTCTAAAGATACTGCTGTATGTAGCATCAAAGTAGGCATAAACGAAGATTTTGAATAAAGCGAAGCACTTTTTTTATAATACTTCACAGCGCAATCATACCTCTTTTGATAAAAACAAATCTCGCCGATATAGTAAGAAGAGGTAGCAGGTTTATAATGTTTTTTGATAGAAACCTCAAAATACTCTTTAGCTAAGTCATACTTTTTTTCCCTAAAAAGCCTCTTTGCTTCTTTAAATACGTAGGCTCCACTTTTGGACATCAAAGAGTTTTTTTGTTGCAATTTTTTTATAGAGGTTATTTTTTTATCTATATATGAGTATATACCATCCATCTCTTTTTTAAACTCTTCTTTGCTAATATATGAGTTATTGATGTTGTCTATTAAAGAGGTTAACTCTTTTAAGACACTCTTTATCTGCTCATAATTCTCTTTTTGCAAAGTCACTGTTTTGTTTAAATCCTCACTTAAACTCTTTATCTCGTTTTGAAGTTCATCTTTATCGGACTCTTTATCTTTAAGAAACTTTTCAAACTTCAATCTTAAATTGTTTAGATTCGTATCGACGCCTTCAACTATACTTCTTAATCCTTCAACTTTCTCTTCTAATTCTTGTATCTTTGAAGAATTTACAATGCTCTCTTTTTTAAGTCTCTCTATCTCTTTTTTGTTTTGAAGTATATATTTTTCAGTAGTAGTTAGACCATAGGGAGTTGGGCTATCTAAATTTCCAGCTTCAAAAGCGGATGGTTCATTCGCAAACAGAGAGAGGGAAAAAAGAAGAGATATAATGATATTTTTTTTCATTTTCTTCCCTCATTCACAATTAAGGCAAAAGCGTAAATTCAACTCTTCTGTTTTTTTGCCAGCAAGCTCTGTTATGTTCCGTACATACAGGATTGCTTTCTCCGTAACTAATCAATGTCATTCTATCTTTCTCAATACCTCTAGCAGCAAGCGCATCTCTTACGGTTTTTGCTCTTTTAAGACCTAAAGCATAATTGTATTCGTCGGTTCCCCACTCGTCACAGTTTCCTTCAATTCTTATTTTAAACTCTTTGGCATCCTCACGACTAAAAAGCTTTGCATCAAAATCAACGTTTTCAACCTGATCAGCTCTTATATTGTATTTATCAAAATCAAAATAGATCTTTTTAGCTTCAGACTCTACAGCTTTCATCTTTTGTATTTTTATCTCTTGTTCACTCAAAGTCTCTAACGTTCCGCTCTCTGGAGACACTTCTGAAATACCTTCTCCTTCAGTCACAGTAGTTGCCTGCTCTTCTTGAACCTGCTGAGTCTGCTCTGTTGGCGTTTCTATCTCTACACTTTTTTTTGCACAACCTCCAAAAATCAAAGCAGCCGCAAATAAACCGATCATTAAACTATTTCTCATTATTTCTCCTTCTCAAAAAACTTTTTTTTATTTTACCACTATTTTTCTTAAGTACACCTCTACCTCATCCTTACCAATCTATAGATTGGATTTTACCCACTTTTAAAGGATATAGATAACTTTTATTATAGTTTAGTCTAATTATACCGAGAGCACTTTGATTTTTTAGATGTTTTATGTAAAGTATCGTTTCTCCATCTACGGAAAATCTAGGAAACTGATTGACTCCGGTAGCCGTTAACCTTCTTATATAATCGCTTTTAGTCGAAATCAAATATAGATTGAAAATATTTTTTCCAAACTCATTGTCCGTTTCCCTACTTGAATATACGATATAGTGTCCATATGCCGAACAAGAACTGTTATTTTTTCCGTGATACACAAGTCTTTCAACGGCGCTTCCCTCTATCGATTTTGCAAAAATGTTTGGATATCCCAACCTATCAGATATAAAAACAACTCTTTTGTCGTTTTCTATAAAGTTTCCATTAACATCAATCCCAGGATATCTTGTCACTCTTTTTAATCTTTTCGTTCTCAAATCGTAAATATAAATATCCGGTTGATAGCTAGGCGCCATAGTAACAAGAAGTTTTTTCCCGTCTTTACTAACATCGGAACATACTATCATACCTTCACTAGAGAGAATCTTTTTTCTCTCGCCTGTATATAGATTTACTCTGTATAGAGTCGGTTTTCTCTCGTAAGCCGTATAATAAAAAGTTCTTTGGTTTTTATCACCCCATTTAGGAAAGACATTTAGTCCACCCTTAATAATCGTTTTTTGATACGTTAAAGTATAGTCGCTCACAACAATTTCTGCATTTTTAGCGGAAGTATATTTTGAAAAGATCACAAATCTTCTCATCCAATCGACTGGTGGAGCGCCTATGTAATCATTGATATCACATGCTATTTTATGTGCTAAAAAGGGATATCTTTTGATATCGTTAATTTTATATGTTTTCTGAAAGGCTATCTCTGAAGTTTTAATATTAAAAAGTTTAACTCTAGACAATAAACTTCCATAATCATCAAAAGTAAGTTCAAATCTAACTATCAAATCGTTATTTGGATATTTAGAAAAATCAAAAGATGTATCAAATATAGCTGTTCTATAACTCTCATCCACATTAAAATGAGAAGTTACCTTCAAATCGGCTACTAAAAGTTTGAAAAACTTTTTGTTAATAGAATCGCTAAAAATCGCTGAAGCGTCTTCAACACTAATTAGAGGTTTTTTTTCTACCTCTTTGATTATTTCCATTGTTAAATCTTTTGAAAAAAGAGCGATAGAAAAAAATATCAGTAGTAAGATTCTTACCATTTCGTACCTTTCTTTATGGTTGATGGAGATTAAGTTCAAAAAAAATATATTAACAAATCAAGTAAAAGTATTATATATTAATTTTACTCTTTTGCTTCAAAAAATACCGTTATCTCTTTTTTTCCCTCTTTTGGTTGAGGAAATTTTTTAGTTTTTAAATATTCTAGATATTCTACCAATTCTTTGTTAAAAGTTTCACTACTTGAAAAAAATATAATATTATAATCAAAATTGCCATTAAAATCGATTTTTATCATTACTTTGGCTCTATTGCCGGCGCTCTCTTGCGAAGGAAGCCAATATTTATATAATATTTCATATATTTTAGATAGATAAGGATCATCTTCGCCATTCACAGCTTCTATATTGGACTTTGCTAAAACACGGCTAACGTCTTTTATGTTCATTTTTTTCAAGATCTCTTGCGCTGATTCAGTTCTTCTGATATTTTGACCTTTAAACCTGCTAGGCGGAGTAGAACTTTTTTTGGTAGATTTTACTATCTTTTTTTTACTCTTCTTTGGTGTTTTAATCGTGGAAAAAAGTTTTGCAATATCCACTTCATCTTTAGGACTTTTAGAACCAACTCTTTTTTTTACTTTTTGTTTTTTATTTTTTACCGGTTTTTCACTCTTTTTTATCTTATCTTTTTTCTGTTCTATAATCTTTTTAAATTTTGGCGCCTCTACAAGTGATACCTCTACACTTTTTTGTTTAATAGTAAATTTCTTTAACGTTTCTTGAGTTTTAAGAAAATATAACAAAACAGCTAAAAAAACAGCAATATAAATAGCAATAGATACGGCACCTGAAATTAAAAAAAGCTTTTTGTTATCCATCTGTTACCAAAGACACCTTAGCAAAGCCGGCTTCTTTCACGGTTTTTAAAACAAACATAACATCACCGTAAGACAAAGATTTGTCTGCTCTGATATAAACGGGAGATTTTTTATCATATTTTGAAGCTATTAATATAAAATTATCTGCAAAATTGTTAAAATTGAATCTATCTTTCTTAAGATAAATAATCTTTTTTTTATCTACTCTGATCTCTAAGGACTCACTTTTTTGAAGAACCTTAGTTTTTGAGCCTTTAGGAAGCTCTATAAGTTCTTCATAAATTAACGCAGGAGTAGTAACCATCAGTATAGCAAGCATTACTAGCATCACATCAACTAAAGGAGTAATATTTAAATCCGGTTTTTCTTCCCAGTTAAACATATTACCTACTTTGAAAGTAACAGATCACTTTGCATCTGTATATAAGAGATTAGTTCGAAACCTTTTCTTTTTAAAAATAGATGATATGAATAAGCAAATATTGCTACAAATATACCTGCCGCCGTAGCAACTAAAGCTTCACCTATCGCGGGTGCGATTACACCAATAGATGCCTTTGAAGTACCAAGCATGGAAAAAGCTTCCAAAATAGATATAACCGTACCAAATAATCCTATAAAAGGAGAGGTTGATGCAGCTACTGATAGAAAAGTCAATCCTTTAGTAGCCTCTTTTGTAGCGGCAAATTTACAAAAATCGGCAAGTTCTTTACCCTCTTTGCCTATCTCTTTAAAACATTTTGAGAGAACTGAATCGGGAGAGGGTTTCTTTGCACCCATCATTAACGATTTTAGTGATATATCCTCGTGCTTAATCCATTTTTTTAATGAAAAATATCTATATATAAAGACCCAGTTAATAATGATAAAATACAACGATAGCAGAACTAGTACTGCTATCGTGATAGAGCTACTTCTAGAGAGATAATCTAAAAAAACATCTATAGTATTCATTAAAGATTCTTAGCTGCTTTTTCAATTCTCGCTTCTACAGTAGCTAAAGCTGCTTTATTTTCGCTAGCTTTTTCAACTAATTCTTTGGCCTCTTGTATCGCTTTTGCGATTTCACTTTCAGTATCGCCCGCTAACGCTACGGCGCTATCAACTAACACTGTAGCTTTATTTTCGTCAACTTTTACATGACCCCAGTTTATAACAATAGACTCTTTTTTCCCGTCTGCTTTTTCAAACTCGATAACTCCGGGCTTTAAAAGAGAAAGTAGTGAAGCATGTTTTGGCAATACTCCAAATTCACCCTCTTCACCTGGAAAAGTAACATTTTTTACGTCCCCGTCAAAGATTTGTCCTTGAGGAGTGACGATTTCTAATTTTAATGTTTCCATTAAAATCCTTTATAAAAGCAAAGCAGGAGCTTTGCTTAAGATTTTGCTTTTAATTTTTCAGCTTTTTCAAGAGCTTCGTCAATATTTCCTACCATATAAAATGCGTTTTCAGGAATATCGTCATATTTACCTTCAAGAAGACCCTTGAATCCTTCTATAGTCTCTTCTAAAGTAACATATTTTCCAGGTGCGCCTGTAAATACTTCAGCAACGAAGAATGGTTGAGATAGGAATCTCTCTATCTTTCTCGCTCTTTCAACAATTAGTTTATCCTCTTCACTAAGTTCATCCATACCCAAAATAGCAATAATATCTTGAAGATCTTTATATTTTTGAAGCACAGCTTGTACGCCACGAGCCACTTTATAGTGCTCTTCACCGATAATATTTGGATCAAGCATTCTTGAAGTTGAATCTAGCGGGTCAACTGCAGGATATATACCTTTTTCAGCAATTCTTCTGTTAAGAACAGTTGTCGCATCAAGGTGTGCGAAAACTGAAGCTGGAGCAGGGTCAGTTAGGTCGTCCGCAGGAACGTATACCGCTTGTACTGATGTAATAGAACCTTTTTTAGTAGATGTAATTCTCTCTTGTAGTTTACCCATCTCACTAGCAAGTGTAGGCTGATAACCAACCGCAGAAGGAATACGTCCTAAAAGTGCAGACATCTCAGCACCTGCCTGAGCAAATCTAAATATATTATCGATAAACATCAAAACGTCAAGTCCCATCTCATCTCTAAAATATTCAGCCATTGTAAGACCAGTAAGCGCAATTCTGTTTCTAGCACCTGGAGGCTCGTTCATCTGTCCGTAGCATAGTGCAACTTTATCTAAAACGTTTGATTCTTTCATTTCATTGTATAGGTCGTTACCTTCTCTGGTTCTTTCACCAACACCGGCAAAAACAGAGTAACCTGAGTGTTTAAACGCAACGTTGTGAATAAGCTCCATTATAATAACTGTCTTACCAACGCCGGCACCGCCAAATAGACCTACTTTACCACCTTTTGCATAAGGTGCAAGCAAGTCAACAACTTTAATACCTGTTTCGAAAATCTCTTGCTTTGTACTTTGATCTTCAAATGCAGGTGCACTTCTGTGAATAGACCAGTAAGTTTTTGCTTTTAAAGGTTCACCCTCATCTATAGTCTCGCCTGTAACGTTGAAGATCCTACCAAGAACTTCTTCGCCGACAGGAACTTTGATAGGTCCGCCAGTTGCTTCCACCTCAAGTCCTCTAACAAGACCTTCGGTCATATCCATAGCAATAGTTCTTACTCTGTTATCACCTAAGTGAGCAGCAACTTCCAATACCAGTTTTTTTTCTTCGCCTTCTACGTTAAAACTAACGTTTAATGCTTCGTTAATTGCCGGTAGATATGATTCAAAATCAACATCAACAACCGGTCCCATAACCTGAACGATTTTTCCTTTCATTTCAGACATTCATATCTCCTTAGATTTCTTATTTCATTGCTTCCATACCGCTGATTATCTCTATCAGCTCGGTAGTAATCGATTCTTGTCTTGCTTTATTGTATGAAATTGTCAACTGTTCGACCATCTCTTTAGCGTTATTGGTTGCAGCATCCATTGCCTGCATTCTAGCGCTGTGCTCAGCTGCTAAAGAGTCAATCAAAGAGTAATACATGTTATACTCTAGATATTTTTTGATTAAAGAATCAAGAACTTTTTCACCATCTTCTGGTTCAAGCTCCATCATAGAGTTTGACTCTTTCATCTCTATTTTTGAGATGTCTATAGGCAGGATGTGATCAACTTTCAACTCTTGTACAATCATTGTTTTATATCCGTTATGAACCAGGATAATACCGTCTGTTTCACCCTTTAAATATGCGTCAACCGAAACAGAGATAAATTCGGCTGCCTGCTTATAGTCTGGTGAAGCACTGAGCCCGACTACTTTGTCGTGAAGTTCTATTCCTTGAAATTGGAAATATTCTATACCTTTTTTCCCAATAGCTCTTAGTCTTATCTTTACTTTTTTGTTTTCATACTCTTCGATCAAATTTTTAACTGCTTTTATAGTCTGATAGTTAAATCCGCCACATAAACCTTTGTCAGCGGTTATAAAAATAATATCAATTACCGCAGGCAGTTCTATCTCTTCAAAATATCTTCCCTGTATGCCGCCTACTTTATATTTATGTATAGAATAACTTATCTCCGCTAAAGTATCATTTATGGCGTTAGCAAAGGCTCTAGAGCGTTTTGCTAGTTCCTCTGTTCTTCTAAGCTTTGCAGTGGAGACTAGCTTCATTGCTCTAGTTGTTTTTTGAGTATTTTTAACACTCGTAATTTTTCTTTTTATATCTTTTAAGTTTGCCATTTGGTATCCTTATTCGGCGCTGAATGTTGCCTTGAACTCTACTATTGCCTTATTCATTAACTCTTTTAGCTCATCATCAAGAGCTTTTTTTGTTCTTATCTGTTCAAAAATCTGTGGATATTTAGCCTCTACAAAAGGATACAATTCAGATTCAAATTTGGTTACTTTTTCTACAGGAATATCATCTAAATAACCGTTAGCGCCAGCATATATGATAAGTATCTGTTTTTCAACCGCAAGTGGCGAATAAGGTGGCTGCTTAAGTACTTCAACCATTCTTTGTCCACGCTCAAGCTGCTTTCTACTTGCTTCATCCAAATCTGAAGCAAACTGAGCAAAGGCTTGAAGTTCTCTGTACTGTGCAAGGTCTAATCTTAGAGTTCCAGACACTTGTTTCATAGCTTTTATCTGAGCGGCACCACCAACTCTTGATACCGATATACCAACGTTAATAGCTGGTCTAATACCCGCATTGAACAGATCAGACTCCAAGAAAATCTGACCATCCGTGATTGAAATAACGTTAGTAGGAATATATGCTGAAACGTCTCCAGCTTGAGTTTCGATTATAGGTAGAGCCGTCAAACTACCAGCACCTAAATCATCACTTAGTTTAGCGGCTCTCTCAAGAAGTCTAGAGTGAATATAGAAAACATCTCCAGGATATGCTTCCCTACCAGGAGGTCTTCTTAAAATCAAACTCATCTCTCTGTATGCAACAGCATGTTTTGATAGATCATCATAAATAATCAAAGCGTGTCTTCCGTTATCTCTAAAATACTCACCGATTGTTACTCCGGTATATGGCGCCAAAAATTGTAAAGTTGATGAATCGGAAGCAGAAGCGTTAACAACTATTGTGTAATCCATTGCGCCATGTTCTTCAAGTTTTCTAACAACTTGGGCTACAGTTGACTGCTTTTGGCCTATTGCTACATAGATACAGATAACATCTTGCCCTTTTTGGTTAATAATAGTATCTATAGCAACAGTAGTTTTACCGGTTTGTCTGTCACCGATAATAAGCTCCCTTTGACCTCTACCGATTGGAACTAGTGCATCGATTGCTTTGATACCAGTTTGCAACGGCTCATGAACAGATTTTCTTGCCATAATGCCAGGAGCTTTTTCTTCAACAAATCTAAACTCTGTAGCTTCTATCGGACCTTTTCCGTCAATAGGCTCTCCAAGAGGGTTAATAACTCTTCCTATCAACGAATCACCTACTGGAGTTCTAAGAAGTTTACCTAACCTCTTAACGCTCATCCCTTCTCTAATACCTTCACCCTTACCAAGGACAACCACACCTACTGATGACTCCTCTAAGTTAGCAGCCATACCTTTTTCGCCATTTTCAAACTCAAGCATTTCACCTGCCATTACGTTGTTCAGGCCGTAAACTTTTGCTATTCCGTCGGCGAAAGAGATAACTTTTCCAGTCTCTTCAATGTCGATTTTTATCTCAAAATCTTCAATTCTCTCTTTAATGATAGAGCTAATCTCATCCGCTTGCAATTTATGTGCCACTTTTTCTCCTTTCTATATTGCTTTTAGTATATGTTCTATTATCTGATTTTTAATCCTAGATCTTGAAAAACTTATCTCTATACCTAGGCTCTCAACCTCTACTTTTATACCATCAAATTTATGAGGTACTTTGTGTAAAACAATTTTTGAGCCTACTCTTTTACTTAAAGTGTTTTCAATCTCTTTTAACTCTTTGTCACTTAAGTCAAACTCCGAATAAACCTTTCCTTCAAATTTGTTTTCAACAAAATAGAGTTGTTTTGTTAACTCATCAGAAATTTGAGGAATTAAGTAGACTCTTTTTTTCTCAGCAAGAAGTTTTAAAAAATTTACAAATTTTTTATCTGCATCTTTTAAAGAGTCTATTAGAAGTTCGCCTTTTTTTGTTTCATCAATTTCGGGTGAGAGTAGTATTTTTCTTACATCTTTATCTGCAAAGGCCTTACTTAACTGTTCAAGATATTTACTATATTTTTCCAATTCCTTTTTAGAGGAACTCTCAACTAATGCTTTTACATATCTTTTCGATACCAACTCTACCATTTATGCAACCTTTTTCACTATAAGATTAACGAACTCTTTTTCGTTGATAACAATATTTTTATCTTCAAATGTCTCTTCAAGAATCTTTTGCACAACTTCTCTCACCATTTTTCTCTCTTCAAGTTCGCAGTTTTCATTGAAGATTTTCTCAAGTAGTTTTAGCTCTTCTTCAAGATCGTTTTTAATCTTTTCGCTTAAAAGCATACTCTCTTTTTTAGCGGTTTCTACGATCTCTGCAGCTAATTTCTTAGCATTTTCAAGCTCTTTTTCAGCTCTCTCTTTTTCCTCTTTAGTCTCTTTGAGCTGTGCTTGAACACTCTCTAGTTTCGCTGCTATAGATTCACTTCTGTCTTTGAAGAAGTTTTTAACTCTATCAGCCAAGAGATAATAGATAATAGCAACAAAAATCAAAAAGTTTACGGTTCTCGGCAATATATCCGTAGCACCGCCGCCACTTTCACTTGCAAAAGCGATTGTCCCAAGAGCTAGCACTAAAAACAGTAATTTTGCTTTCACCTTTACTCCTTATTGTAATTTACTAAATTTTGCCTTTAGAGCCTCTCTGAATAGCGGCGCTTGTGAAAGAAGAACTCCTTTAAGCTCCTCCTCTTCACTTTTTAACTTCTCTTTAAACTTTTCATACTCAGAAGCTAGTTGAGCTTTTTTCTCATCTAGTTTCTTTTGAGCAAATTCCTTTGCTTCGTTTACAGCTTCCGCTTTAATCGTAGCTGCTTCAACTTTAGCTTTTGCTATAATCTCTTGAGCCTCTTTTAAAAGCTCTTCTGAACCGCTGCTATTCTCTTTGGCCTTTTCCATGTCTCTTCTTATGCTCTCATCTCTTGCCGTCATAAAACCAAGAAGAGGTTTGTATAGCCATCTGTTTAAGACTGCAATGAGAATAAAAAAGACAACAGCAGTAAAAACCACCAGCCCAAAACTAATATTTAGCATATATTCTCCTTTGTCCCTTTCAAATTGATTGAAATTTTATCATATTAAATTATATATTTTTATTAAACTAATAGTTTTTTCTTAAAAAACTTTGCAAAAAGTAACTTATTTGGTCACTATTTTTAAACACAATTGTTAATTTATTATCTTTGATTTTGTATGAAAGTCCACTGTTTTTCATAGCTTTAGAAATTTCACTTAAGTCTAATCTATCGTTTTTTTCTATTCTATTTTCTCTTCTTTTCTCTTTTCTAACAATATTTTCAACTTCTCTAACGCTTAGTTTTTGGCCGATGATTGAGTCTACTAAAATTTTTTGTTTTTCCTCATCAAGATTTACTAGAACTTTAGCATGTCCCGTAGTAATTTTCTTATCTTTTAAAGCATTCTGAGCATATTTAGACAATGAAAGAAGTCTTAAAGTGTTAGTTATATGTGTCCTACTTTTGTGAACAATATTTGAAAGCTCTTCATGAGTAATTCCATAATCTTCAATTAGCGCTTTATATGAGAGTGCTAAATCGATTGGATCTAAATCCTCTCTTTGAATATTTTCTATAAGCGCTAATTCTCTATATTTATCCTCTTCTATATCGACAATAACAGCTCTAATTTTCTCTAAACCAGCTATTTTTGAGGCTCTGAGTCTTCTTTCACCGGCAATTAGCATAAAACCGTCTATATCTTCTATAACTACAATAGGTTGCAAAAGACCATGTTTTTTGATAGATTCTGCTAACTCTTTTAAACTCTTTTCATCAAATGTTTTTCTTGGCTGATAAGGATTAACTCTTATGGTATCTATGTCTAATTCTAATATCTTATTTTCATCAATATCAATCTCTTTTTCATACGCTTCGGTAACTTCGCTAAGAATAGCTCCGAGCCCTCTTCCTAAATTCTTTTTTCCCATACTACTTTTCCAAAATCACTTTTGCCAACGATTGATAAGCCATACTTCCAGTTGATTTACTGTCATAAAGTATAACCGGTTTACCAAAACTAGGTGATTCGGCAAGTTTAACGTTTCTTGGAATCACTATAAACGATGAGTTTTTTTCATCTTTAAAAAGTTTGTTTTTGAAATGGTGTGAAAGATCGGCAAAAACCTGTTTTGATAAGTTGTTCTGTTTGCTATACATAGTAGGCAAAAAGCCTCTAATAGATAGTTTTGGGTTTATAGTTTTTCTAATAAGTCTTATAGTATTTAGAAGCTGAGCTAATCCTTCAAGAGCAAAAAACTCGCACTGGATAGGAATAATTACAGAATGCGCAGCGCTTAAAGCATTTATAGTCATTGGTCCAAGCGCCGGTGGAGAATCGATAATGATAAAATCGTACTCATCTTCTATTTCGTCTATTTTCTCTTTTAAAACCAATTCTCTTTGTTTCGCCTTAGAACTGTAAAACTCTTTTTCGACCCCTACTAATCCTATATTTGATGGAGCAAGATAAAGATTGTCAACAGAAGTTTTCAAAATTATCTCGGTAAGTTTCTTGGAGCCAATCATAACATGATAGATATTAAATTCATAATCATTTCTGCTATATCCCAAGCTTGTAGTCGCATTTGCCTGAGGATCAGCGTCTATTATAAGTACTTTTTTGTTTTCAAGAGCCAAAGATGCCGCCAAATTTACAGCCGTTGTAGTTTTGCCAACTCCGCCCTTTTGGTTTGCTATAGTTATTATCTCACTCATCTTAACGAATATATCCTTTTATTATTAATCTCTATAGAACCGTCATCACAAAGAATTGCATCTTTTAATGAAACTTTTTTCCCATCAAGATGAAAAGTAAAATTTTTACTCAATTGAAATTCTAACTTATATTTACTAAAAATTTGCTTCCATGAAATCTTTTTTTCTATTTTATATAAAAAAATTTCAACAAGCTCTTTTATCTCTATATCTATATCGAGTTTAGCGAAGTTTTCGGGGCAACTAGCGATATTAAGGCCTATTCCGCATATAAAAACGTCTGAAATTTTAGATGTTATTACTCCTCCGATTTTTCTTTTTCCGATATAGAAATCGTTCGGCCATTTTAACCAGATTTTAGAGCCTTTTTGAGACAAAATCTCTTTTAAAATATAAGAAAAATAAATAGATAAAGATTGAGCGGGCAAATCTGAAGGAAGTTGATACTCTTTTAGAGCAAAAGAGAAAAAAAGATTCCCATCTACCCCTATCCAGCTATTTCCTCTACTGCCAATTCCATTTGTTTGTCTTTTTGCTACAACTGCTACTGGAGGTAACAGTTCGTTTTTTTTTATCTTATCTATAAGATATAGCTGAGTAGATTCAACCTCTTCAAGATATATTGTCTCCAATACCTAATCTCCTTCCCCTTAGATAACTAAAAATATCCATAACTTTTTTAGATGGCGGCTGTACCTTCGCTATCTCCACTTTTCCTCTTTTGCAACCAACTATAGCCCCTTTATCGGTAAACTCCAATATTTTTCCATCTTCGTTTATACTATCACTATCGACCAAGTTTATCTCTTTTAGTTTCAATCCGCTTTTTAGATATATTCCCGGCCAAAAAAAGAAGGCTCTATATTTGTTAAATATGTTTTTGGCATCAGAAAAATCGACTTCACCGTCCATCTTTTTTATCTTCTTACAGTAACTAGCGTCAATATCATTCTGTTTTAATGGCTCAATTTTTCTAAAATTTTTAAGTATGTATGGAGTCAACTCCTTTGCTAAAATAGATAGTTTTTCAAAAAGGATGGGGGCAACGTCATCTTTTTGTATCTCTATAACGCTATAACCCAAAATATCTCCCGTATCTAGACCTTCATCCATAAGCATTGCCGTAACTCCCGTTATCTTATCACCATTTAATAAAGCTTGCTGAATTGGACTTGCGCCTCTATATTTTGGAAGCAATGAGGCGTGAAGGTTGATACAAGGAGATATCTCTAAAATGTTTCTAGGAAGTATCTGTCCGTATGCTGCAACTACTATAAAATCCGGATTTAAATCTTTTATTTTTTCAACAACTTCATTATCTTTTAATGTTTGGGGCTGATATATCGGTATATCATACCCTCCATCTAGCAAAAATCTTTTTACATCCGGTGGAGTGAGTATTTGCTTTCTTCCTACTGGTTTATCCGGTTGTGTAAATACCGATACTACTTTGATATCTCTATCTTCAAGTATACCCTCAAGTATAGCAGTTGCATAATCAGGAGTTCCCATAAATATAACGCGCATGATTTCCCTCTTTTGTTATGAAGTAATGAATAAATAGTGATAGGTAAATTAACCAATAATTTCTTCATTTTTTATAAAAAGTGTTCCCCCTATATGCTCACCTTTCAATAAAAAACTTTTAACATCACTTAAATCAAATCCACTTGCTAAAAACATAGTTTTTCTACGTCTAAGCAAAAAATCAGCAGCTTTAAGTTTAGTAACGATTCCTCCTGTAGCGAAAGAGTAGTTAGGATTGCATTCGGTTGTTAAAAGCTTTGGATCGATTTTTTCAACAACTTTTAAAAGTTTCGCATCTTCGTTTTTCTTCGGATCTTTATCATAAAATCCATCTATATCGCTAAGTATAACCAACATATCCGCATCAAAATAGAAAGCCGCATGTGCCGAGAGTTGATCGTTATCCCCAAAAACCAATTCTTCCGTTGCTGTGACGTCGTTTTCATTTATAATAGGAATAATTTTATGTTTTAAAAGAACCTCAATAGCATTCTTAGCATGCTCGGTTCTTTTTCTACTATCAAAATCATCGGCACTTAAAAGCATTTGGGCACAAAGAGTATCAAACTTTTCAAATTTTTTTTGATATGCTTTCATTAAAAGAGGTTGTCCGATAGCTGCCAAGGCCTGTTTATTGGGAAGCTCTTTTTTATCTAATTTAAGCTTCGTATATCCAGCGGCAACTGCACCCGAACTTACTAAAATAACCTCCATTTTTCCATTAAGTTCGGCCAAAAACTCTACAAGATTTAACATTCTCTCCTTGGCTAATCTATTATTTTCGCTTAAAACGGCACTGCCGACTTTAATCACTACTCTTTTCACTCTTTCTCTCCATTTTTATCATATCATTTAAAGCAAATATCAAAGGTTTTATATTGATATTAGCAACTGCAGATATTGGAAATATAAAATATGGTTGGTTTCTATCAATATTTTCTCTATCTTGTAAAAAATATAGATACTTATCATCAAGTCCATATATATTTTCGCCGCCCGGCTCTTCTTTTAAATCTTTTATAAATTTCTCAATTTTTTGATTTGCTTCTTCAATATCCATAGAGTCTATTTTAGTCAAAGCTATAGCATAACTTCTTTTACTTAAATGCTCACTAAATTTCAAAAGCTCTTTTTTCAATATTTTATATTGGGTTAATAGCTCTCTGTAGCTTGATATATCTATCATAAAAAGCAAAGTCTTGGTTCTTTCTATATGTTTCAAAAACTTCAGCCCCAAACCTTTTCCTTCACTTGCACCTCCAATGATTCCGGGAATATCTGCCATCACAAAACTTGAAAACTCATCTACATCCACCACACCTAGCTTAGGCGTTAACGTAGTAAACTCATAATTGGCAATTTCAGGTTTAGCGTTTGAAACTACGGATATAAGCGTAGATTTTCCTACGTTTGGAAACCCTACAAGTCCTACATCGGCTATTAGTTTAAGTTCAAGTATTATATCTCTACTCTTTCCAGGAAGTCCAGGTTGAGCATACGTTGGTCTTTGATTTGTCGGACTTTTAAAGTGCCAGTTCCCTTTTCCACCTTTTCCGCCTTCTAAAAAAAGAACCCTATCTCCATCTTTTGTTAAATCTAGAAGCAGTTCTCCCGTTTCGGCATCTCTCACTTCTGTTCCTGGAGGAACAACCAAAACAAGAGGCTGGCCATTTTTACCATGTTTTTTTCTTCCCTCACCGGGCCTACCGTTTTGGGCTTTTAAAACTTTTTTTCCTTTAAAGTGAGAGAGAGTATGTGTATTTTTATCTACTACAAAATATATATCTCCGCCTTTTCCGCCGTCCCCTCCGTCAGGACCGCCCTTTGGCATAAATTTTTCTCTTCTAAAACTTACAGCACCTTGTCCGCCTTTACCGGAACTAACCGTCAGTTTTACACTGTCAATAAACATAATTTTTCCTTGGAATTAGTAATTGGGAATTGGGAATTAGAAGAAATATGAAGATTAGGAATCAGGAATTAGAAATACCAATTCCTAATTCCAAATTCCTAATTACTATGATTTTGGGCAAAAGCCCAAAATCATGCGGGATAAACAGAAACTTTTTGTCTCTTTTTATCTTTTCTTTCAAATTTTACGTAGCCGTCTATAAGAGCGAAAATAGTATGATCTTTTCCCATACCAACATTATTTCCTGGGTGAACTTTCGTTCCTCTTTGTCTTATGATAATATTTCCGGCTCTTACAAACTCTCCACCGTATTTTTTCACTCCCAGTCTTCTACCGGCACTATCACGGTTATTCTGGGTACTACCTTGACCTTTCTTGTGAGCCATAAATTACTCCTTAAGCTATTTTTGTTATTTTTACTCTTGTAAAATCTCTTCTAAAACCTCTTTTAAGTTTAGAGTCTTTTCTTCTTCTCTTTTTAAAGATTATAATCTTCTTTCCTCTACCTTCGTTGATCACTTCGCCCTCTACTTTAGCCCCTTCAACGAAAGGAGTACCAACTTTTAGTTCACCGTCGTTTATAGCCAAAACCTCTTTAAATTCAACTTTGGTTTTCGGCTCAAGACCCATTTTGTCAAAGCATATAATATCACCCTCTTTGACTTTATACTGCTTGCCGCCGTTTTTTATGATTGCATACATCTTCCAACCCTCTTGCGTTTTTTTAGCCTTTTAGACATTTTGATGGCGAATATTATCAAAAACTAGTTTAAGTTATGTTTAAATTAAAGCTATAGCTTCTATCTCAACAAGAGCGTTTTTAGGTAATGTTTTAACTGCTACGGTACTTCTTGCAGGTTTATGAGTTCCAAAAAATTTAGCGTAAATCTCGTTTACCTTCGCAAAGTCATCCATATCTGCTAAAAAAATCGTTGTTTTTATAACTTTATCTAAAGAACTGCCCGCAGCTTCCAAAACATTTTTAAGATTAGTCAGCACTTGTTCAGTTTGAATCTCTATATCATTCTCTCTCATCTCACCTTCTGGAGTAAGAGCTATCTGTCCCGATGTGTAAATAAAGTTACCAACTTTAATAGCTTGAGAATACGGCCCTATGGCTGCAGGTGCATTATCAGTCTGAATATACTCCATCTTCTTTTTCCTTTATTTAGCTTTATTAAACTATAAAATTTTATCAAAAAACGGAACAATTTC
Organism: Nitrosophilus labii; assembly: GCF_014466985.1. Lineage (NCBI taxonomy): Bacteria > Pseudomonadati > Campylobacterota > Epsilonproteobacteria > Nautiliales > Nitratiruptoraceae > Nitrosophilus > Nitrosophilus labii. The sequence continues at coordinate 1,371,506 of NZ_AP022826.1, forward strand.
AATAAAAAAACAGAAGATAAAACAAAATAGTAGTTCGATCTCTCAATACTCTTCCAAATAAAAAAAATTTATAAAATCAAGATAAAAATAAACTTTTTATGATAAAATAAACTAAAATCCAACATTATAAAGGACTTGCCATGGAGTTTTTAAACTTTTTAGATACTATAAAACTGCCTTTTGAGCTGCCGATTCTTCTACATCCGGTTACGGTACATTTTGCAATTACGCTTCCTATCATTATACTTATACTAGAAATCGTTAATCTTTTTATTAAAAGGCCTTATCTAAATATAATAACATCAAGTTTTCTATTTTTCGTTATTTTCATATTTACAGCAGCTTTTTTCGCAGGTAAAGCAGACGGATCTCATGCATTTTCACTTTTGTCTCCAGAAGGTCAGGAAGAGCTAAAGCTTCATAAAACGATAGGTATGTATCTAGTTTATGCAACTGTGTTTGTATTTTTATTGAAGCTTCTATCTATGGCTATAAAAAAAGATGCAGCACAAGCGGTTTACATGGTTGCCTTATTAGTTTTTATAGGCATTACTTTGAAACAGGGAAAAGATGGAGGAGAACTAGTTTACGAATATGGAGCTAACGTAGAAGCCATATCTAAAATGGATGACAAAATTATGGAGCTTGAAGATAAGATTGATGAACTTGAAACAAAACTCAAAGAGTGTTCTCCAGCAAAAGAGGAGAGTCAGCAAAGTACAGCCCAAGAAGTCAACTCGCAACCAACCAAAACAGAAACGGTTGAACAACAAGAGTCAAACGCTACTTTAACTGTACAGTCAGAAAATATAGATCAAAACGCAACGACAGACAACAATACTACTCACTAAAAGATGGTTTCGGCCATCTTTTAGAAACATCTTAAAATCTCTTTGAATACTTCATAAAGTTTTATAACTTCTTCTTTGCCACATCTTTCGTTTGGAGCGTGGATGGTATCGTTTACTACTCCAAACTCTACCGTTTTAACTCCAAATTCACCAAAAAATCTTGCGTCACTTGTTCCACCCGCCGTAGAGTATTTAGGTTTTATTGAACAGATTTTTTGGATTGAGCTATCTAGTAGTTTTACTATTTTGCTGTCTGGATCCGTCATAAACGGTTTTGCGCTTTGTGAAAGCTTAAGTGTATAGTTTGTTTTATCAAAATTTTTATACATAAACTCTTCTACATCTTTTAAAGTAGTTTTAGTAGAGTTTCTTACATTGAACATCATCTTAAGTTTTCCTGGCGTTACGTTCGTAACTTCCATACCGGCTCTAATATCGGTAATAACAAATTTACTAGGTGCAAAAAAGTCATCTCCATCATCAAGATTTGTTCCCGCTATATTAGGAAGTATTTTTGCTACGGCATGTATTGGGTTTACGGCTTTTTCCGGATATGCCGCATGTCCTTGTTTACCTATCACTTCTATAACGCCGTTAATGGAACCTCGTCTGCCGATTTTAATAGCATCTCCAAATACCTCTTCACAAGTAGGTTCAGCTACTATAGCAAAATCTGGAATCAACTCTAGTTCTTTTAGTTTTTTTAACGCAAGCAGAGTACCATACTTGGCTTCACCCTCTTCGTCACTTGTTAAAAGCAAAGACAAAGTACCATTAAATTTTTTTGTCTCTTTTACAGCTTGTACGAAGGCCGCGACGCCACTTTTCATATCTTGGGCACCTCTTGCGTATATCTTTCCATCTTTTTCTATCGGCACAAAAGGATCACTCTCCCATCCAACTCCTGGAGGAACCACGTCTACATGCCCTCCAAAACAGAGATGCTCCCCATCACCGAATTTTTTATATAAAAAAAGATTTTTTACATCTTCTTTGTTTATCCATATAGCTTTAAAATCTTTTAAGTACTCTCTTATAAAATCCAAACTTCCATCGTCGTTAGGAGTAATAGATTTAAATGAAAGAAGTTTTTTAAAAAGCTCTATCACATCCATCATTTCCCTTTTTAATATCGGAATCTATCTATCATACATAAATAATCTTCAATATTTTCAAATCTATGGTTTCCACCATACTCTACTACAACTTTTGCACCTATAAAAAAGTTTAGAGTCTCTTGATAGTTTAAAATCTCATCTTTGCTGTGAAGTAAAACCAGATATCTTGATAAATTAACTTTATCTACTTTTAGATTTATTAGCTCTTTTATATACTCTTCTTTCCAAAAAAATTCCATACCGTCGCAAAATTTGCTATTTTTCCCTATATAAGGATATAAAGTTATATACGGTTTTAAAGAAGGATTTATAAGAACTGCTTTTTTATCAAACTTTTCGGCTAAGTAGATAGCATAAAATCCGCCTAACGAAGAGCCTACAATCAGTTCTATATCGTTTTGATTTATCATGTTAGATAAAAAATCTATAGCCTCTTTTGGCGAAACAGGAAGATTTGGAGCTAAGATCTTTTTTTCTCCAAAATATCTTCTTAAAGCATCACTTTTATTTCCCTTGCCGCAGCTTTTAAAACCGTGAATATATAAAATCACTTTCTATTTTTACCTATTAGGGTTTTCATAAAAGATATAATTTGTAGAGTAGTCGCTAAACTCAAAATAGACTTTTTTTTCTCCGGAATCAACTTTATAGTTAAAATTCTCATCAATATATCCGTAACCGTACCTGTAAGGCCTAGGTCTATTGTCGCTAGTACCATAAGCTGTGGATATTTTGTCTATCTGTATAAATCTCTTTACTAGTTTTCCTCCGCTATACACATCCAAAACACCGTTGGTTCCAGTCCAGTTGACTATGGCTCGTCCTAGTTTATTTTGAGTCTCTTGGGTACAACCCGCAAAAAAAAGTATCGCTAAAACAGAACTTGCCAATAAAGCTTTTTTCATTTCAACCTCTTTTAAGTTTTTTGGTATTATATCATAAGAGATTGACTAAATGATTTAATAGTTAAATAGTTGTATAACAGGTTTATGTTACAACATTTAACTACTCAACTAAATCTAACTCTTTTAGATATTCAACTATCTCATTATCAAACTAAACAGTAAAGGAGCGATATGAGCGGTTGGACATGTTCTTATCAGATAGGCGAATATTGTGATTTACTCAAAAAAAAGTGCGATCCTGGCGACAAAGGATGTGTACTATATGGAAAAGCGATATTTAGCAATCCTCAAACACCTTCAAACGAGGCCGTAAAAAGAAGAGAAGAGATTGAAAGAAAAAGAAAAGAGAGAGGTTACGAATAATTAATTTGAAAATTTGAAATAGCTATAAACTCTTTTTTTATAAAATATTATTATGAAAATGATTATTATAAACAATAAAAGGATTAAGTATGAAGAAGTATTTGCTTTTTTTGGCCTTCTTAGCTTCAACTTTTGCAAATCATAAATTTGCCCCTAACGAAGATTGTAAATCATGTCACCCGCTGATATTTGAAGAGTTTCAAAGTAGTATGCACGCAAACTCCACTATCTTTAAAGATCCTATCCATAAGGCCGTTTGGGATATTCACCCCGCAAAAAAGAAAGAGTCCTACGACTGTGCAAAATGCCACACTCCAGCAGCGGATAATTTAAAAGAATTAATAACGCCAAAAAACGGCATATTGCCCGATAAAAACAGTAAAACTCAAAACGAAGCTATCTCATGCGCCTATTGTCACAGAATAAAAGAGATAAAAGAGGGGCTTAAAACAAACACAAACATAATCTCAAAAGAGCCAAAAAAATATTTTGGAACTTTAAAAGATCACATAAAGTCTCCTTATCATGAGATTGACACCTCAAACCAAAACTTTTTAAAAGGTAATGTCTGTATGGGTTGCCACTCTCATAAAAGAAACAGATTTGGCCTTAACGTCTGTTCAACAAATGAAAATAGAGAGATAGAGAACGCAAACTGCGTTAGCTGTCACATGCCAAAAGTCAAAGGTTCCGTTTCTACTTTAAGAGAAACAAAAACGCACACCTTCCATGGTTTTGCCGGAACTCATGCTCATAACGATAAACTAAGAAAATATATAGATATTGAGTTTTTGCCAAAACTTAGAGATTTTGAAATAGCAGTAAATTCCAAAGTCCCTCACGATCTTTTGCTTCATCCTTTAAGAGTCGCGTTTTTAAAAGTATCTGTTATAAGAAATGGAAAAAAAGTTTTTGAGAAAAAAGAGACTTTTGTAAGAGTAATAGGGGCCGACGGAAAACCCACACCTCCTTGGCTAGCAAAAGAGGTTGTAAAAGACACGATGATAAAAGAGAATGAAAAGAGAGTCTTAAAATATGGCTTTAAACTACAAAAAGGAGATAAGATCGTAGCCGTATTAGGATACAAGTTGGTAAAACCTCCGATGGTTAAAAAACTCAAACTTGAAAATGTGGAAGTTGCAAATAAACCGTTTATATTGAAAAAAGAGGTGTTTAAATTTTAAACTTATAAACAAGGAGACAAAAATTTATTTTTACTTTGTCTCCTTCTTTCTAATAAAAAAATATAAACTTGTGGCAAATATCGATCCCAACCCGTCAGATAACATATCTTTTTGAGCGTCCCAAATATCTCCTTGAGCACTCACATAATCTAGTCCCGCTTCAGGGTCCATATATATAACCGCTAACCACTCAATGATCTCATATATGGCCGCAACCGTAAAAATAGAAAATATAGGAAACAAAAACATAATAACATTTGAATTAACGAGTTTTTTTCTATCTAAAAACTCAGCTATTGCATAAGCGTAAAAACCCACGCTAAAATGGGCTATACGATCATAATTGTTTCTCTCCCAGCCAAAAAGATTGTTGACAAAATCAAAAGGAACGTCTTTAAAAGTATAATGTCCCCCTATAGTGTGCATATAGATCCATATACTCATCAAAAAATAAGCGATATTTGAAAATCTAAATTTTTTATATGTAAAAACTAGAGGCAACACTACTAACAATACCGTTAGATTTTCCGCTATCCAAACGGTCTTATCCTTGGGATTGACAGAACAAAGTAAAAACAAAACAACATATATAATTAATAGAATATGTGGAAAAAATTTTTTAATTACACTCGAATCTAAAACTATCATCTAAATCCTTAGGTAAAATCAAAGTTCTAAAATTTTCATCTCTTGCTTTTTGACACAACTTTGCTCTTTCTTGTTCATCTATAACATATATTTGCGCATATTCGACATTAAAAACAGGCTTACCTTTTTGAATAAACGGAGTTAAGAACTCACACTCATTAAACTCATGGCACTGCTCATTTAATGCAAAATCGAAATAATCCACTAAATCGTTTATTTGCATTAAATCATTTTTTAAACCTATAGAAAGCCCTCTTAAATGCGCTTCCTGCGCCAAAAATTTGTTATATTCCAACTGATCTTCATACGTTAATCCAAATCCCGTATTATTTATATAGCTATCTACATTATCTGGTTCAACCCCGTCACACCCTTTATTTTTAGCGATATCCAATCTCTCCTGCATAATCTCTCTTACAGTAGAATTTCTAATATCTAACCATTTTTCACCTTCCCAACCATCCAAATCGTTTCCAATAGCCTCTTTAGGAAATTTATAAGCATCTTCTCTCCAATTTTCATAACTACCTGCACTAAAATAGCAAATAACCTTTTTCCCTTGATTATGCAATGTTTCTATAATTTCTTCGCTAGTATCAAATAAATCGATATCATATAACTCTACATTATAATCTAAGTTAATTGTACCTTGTAGTTGCCAATGCCAAGTTGTATTTACATCCGGTCTGTACCAATCAATCTCTGGGTCGCTCTCAACGCTTCCGCCTCCTCCACATCCATAGAGAAAAATTATCAAAATAAGAGCCGTCAAAATCCTCATACTATCTTTCCGAATCTTTTTATTCGATAATTAACGAGTAGTAAGTTTAAATAAAATCTACTTAATATACTATTTTATCCAAAATAGAGATTATAAATCTTTTCAATTTTATCTTTAAGTAAAGTCAAACTAACGTTTCTTCCAACTCTAGCAAACTCTTTATTATCAAAAAATATAAGAATCGCGGGAGCACTAAAAATATTAAACTTGCTTCCAACTTCCGATACATCGGCTATATTTGTCTCAAATAGAACAACTTTGGGAAATTCTTTTGAAAAAAGCTCTTCGATTTTGGGTTTCAAAACTTCGCATACGTTACAATTTGGTGCACTCACATAAAGCAAAACTGCATCATTTTGCAAAATCTCTTTTTCAATATCCTGTAAATTCTCAAGTTTTTTCATTTGATTCCTTTATAAAATAGTGGCATTAGGAATTTGGAATTGGGAATTAGTGGTAATAATTCATTGAAAATGGTTGAGTAGTTGAGTTTTTGAATTGAATTTTATAAATTATTTTAACTACTCAACATATTTAACACTTTTAACCAATAACCCAATATACCAAATAATCTAATTACTAATTCCTAATTCCAAATACACCAATATACTAATAAACATTAACTACTTTTCCCTCCTCTTTTATATACTCCAAAAACTGTTTATATATCTCCTCTTTACTCAATGTAGTGCTATCTCCTATACAGATAAGTTTTCTTTTAGCTCTCGTTATAGCCACATTTAATCGCCTTAAATCTTTCAAAAAACCTATTTTGCCCTCTTCGTTGCTTCTAACAAAACTGATAATAATAACTTCTTTTTCTCTTCCTTGAAAACCGTCAACACTTTTAACTTCAGTTAAAATCTCATCTTCACTTAAAACCTGTTTTATTCTCTTAACTTGAGATAAATATGGAGATATTACGCCAATATCCTCTTCTTTCATCCCCATATTTAACAACTCTTTTACCAAATCAACTACTATCTCTGCCTCTTTTACATTCTCATAACTTGTTGATCTATCCGGTAAGCTCTCTGCAGCTTCTATACCTTTTGTATCTAAAAAAACCAAAGGCTCTTTAACATCTAAAATATCTTCATATTTAGTTGGCTCTTTTAACTCAAAATCTGCCAATGTATGATTTTTTACACTTTCATCGGCAACCAACTCACCGTTATAAAACATCTTATTTGAAAAGCCCATTATTTTTTCATTCATCCTGTATTGAACTTTTAACATTTTTGATAGATTTTTATGAGACTCTATCAACTTTTCAAAAAGCGAAATTTTAAGTTTTTTAGCCTCCTCACTGACTACTGTTGGAGGGAGCTGTTTATGATCTCCAGCTATAATGAATCTATTTGAGCGCATTATAGGAATTAAACTAGAAGGGATTATCTGTTGACTTCCTTCATCAATCACTGCCACATCAAACTCAAAGGATTTGAGCATTTCGCTCATAACCATTGAGTTTGTAGCCAAAACAACGTCGCAAGTTTTTATAATCTTTTTATAAGCCTCCTCCTCTTCAAGTCTCAAAGAGCTTACTAGCGACTCTATTTTCCTGTCATATTTTATCCACTTTGCCATAGACTGCATAGTCTGAACACTGATACCTCTTTGGCTTTTTCCCCTAGCAGCAAGCGTTAAAATCCTATCATAACTCATTCCCCTGCTTCTTGCTTGTGTCGGTTTGCTAAACTCCTCTCTTTTTTTGACTAACAGCGCTACTTCTTCCCAACCCTTTTTTATCGCTTCAGCTTCGAAACTCTTTTCATATTTAGCATGGATTGAAAACTCTTCAAGTTCGGACAATATCCTAGCAGGATGACCTATCCTTACTAAAGAGATATCTTTATCGGCTAGTCTTTGTAGCATATTGTCAACCGCCGTGTTGGAATCGGCTACGGCTAAGACTCTATTTTTTCTCTTTACTTCCTGTAAAATTATCTCTATAAGTGTACTAGTTTTTCCGGTTCCAGGAGGTCCATGTATCAAAAATAGTTCCTTGCTTCCAATAGCAAAACTAACTGCCTCTTTTTGCGATCCGTTCAAGTTTTGGTTGAAAACTTCGAAGTCAGATTTTAAGGATTGTGAGGGCTCTTTAAGACCTAAAGCTATGTTTCTAAGATATCTTTTTCTCCCACTAGCGTCTCTTAATTCTTCAAGATTCTCTTCCATTCTTTTAAATGTTATATCGTTTATATATAGATCTATTCTGATTCCAGGCAAATAGACCCATTTAGGAGGATTATTTTCAAAAGCCACCGTAATAAAATGTTTTTTAACTTCACTAACCGTTCCTGTTATATCGCTTTTTAAAGGTTCGCCTCTACTTATTAAAACTATATCGCCTGAACTGATTTCTGTATCTATAGATCTGTTTCTTCCAAACTTAACAAAATAAAGATTTAATCTTTTAGGCTGTTTTTGTCCTTTTAGATCTAAAACTGCCCTTCCGAAAATCTCTCGCTCATATCCGCTAAAACCTTTTATCTCATTTATTTGCTGAGATATTTCGGCAACCCTTTCAAGCTCTATAAGATATTTATTTTCCTCCACGAACTGATGTATACTTTTTATCTCCTCCTCTTCTTCACGTGTAGGTATAATGTTTTTAGGAGGCTTTATCTTTACTCTCTTTTTTAAAACTATAAGAGTATAACCGTTTGCATGATATGTGGTTTTTATATCGCTCTTTTTTAGTTTAAGTTTTTTTAGTTGTTTTATAAACTCTTTATCATCAGTAACTTTTGGTAAAATTATCAGTATACTCAATTTAGTTCCTTTAGGGCACCTCTAAAATTAGTTTGAGTATTATTTTATTACAAAGGCGGAATTTATGCAAAAAAACATTTTCGTTGCGGCATTTGAAGATTTTATGACAACAAAATTTCTAACTTTGACGTTAGCACCCTTTTTTATAACTTTGCTTATCTTTTCAGGTCTAATTTTCGGAGCAGGAAGCGAATTTTTCGATATACTAAATCAACTTAGCCAAAATCCGGATGCTATCAACGATCCCCAAATCAAAGAGTTTGTACAAGAATACCCTATAATCTCGACAATTGCGGGAAGTTTTATTTTCCACGCAATAACGGGAGTTATTTTTGGAATATTGGGAACAGGACTTGCGATTTTGGCATCTACGGCCGTAGCGCTTATCATAGTAGGTTTCTTTACGCCTATAATCGTAAAAGAGATTCACAAAAGACACTACTCTTACATACCAAAAGAGGGAGGAGTAGATTTTATCTCATATATAGTATTGAGTGTTAAATCTATCTTGAAATTTATAGCTGTTTTTTTTATATCAATATTTTTATATTTTATACCGCTTTTAAATCTCATAGCTTTAAATATCCCTTTTTATTATCTCTTTTCATCTTTGTTGACTCTTGATGTGGGAGGAGAGATCTTAACCAAAGAGGAGCTTCAAAGAGTACTGAATGAGAGAAAAAAGGAGATTTTAGGATCAACGTTTATCTTATATCTAATATCTCTAATCCCTTTTGCGGGTATGCTTTTGCAAGTATATTTCGTTTCTGTTTTAGCTCACCAATTTTTTAGAATAAAAGCCGACTTTTTAGATAAAAAACCGAAAGAGACTATAGAGGCCGAAATAGTGGAGTAAACTATATTCCCTTTTCAAGACCTATTAATATCTCTTCGATATCTATATCGTAGATCTTAAAACCTTTATATTTTTTCAAAAGTCCGGATTTTGCATTTTTTAGCTCAACAGGATCCACACCGTTATGAATGGAGGCGGCGGCCTCTATAAAAGCTCCCAAGTGATCGGCAACTTTTATCAAAGAGCCGTCAACACCGTTATAACTGTCTGTATTGTATTTTTTTATCATAAGCTCTTTATCTTCCACTTTTTCCAAAACACCATCAACAAATATTCTGTCGCTAAACTCATCTTTTATAAAGTACCCCATCTCTTCTCTAAGATAAGGAGGCAAAAGAGGAAGAAGCCTCTCTTCAATAACTCTCTCTTCATACTCTTTTAAAATCTTATCAAGCCCTTCTACTCCATATTTAACCGGGCTTATGATATCTCTCGTAAGAGCTTCGGCTAAATCGTGAAATAAAGCGGTAAAAAAATTGTTGTAAAACTTTTTATCACAAGCGCCGTACTCAATACTTAAAAGATATGTTAAAACAGCTACAAAAAACATATGTCCCAAAACGGAGGTTTGAGGGATTCTTGGAGTTTTTGCCCACCTTTTTTGAAATCTAAGCATCGCACAGATTTCAAGAAAACTTTTGCTTTTTATACCAAGTTCTAGTCTCCTAACACCCGTCAAATCCAGATAATCTTCAACTTGAGAGTCGATTTTCTCTTTTATCTCTTGTACACCTACGGCTTTTGGATAAAAATCGTAAATGATCCCAAACTCCCATCTACTAGCCAAAAAGTGAGCCGCGTTTAGCACCCTTCTCTCTAACTCCTGCGGATTGGAAGAGATATAATCTTCAAATTTGCTTTTTACTTTGTCATCAACAATCTCAAACAAAACTTTTTTAACATATTCATCAAGCTCTTTTTTCTTATGTTTTTGAAGATAATGAAACACAGGAGGCTTTAGATCCGTTACTACGGCTCTATACATAAACTCTACCACACCATAATCAATAAGCCTTCGCCAATCTATAGATACTGAGTTTTCACTCTCCTCTATTCTACCTAAAAGCCAGGCAATAACCATTTTATGAGACTGTTTATCAAGTTCTACAAAATCAACCGGTCTTATCTGATCGTTCCATCTGTCAATGCTTGCAGTAGAAAAAAGAAGATATAAAAATTTTGGATTTATCATAAAAGTTCCTTGGTGACTCTACTTAAAAACTTTTATCTCAATCTCGTCAAAAAATGTTTTTGCATCGGCTTTTGTCAAAATTCCAGCCCCGCCGCTGTGGGTTATAGTACTATCTTTAATATCGGCTATCTTTTTTCCGTTTAAAAAAACTTCAATCTCATCGTCGCAAAAAACAACTCTTAATCTTTGCCAACCATCTTTAAGATCAATTTTTTTAGAGTATATCTTTTTAGATTCGCCGTTTTTTAAGGCCTTGAGTATAAATTCTTTGTTTAAAGGATCTATCATAGCTATATAGTAGTTTTTTCTATCTCTCATTCTCCATATAATCGCTCCTCCTTGATTCTCTCTTCCCTTATCGGCTTTAATTTTCGCTTCAATAGCGCCGTTTAAAAAATATACATCTTTGGTATATAAAAGATTAAACTGTTCACCACTGCTTCCTCTTGGATATCTCATATATACACTTTTTCCCTCAACCACTTCCCAGATACCAAGACTTTTTTGGCCTGTAGCGCCCATCATCCAACCTTCGGGAATATCTCCTATTTTTGTTGACTCAAAATCCTGTTTTAAAACCTCTTTTACCTCTTTACACTCACTTGCAAACAGCAAACTAACTGTCATAATAAGCAAAACCCACTTTTTCATAACACATCCTTACTCTATTTACGAATTTTAAGAACCACTTCACCGCTGTTTACGGGAATTTTGAAAGTATAAACTCTTTTTGAACTTACTACCTCATAACCGTCTTTTAGCTTTTTTATTTTAATAGGCGGTTTAGAAAAAGTAAATCTATATTTTCCTCTATCGCTTAAAAAGACTATTTTATTATCTTTATACCAAAAGTACAATATCGGATCTTGATAGTATCTAAGTATCCCCTTTTTCTTAACAAAGCGCAATTCTAACTTGTAAACGTTATCTTTGATAGGAGTTATTTTATATGATTTTAGTCTATATTCTCCATCAGCAAATCCGCCTATAAAGTTATATGTAGCATAAGTTTTATCTAATATTTCAAAATCTAAGCTAGTTCTTTTTATCTCATCCTCAAAAGCTTTATAAATCTCCTCATTTGCGAAAAGATTAAAAATGATTAAAAATAGCAACAAAAATCTCATTTAAAACTCTTTTTTTGTTTATTAGTAAAGCTTAATTACATATATATTCTTAAAAAAATTTTATATTTTTACTTTATAAATTTTAATTGTAACTTCTCACCAAAATAATTTTTTTAAATCATAATTTTTTATTCGCTTTTATACAAATTTTCTTAAAATTTTCATATTGATTATGAGTTTTTACTCAACAAAATAAAGCCTTCTTGAACCAATTTTTTTATATTATATTACTATAATTTTAATGTACCTTTTAATGTACCATTATTTTGTGAGAAGATGATATTATTATGAGGTTTTTGTATAAAAAGAAAAAATTATAATACACTATTTTTTAGGCTCTATTCACTTTACTTGCTAACTTATATCATAAACTTCAAGCAAATGCTTGAAGTTATAGACTTTCAAAAAATCCGCTATCTTCTAACATTACAATTGCACTTTTAACGCTTTGAACAGCTTTATCAAATTTCTCTTTTATTTTTGGCTCGAGTTCTATCTCAATAATTTTATTAACCCCTTTAGCGCCGATGACGCATGGTACGCCAATTGTAACATCTTTATGTCCATACTCACCATCTAAATAGACACAACTTGGAATTACTTTCTCCTCATCACTTAAAATCGCTTCAACCATAACTGAAACTGCTCTTCCCGGTGCGTAAAATGCTGAAGTTTTTAGATATTTTACAATCTCTGCTCCCCCTTGTTTTGTCTTTTGGATAATATCTTCCATATCCTCTTCACTTAAAAGTTGTGGCAAAGGAACGCCGGCTATACTTGTTATTTCTGGATACGGTATCATATCTTCACCATGGTTACCTATTACCATAGGTCTAACTTGACTCATACCAAAACCTATCTTTTGATATATTTGATAAGCCATTCTTGCTCTATCTAATGCTCCACCCATACCAATTACTCTATTTCTCTCCCATCCTAAAACTCTAAACGCCACATAAGTCATAACATCTAAAGGATTTGAAACTACTAAAACTATAGCATTTGGAGAATACTTCTTTATATTTTGCGCTACCTCTTTTACAATCTTTGCATTTATATCAAGTAACTGCATCCTTGTCATATCTTTTTTTCTTGGAACTCCTGCAGTAATAACAACCACATCACAATCTTTAACTTCTTCAGGTTTTACTACGCCTCTAACAACTGTTCCTCTTGGAGAGTAGTTTGTAGATTGGCTTATATCTATCGCTTTTCCTATAGCAACCTCTGGAACAATATCATATAAAAGTATCTCATGACAAGTACCCGTAAACGCAAGTGAATAAGCAGCAGTTGCCCCAACTGCTCCCGCTCCTATAATCCCAACTCTTCTTCCTACCATTCTTCCTACCATATCACCTCCTTTTTAAGCTTTTAATCCAAATGTAAATTCACCTTTTTTTACTCTATCAATGAGTTCAGGCAAAATATCTTCATACTCTCCAACTATTCCAAAATCAGAGTTTCTAAAAATAGGCTCTTTTGGGTTATGATTTATAGCAATTATTGTCTCACTCTCTTTCATACCGGCTAAATGCTGAATCGCTCCACTAATACCTACGGCAATATAAACTTTAGGTCTAACTGTCTTTCCAGTTTGGCCAATCTGCCTTGCATACTCTGCAACACCTTCATCAACCATTACCCTACTTGCAGCCCATTCAGATTTTATCCCTTTTTCTTTTAAAATCTTATCTAACTCTTTTACAAGCTCCATTCTATCACTACTTGTTCCTCTTCCACCTGATACTATAATATCTGCTTCAAATAGACTTTGTAGTCCTCCTTCTCCTCTTACAGTTTTTACAATTTTTGTAACAAAAAGCTCATCACTTAATTTTGGTTTAAACTCACTAATTTTTCCTTCTCTTTTTTCAACCTTTTGTGGAACAGGAAATGTTCCCGCTCTTGCAGTAGAGATTTGAGGACAGGTAAAACCTAAGATAGTTGCAAGCTTAGATTCTCCAAAAGTTGGTCTAATAGACTCAAGTAATGGAGCATAAACAAATTTCTCTTTTGTCTTTTTATCTCTATAGATATGTTTTCCAATTTTAAGCTCTGTACAATCAGCAGTAACTCCAGAATCTGTTTTTACCCCTATTCTTGGAGCAAGCTCTCGCCCTGCAGTAGTAGCAGCAAATAGAGCAATTTCTGGATTTTTTTCTTTGATTATTTGGTAAAAAATCTCTGCAAATGGTAAAATCTGATACTCCTTTAACCTATCATCTTCTACAACTATTACTTCATCGCTTCCATAACTAATTAGTTCTTTTGCCAAAGGTTTTACATCTTTTCCTATTAAAACAGTTATTACTTTTGTATCTTCACCCAACTCTTTAGCTAAGCTTTTTGCAGGAGTTAAAAGCTCTAATGAGCTTCTTGCAATTTTGCCATTTGCAACTTCAGCCCAAGTAAGAATTCCTCTTGCACCATTTCTAAAATCAACTACCTTTAAACTCTCGTCAATTTTTTGCTCTTTTTTCTTTTTTTCCTCTTTTTCTAAAACATTTTTTCCTTCTTTAAACTTCTTGATAAACTCATCAACCACCTCTTTTTCATTATGACCACTTACTATTTTTGCAGGAGCTCTTTCACTTTTAATATCCACAACTTTTGCAACAATTGTAGGACTGCCACTTAATCCAACTTTCTCTTCACTAAGTCCAATATCAGCTATATTTAAAATATTTATCTCTTTTTCTCTTGCTTTTATAGTTCCTGCAAGTGATGGTCTTCTTGGAGGAATACCTGTTGGTGTAAAGCTTAAAACACATGGAATTGGCACTTCCAATATCTGATAGCCACCCTCAATTATTCTTTTTGCCTCTATTTTATTATCTTTTAAATGAGTACTTTCAATAAATGTAGCTTGTGGGACAACTAAATTTTCCGCAACTTGAGATGGTACATGAGCCGTATCCCCATCGCTTGTTTGTCTTCCTGCAACAATAATAAAATCTTCGTTAGCCCCTTTTCCATAACCCAAATGTTTAATAAGTGTTGCTAAAGCAAGTCCTGTTGCATATGTATCAGAGCCTGCAAGTTTTCTATCACTCAAAAGATAGGCTTCATCATAACCCATTGCCAAAGCTTTTTTTAATGACTGTTCAAATGCAGGAGGTCCCATAGAACAAACTATAAGTTTTGCTTCTGGATTCTCCTTTTTTAGCTGAAGTCCAGCTTCTAAAGCAAATTGACAATCTTTGTTTATCATCGATTTTGCTTTTGTTCTATCCATCAAACCATCTTCACCCATTCTCATCTCAGAGGGAACGGGTACTTGTTTCATTAAAGCGATGATTGTTAATGCCATCTTTACTCCTTATTGCTTTTTTATTCGTAAATCGTAATTCGTGAATCGTAAATTGTGAATGGCAATTTGTAATTTAAATTTTTGGTTTAATGAAGAGTGAGTAAGTGAGAAAGTTAGTAAGAAAATCTAACTCTTCACTCTCCCCAATCACCATACTCACCTAACTTCTATTTACATATAGTTATAATCTGGTCCATCTCCTCCATAAGGCACACTCCATATTATCTCTTCATTTACAGATTTTATATCGCATGTTTTGCAATGAACACAGTTTTCTGGATGAAACCTTACCTCTTCCTTTCCCTCTCTATCGATATGAAGCTCATATACTTCCGCTGGACAAAAGTGAACACATGGCGCTCCATACTCTTTTATATTTAATCTTTTAAAACGCTCTTTATCATTTACTTTCAGATGGCAAGGCTGCATCTCATCATGCTCAGTTTTTGAGTAATAAACGTCTGTTACTTTATCAAAAGTTAAATTTCCATCAAATTCAAGTTTCTCTTTGAATCTATCTTTAAAAGACTCCCCTTTAAACTCTTTTAAACTTTTTGTTGTTTCACTATCAGGCTCAAGTTCTGGAACAAATACGCTTGCTCCTTGAGTCAAAAGCTGTATTCCCATCTGAAATCCACCAAATAACATCCCTCTTTTCATAACTGCTCTAAAATTTCTTGTAGGATATAGCTCCTCATAAATTAAAGAGCTATTAACCTCTCTTTCATACACTTTTAATCTATCAATTGAGGTATCGCCTAAAGAGATAGCATCTGCAGCAACTCTGCCTGCAATATTTCCTGACTCAACTGCCAAATGCACCCCTTTTAACCTTGCAGTAGTTAAGAATCCAGCACTATCACCAACTATTAAAAGATTATAATCATAATATCTTGGGATTGAGTTCCATCCACCCTCAGGAAGTGTTTTTGCGCCAAACTCCAAAATTTTTCCACCCTCTATAAATTTTTTTACTTCTGGATGAGTTTTCCATATCTGCATTAGTGCATGGATATCTGTCGTTGGATCTTCATAATCAAGTCCAACTACAAGTCCTAAAGCAACTCTATTTTCAGTTAGTCCATAGATAAATCCTCCTCCAAATTCAACTCCATCTTTTAAAGGATATCCAAAGGTGTGATAAATCTCTCCCGGTTTTATTCTACCTTCTGGTACACTCCATAACTCCTTAACACCCAAAGAGTATATTTGAGGTCTGCTTTTTTTATCAAGTCTTAATCTTTTTATCGCTTTTTTGGCTAAACTTCCCCTTGTTCCCTCTGCTAAAATTGTAACTTTTGCTTTAACTATTGTACCCTCTACAAAATTTTCCATTCTTTTGCCGTTATGATCAATACCTGTGTCTTTCATTTTAGCGCCCACCACTTTGCAATTTTCATAAATAAGCTCATCAGCGCTAAAACCCGGATAAATCTCAACTCCTTTATCTTCAGCTATTTTTGCTAAATATCTACAAATCTCTCCAAGTGAAGCTATGAAGTTACCTTCATTTGACATATATGGGGGATGAAAAGGGAGTTTTTTTACACTTCCATCATCTTCCAATTTCATAACAGTATCTATATCAACTTTACTATCAAATGGAAGATTGTTAAATTCTTCTTCACTGAGTAGTGATTTTAAAGTTTCCGGTTTTATCACAGCTCCTGAGAGTATATGCGAGCCAACATTTTTCCCTTTTTCTATAACCATTATTTTTAACTTATCACCATTTTTTTTCATCTGATTTGCCGCCGATATAGCAGCACTAAGCCCAGCCGGTCCCGCTCCAACAATGAGAATATCGGTATGTATAGTCTCGCTCATATCGCCTCCTATAAAAAATATGCTTTTTAATTAGATAACTTAAATTAATTTAATTTATAATTATTATTGATGTTTTTTTAGAAAAAAAAAGGAATATGTGTAGTTTTTATACATTTTTTTTGATGAAGTTAATCAATTTTTTTTAAAAAGTTAGGAGTATAGAGTAAGTAGGATTAAGAGTTAAGTGTTAAGAGTTAAGTTGTTATTGGCAAATTTTGGAATTGGAAATTAGGAATTTGTATTAAATGACTATCCACATTTCCTAATTCCCAATTCCAAATATCACTACAATTCAACAACAGTTGCTCCAAAACCTCCCATACTTGGAGGAGCATCGCTAAATGACTTTACTCTTGGATGATTTTTTAAAAACTCTCTAACGGCGCGTGCCAACTTTCCACTTCCTACCCCATGATAGATCAAAACTTCGTCAAAACCGGCCAAGAGAGAATCTGATAAAAATTTATCGGTTTTTTCCAACGCTTCGTCTACTCTAAGCCCGTGCAAATCTAGTTTAACCGATAATTTCTTAGGCTTACTTACGCTAACTTTTGGAGCCTGAGTTTTCTTTTTAACAGGATTTATTCTCTTTAACTCGTTTAAAGGAACTCTCATCTTTATCCCGTCAAAATCCACATAAGCCTCTTTAGCTTTTAGACTTAAAACGACTCCTCTGTTTTTTCTATATTTTACGCTATCGCCCACTTTTATATCTTCACTTATCTTTTTCTCTTTGATTTTAGCCTCTTTAGCTTTTTGGTGAGCCTTGTTTAAAAGCCTGTGGGCATCTTTAGTATCTTTGGCCTTGATAGCAGACTTTGCATCGCTTATAGCCTCTTGAAAAATACGAGAAAGTCTCTCTTTTTCTTCTTTTAATTGAGTAAATAGAGAGTGTCTCTCATCTTCTAGCGTTCTTCTCAAAAACTCGACTCTCTCAATCTCTTCTTGCAGTTTAGAGTTTTTCTTTCTAAGCTCTCTTTCTAGTTCGCTTCCTCTCTCAATCAGCTCACTCAGTTTTGCTTGATCTTCACCGTACTCTTCTATAGCTCTTTTGACGATATTTAACGGTATGCCATATCTTTTTGCGGTCTCAAAAGCGTAACTTTTTCCTATGATTCCTTGTAAGAACTCATAAGTTGGCGCACCTTTTTCCTCATCGTAAATTGCCGCTACTAGTTCCACTTCATCATAAGCTGCCATTAAAGAAGCCAATCTTTTATGATGCGTGGTGATAGCTATCTTGATATCTCTTTTCATCAGCTCTTCTAAAATAACCTTAAAAAGAGTAGCGGCCTCGTCGCTATCCGTTCCCAACTCTATCTCATCCACTCCTACAAGAGCCTCTCTTTTTTGAAAAAGCCTGCTAAACTCAAGCATCCTTCCAGCAAACGTAGAGATATCGTTTTTGACGTTTTGGGGATCTTCTATGATAGGGATTATCTCTTTAAATCTTCCTATTCTAGAACTTTTAGGATCAAGTTTCATCGGCAAAAGATATTTTGCCAAATATGTCGCGGCTAAGATAGATTTTAAAAGCATAGTTTTCCCACCGGCATTTACTCCGGTAATAATCAAAACCTTTTTACTAAAATCTACGCTTATAGGCTTTGGATTGGCAATGGCTGGATGGATAAAATCTTTTAAAACTATTTTATCGTCGTTTTTTGGCAAAATGAAAAAAAGATTTTTGGCTTTAGCAAAATTGACTCTTGCTTGATAATGATCAAACCTATCAAAAGCTCTGTTAATATACTCTATAAATTTTATCCATCTTAAAAAAACGGTACTGATCTTCTTTGCCCACTCTAGTCTAACCTCTTCTATCTGACTAATTATAGCGGCTTCTTTCTCTTTTAATTTGGTTATGGCTTCTGGTGCTACGTAAAAAAAACCTCCACTGCTTCTTCCTACGACCGTCCCTTTTAAAACATGATTGAATCCACCTCTTACAAGCAGTGTCTCCTCTTCGTTGACGTAGTGAATCTGCCTATCAACAAGATAGCCTTGTAGTTTGTTTGAGTTAAGAAGAGCTTGAAGTTTTTGACGAATCTGCTCTTTGTTCTGTTTTAGAGCCATCTGCAAAGATTCTAATCTATCGTCTATACTGACTCTTAATTCGCCTTTTTCGTCAAAGTAACCCTCGACCTCTTTTATCTCCTCGGGTATATTGATAGAGTCTATAAACTCTTTTATCTTTCCTTCGAACTTAACTCTTTTTAGATATAAAAAATATCTAAAAATCTTAACAAACTCAAAAATCTCTTCGAGTCTCAAGACTCCCTGTTTTTTTATATGCAAAATCTCAGTATCTAGAGTTTTAACGCTAACGGGAGCTTTAAACTCATACTTTTTTAGCTCATTAATAAAATTAAAATGAAGGTTTATATCCCCTTCTATAAATAGAGGCTTTTCTCTAGCTAAAAAAGATTTAAACTCATTTATAAAATCGACTAAATCTAACGCTTTTACTAACTCCAATCACCATTCCTTATCACAACTTCTTCTATTTTTAATCTTCCATCTTTTTTACTATTTATAAACCTATTCATATACACTACATCTATCTTATACTTTTCGTAAAGGGTTTTAATAAACTCCGTATCTGAGTTACTCTCCATCACAAAACAGCCTCTTTTATCGAGCTTGTTAAAAACTTCATACAATCTTTTTTGCTCCTCTTCCAAAAACGCCATATCTGTATATGAGGTAAAATTGGAAGTTTCATTTAAAGGATAATAAGGCGGATCAAAATAGATAAAATCCTCTTTTTTAGCGTACTCTAAAACTTTACTAAAATCTGCTACTTCTATAGTGGCGTTTTGCAAGGCATACGAAGCGTTTAATATAAGTTCTTCATCATAAATTTTAGGCTCTTTATATCTTCCGATAGGAACATTGAAAAAACCTTTTTTGTTGACTCTATAAAGTCCGTTAAAACAGGTTTTATTCAGATATATAAACCTTGCTGCTCTTAAAACTTCATCTAAATTTTTAAAATCATCTTTTCTATCCCACTCCCTAACCTCATAATAAAACTCTTTTGAGTGATTTGTCTGAAACTCTTTTAATCTTTTTAACAACTTTTCGGGACTATTTTTTACGACTAAATAGCTATTTATTAACTCTTCATTCTTATCAAATATAAATATCTGTTTATCTCTTAATAATCCTAAATTAAAAAGTTCAAAAAAAAGAGCTCCACCTCCAACAAACGGCTCAAAATAGTTATTGAAATTTTTTGGTATTAAAGGTAGCAGTTGCGAAACTAGTCCTCTTTTACCCCCTACCCATTTAACGAAAGGTTTAGCAACTATCTTTTTTTCCAACAACTTAACCATTATTGTTCAACCCTACACAAATCTATAGGTACTACAAGCCCTTCATATTTGGTTTTTTCTTTTCCAACAAAAACGAGTGTACCGCTGACGAAATTGAACTTATCGTTTGTTACGTTTACATCTTTGCATATCAAAACTTTTCCGTGGTTAAAACTATAAAGCAGCTTTTCGTGAAGTTTTCTCTTTTTATCCTGATACAAACTATACCCTAAGATCAAAATCCATCCAAGAAGCAGCGAAAGTACAATAGACACTTTCAATCTTTTTGTAAGTCCGGTAAAAAAATATACAACTACTCCTATAACACCAAAAATTAGAAGCAAAAATATAACAAGATACAAAAACGCCACTACTTCATTCCTCTTAGCTGATAAGTAATATCTCCGGCACCAAACCCCACAATTAAACCTTTGGCTATTTTTGCTATATGATTTTTATCCTTAAAAAGAAGGATTTTTTTATCCTCTTTTTTTACAAAGTCGGCAAATATCGGGTTGTATCTTCTGAAATATTTTTCAAAATCTATTTTTATCTCATCCTCACCGGCACTCCAAACTGGTAAAATAACAAGTTTTGTACTTCCTTCAAAACACTCTACAAATCTATGAAGATTATCAACGGTTCTAGAATATTTATGGGGCTGCCATATAACGGTAATCTCATCAATACCTTTTAATTTTGCGTACTCTTTCAAAGAGCTCATCGTCGCTTCGATTTCGGTAGGGTGATGCCCGTAATCGTCTATCACGATAAAAGAGTCCTCTTTTTGGACGATATCAAACCTCTTTTTTATACCTTTATAACTTTTTAGATTCTCTTTTATCTCATCTAAACCTATCTCGTTCATAGCGGCTAAAATAGCTAAAGACGCATCCAAAGCTATATGTTCTCCAAAACCCCAAACATCAAACTCGCCAAAATCTCTTAGCTCAAACCTGATATAAGGTTCGTCATCTTTTAAAAAATGCTTCTTTACTTTGATATCTTTTTTAGGATTTAATCTTATCGCTTCTAGATCAAGATTTTTCAAAAAGAGATCATCATCATTTATAACTCTTATCTTCGAAATTTTTAAAAACTCTTTGTAGGTATCGTAAAAAAGATCTAGATTATGGTTATAAAACTCCATATGTTCAGGTTCGGCATTTGTAACTATACAAAGATAGGGGTTTGTGTTTAAAAAGCTGGCGTCACTCTCATCCGCTTCAAAAACTACGATGTCGCTTTTTGGATTGTATCTTACGTTCGATTTAAAATCTTTCGATTCGGCACCTATTATAGCATTTGCATCTTTTAAGACAGAAGCCAAAATGGCGCTTGTTGTACTTTTACCGTGAGCTCCGGCAACGGCGTAAACCTTTTTACCTCTAAGTATCAAAGGAAGAGCCTCTCTTCTAGATAGAGTCTTAATACCTCTTTTTTTAGCCTCTTGAAGCTCTACGTTTGAGCTTTTAACGGCGGCAGAGTAGATAACTATATCTTGGTCTTTGATATTCTCTTTTTTTTGAGGAACATCTACTTTGATTCTAAGTTTTCTTAGAGACTCAGTAATAGGTCCTTCAAACATATCAGACCCGCTTACTTCATACCCTTCAAAATGTAAAAATCTTGCAAGTCCGCTTAGCCCTATTCCGCCTATGCCTATAAAATGTATTTTCACTGACTAGCTCCGGATAGTTTTTCTATTTTTTTCAGCTCTTTATTTATCAAATCTCTCTCACTCTTTAAAAACTCTTCGCCTTTTTTCGTAAATTTGTCAAAAAATAGGCTGTTTTCATCTAGTTTTTCATGATCTACGTAATTTTGTATAAATTCATCTAAAGAGACTTTTTTTGCCGTGAGACCAAGAGCCAAAAACATTCCCCTTTGAAGAGACTCATCTCCTATAACGTAAGATAAAATCAAAAAAAGTTCGTTTGCACCTTTATACTCTTTTCTATCCCATCTCTCAAGAGCATGCTCATATATGGCTCTAGCGGTATAGAGATCACTATCTTTGGATATATCAAAAACTTCGCCTTTTGTAAGCATATCCGCCAAAGTATCAAAAGCCTTCTCCAAGATCTTTTGATAAAGCAGATCTATATCTTCTTCATCCATATCAAGAGCCAAGTAAGTATCTAAAACATCATAAAGCTTGACTATATCTTCATTTTTCAACGCCTCTTTTTTCTCTTTTTCCAAATTTGCTAAAAAATCTTTATCCATTTTAAGTCTTGTTAAATTTGCTTCCATTAAAACTTTTCTCCTTTCATTGCCTCTTTAAGTCTTTGTAACGCCTCTTTTGTTTTTTTCTCACTATATACAAGAGCAATTCTAACATATCCTTTACCTATTCCCTCTCTACCCAAAAAAGAACCGGGCAAAACTTTTACGTTATACTCTTTATAAAGTTTTTTAGTAAATTCTAAATCATCTCCTACTTCCAACCAGAGATAAAAAGTAGCCTTTGGAGGTAAAACTCCCAAAATCTCTTTTGCTAGTTTAAAATTTTTTCTATATATGTCTCTATTTTTAACCACGTGAGTCTCATCTCTCCAAGCTTTTGTCGCAGCCATCTGCAAAGGCAAAGGAGAAGCGCAACCTACATAGGTTCTATAGCGCATATAGTCTTGTAAAATCTTTTCATCTCCCGCTATAAAACCGCTTCTAAGTCCGGGCGCTGAGCTTCTTTTTGAGATAGAGTTAACTACTAAAATATTTTTAAATTCACTGTTTCCAACCTCCAAACTAGCTTCCAATAGCGACGCTGGAGGAGCAAAATCGTATATTTCGCTATAACACTCATCGTTTAATAAAACAAAGTTATATTCTAAAGCGGCTTTTACCCACTCTTTGAGCTCATCCATCTCCATAACCGAACCTGTGGGATTATTGGGAGAGTTTATGATGACAAAATCTACCTCTTTTAAAGTTTTTTCGTCAATTTTAGGTTTAAAACCGTTCTCTTTGGTTAGATTTAGATAAAAAATCTTCGCGCCACAAGCTTTCGCCGCACCTTCATATATCTGATAAAAAGGGTTTGTAAAGGCCATTTTCGGAGATAGTTTCTCCTTTAGTAAAAATTGAGGAAAATTAAAAAGCACCTCTCTAGTTCCAAAGGTCGGTATGATTTGAGAAAATTTCAGTTTTAGAGAGTATCTATTTTCTATAAACTCTAATATTGCCTCTTTTAAAACATCTTCTCCGGCACTTTTTGGATATTTGTTCAACAAAGAAGCATTTTTGCACAGCTCATCCTGAATAAATTTAGGAGTTTCAAACTGAGGTTCCCCTATAGTCAAAACTATAGGATGGCAACTTTCGTTGGGCTCTATATCTGACAAAAGCTCATTGAGCTTTTCAAAAGGGTATTTTTCAAATCTCATTTTTCTTCCTCAAAACAGATTTTTTTCTTTACAATTTTACCGTCTCTTTTTATCTTAAGTTGCGCACACTTTTTAATAAAAATCAACTCTAGTCTCAAATCGGCTAGATTTTTTACACTCTTCTCATCAATCTGAACTATTTCATCCCCTTTCTTAAGACCTGCTTTGGATGCGGCGGAATCTTTTGAGACTTTATCTACTACCAATGTTTTATCATCTTTTAGATAGACTCCTAGTTTCTTCTCTTTTGGAAGATCAATATGAGGCGGATAGAGGATAAAATCGGCAATTTTCGGTTTTAGTTTGTCATTTTGCAAAACTATCTTATAGTCTTTGACTCCTCTTCTTTTTATCCTATCTGGTATCCCATAACCAAACCTAAGATGCCCGTTTCCGGCTAAAACCACCATCTGAAAATCGGGGTGGGATTTTAAAAAATTTGCAATATTATCGGCCATCGTCTCATCCCAAAGTACTTGAGCGTAAAAAAAGTTTTCAAAATTTTTAAAACTCTTTTTTGCGTGAGCTTCATAAATCTGTCTCATATACTGTCTATAAACCAGATTTGTAAAATCCATTGATTTGGGAAGTTCTTTCATCTCTTTTTTTGTAAGAGCGTCTATACCCTCTTTAGCCACCTTTTTACTTATCTCTTTTCTTACGTTTAAAGCTACAATCTTGATCCTGTGCTTTTTAGCGTATAAGATAATAGGTCTATATAGATTGTAATCATACTTCCATCTTTTAAAATACTCGGTTTTTTTCAGCATCTCTTTTTCGCTTATTTTGCCATCGATAAACAGATCTAGATACTTTTGAAACGGTTGTTGGAACATCTCCATACCGATAGCCACTTTTTTGCCGGATTCATAAAGAGCTTTAATGATCTTTAACTGATTTACGTGGTTGGAATATAGAGTATGATTTTCTCCTACAAAAATAACTTTTGAATCTTTTATATTATCTATAAGATTATCAAAATCGTCTTTTACGTCCACTTTGACTATATTGGTGGCTCCATCAAGATGATACTCTGCACCCTTTTGAGAAGGCTTGATATATCTTTTAAAATTTTTTCCTTCAAAAACCACTACGGAGTATTTTCCAAGATGTTTTAAGAGTCTGATATTTCTTTGGAGATTTCTATCGCCGTCAAAAACTAAAACAAATCTCCGTTCATTTAAAGGATTTCTAAAAACTTCGACTTTAGAGTCCCCCTCTTTTTTAAAATCTATAGCAAACTTTTTTAAAAAAGGAGTTCTCCCCAATATAAACAGATCGCTCTTTTCCATCACACTATAATCAACATCTTTAGAACTTTTAACGTTTTTGAAAAGTTTCAGAATCGATTTATACTTTTTCTTATCGTCACATATCACTATAAGATTTTCGCTTCCTAAAACTTCGGATATTACCGGCGGTATCTCAAAAGATTGAAGTTTCCTAAAAACTTGATACTCTCTATCCACAACTATTTTTACAGGAGCAAAATCCGTATATAAAGAGTGTTTTGTCTTTTTAGAATCTATCAAAAACTTTTTACACTCCTTTTTAGAGCATACCCAAACCGGCAAATCTATATCATACTCATTTGAAACCAGATCAAAACTGGTTTTATATCGTTCATCCTCAAAAGAGAGTTTGATGTTTCTTAGATGAAAGTCAAATGCGCCTTTTCTATATACCCACTGCAAAAAAAAGTCCTCTAAATCTTTGTTAGAGACTTCTGAAAAGATTTTTTTTAGGTCGTTAAAAGTAGCCTCTTTGAATCTATACTTTTTTAAAAGCTCTCTAACTCCTTTGTTAAAATCTTTTTCGCCTATATAGTTTGATAACATATAAAAAAAGAAAGCCCCTTTTCCGTAACCTACCGCATTTTTATCCTCATAAGTTTTATATTCGAAATCGGCTAGCGTTATTTCGTTATCTTTATTTACGTAAGAGTCGTATTTGATGAGTATATTTTTTCTATATTTCGATCCTTCGCCTCTATTTTTGGCATAAAGCATATCAGAATAGTAGGTGGTAAGCCCCTCTACCCAGTTACCGATTTTTGGAGAGTAAACATAGTTTCCGAACCACTGATGGACTATCTCGTGTCCCAACGACTCGTTCAATACAAAATCTTTGTTGATAATCGGCTCTCCTATTACACTCATCGTAGCCATAGAGTAGCCGCCAGGGTAAGGAATCTCTACTATATTAAAAACAGGATATGGCAAAAATCCGAAAATCTTTTTATAGTAGTCAAAATACTCAAAACTTTTATCGATATATTTTTGACTCAAAAAAGAGTCTTTTTTATAAAAATATGTGGAGATCTCAAGCTCTTTTCTCTTTTTGGTATCGACTACAAAATCTTTGGAAGCTATGATATATAGGTTTTTTAAAGGTTTGTCAAAAACGAATCGATCCTCTTTTTTTGAAGTATATTGCATTATCGGGATATATTTGCCAAAATCGACTTTTACATTATAAGTACATCTTTTCTCAACTTTCGGATACCAACTATCAAGAAGCATCAATGTGCCCATTATCGGTCTAGTTTTATAACTAAACTCTATTTCTAAAGGCTTTTTTGAAGTTTTTAAATATTTTGGATAGTCGCTCAATAACAAACTACCGTTTTTTATACTACTTATCTTGGCTTTTGTAGGATCTAACTCTATAGATTTGTTAAAGTCCAAAAAAGCTTTTCCAAAAATTTTGCCATTTTCAAACTTAATATCAAGCTCGTATCTGCACACTGAAGCCCATATGAAAACTGGCAAAAACAGAAATATAAACACTCTCATACCAATCCTTTATTAAACTATTTTGGCATTTCGAACTTCTGGACTATAAAATCTCCATCAGAATTAAAATATAGATAAAATAGTCTATCTTTTTTAACACTAAGTCCTGCAAGATACCTTATGGCCAAATTTGCCTCGAAAGATGCTACCAACATAACTATAGGTGCTGCAATCCCCGCCGGAGTTCTATCAGTTACTTTGAAAGCTTTGAAACTGCTCTTTTCAAAAAAACATACCTGGCCGTTGAACTCTTCTACACTTCCATAAATCCAAGGAACTCCACTCTCTTTGCTAAACTCGTCAATTTCGGCTCTTGAGTGAAGATTGTCGGTACAGTCGATAATCAAGTCATACTCAAAAGATCTCTTTTTAAATTCAGTAAAACTTTCCGTAAACGCTCTAGCCTTTACATAAGGGCATCTATCTTCTATAAGTTTTGCCAAGACTTCGGATTTGTACTTACCTTCATCTTCTACTTTAAAAGCTATCTGCCTGTGTATATTGTGAACTGAAACTTCATCAAAATCTACAAGATATAACTCTCCAATCCCGCTTGCGCCAAGAGCAATACCAACGGAACTTCCAAGTCCACCGCAGCCTATAACCGCAACTTTTTTATCTTGCAATGAAACCTGAACTTCCTCTCCCCAAAGCTGTATCTGTCTTTTAAAATATTCTTGCATTTTTAATCCTTCCAATCCAAAATGATTATTTTATACAGTTATTCGCATATCGTTCTACCGTTCACAGTTGCTCTAAACCCCCAAGCTTTTTTACACTCCTTTATATATTCTTTATCGATATCACAGATAAGCAGCTCCTCTTTATCGGTAAGAATCGACTCTATTTTTCCGTTTGGATCAACACACATACTCTCGCCATAAAAGTTCCATTTTGTTTTTTTATCTAAATATTCTCCTATTCTATTTGCTCTTAAAATATAATGATTTCCAAGATATGCCCTGGTTTTTAAAATCTCTCTCCATCTTTGATTGGATTCGAAAGTAGAAACAGTAGGAAGAAGTACTACATCCACGTTTTTTTTAGAGAACTGATCGAAAAAGTAATTAAAATGAAGTTCAAATCCACCTATTACGCCAAACTTTACGCCATCTATCATAAAAGTAATGGGAGGTTTTAAACAGTCTGTAGGATTTGCAAAAAACTTTTTTTCGTTCCAGTGTTTATAATCTATAAGTATTTGCTGAAGATAATATTGAGTCTTTTTAGGAAAAAATATAGCTACATTTTTGTAAGCTTTTTCCTTTTGAATCGTAACAAGCGGTGCAACAATAGTAAGTTCATATTTTTTCGCCAACTCTTTTAAATTTTTTATCTGGTGCAAACTCTGTTCTTTGATCATACTTAGCGGAGTCTTTTCAAGCTCTTTAAAAAATCTATTTAAAACATACTCGCCAAGCAACAAAAGTTTTACATCTTTTAGTTTACACGCTCTAAGGTAGTAGTCCAATCTATTCGAGCTCATTCCAAGATAGGCCGTTTGTAGTACCGCTACTTTCATATAGACTCTCTTTATTTTCGATTTAAAAAATGAGTTTACCGTTAACTTTATACTTCCTTACTCACCGTTTTGCGTCTCTTTTTCAACCTCTTCAATCTCAAGCTTCGCGTTTTCAAGGAGCTCTTGCGCCTCTTTTAAAGCTTTAATACCCTCTTTATAAAGTTTAACGCTTTCAGCAAGCGTGATTTCGGGATTCATCAAAGACTCTAACATTTTTTTTGCATACTCAATTTTTTCTTCAAACTCTTTACTTGTCATATCTTTTCCTCGATTATCGCGTTTATATAGTCACTGAACTTATCTACTTCAACCAAAAAGGAGTCATGACCATAATCGCTTTTTACTTCATAATACTCAGCAAGTTCACACTTGCCAACCTTATCCATAGCTTCTTTAATCTCTTTCATCTCTTCTGGCAAAAAGAGTATATCTTTTTCAAAACCTATAAGATAAAGTTTTGATCTGACAACTTCTAATGCCTCTTCCAAAGAGTCAAAACCTCGACTTAAATCGAAAATATTAATCGCCTTGGTTATATAAAGATAACTTAGCGGATCAAACCATTTAGAGAAGTTGTAACCGTTATATTCTAGATATCTTTCTACTTCGAATCTTCCAAAAAGCTCGTATAAACCTTCATTAGCCACATAAGCTCTGCCAAATTTTCTATCCATTGAGTAGTGACTCAAAAAACTTATATGTCCGGCCATTCTTCCTATAGCAAGTCCGCTTAATCCTTGCTCTTTTAGTTCTTCAGGTTCATAGTTTCCATCTTTAAACAAAGGGTCTCTTAAAATTGCTTCTTGAGCTACTTTATTGAAAGCTATAACCCAAGGTCTTGTTGCGTGAGTGGCCGCTAAAGAGATGATATGTTTTGCCAACCCCGGGAAATCAACCGCAAATCTAAGCGCTTGCATACCTCCCATCGATCCGCCGATTACTGCGTGAATTTTATCGATTCCAAGTTTGGAAAGAAGTATGCGTTGAGCTTTTACCATATCTTTAATAGTTACTACGGGAAATTTGAATCTATAAGGTTTGTTATCGGGATACATAGGTGACAAAGGCCCAGTAGAGCCAAAGCAGCTTCCTATTACGTTTGTACAGATAACGAAAAACTTTGTAGTATCTACTGCTTTGCCGTCGCCTATTAATGAATCCCACCATCCAGGTTTTCTATCTCCCTCATATCTTCCTGCGGCATGATGAGAACCGCTAAGAGCATGACAGACCAAGATTGCATTGCTTTTTTCTTCGTTTAGTTCACCATAAGTTTCATAAACAATCTCATAAGGCTCTAAGATCCTTCCGCTCTCTAAATATAGTGGATTTGTAAATTTAGCTTTTTTTGTAGTTATTTCCAATTATAACCTCATCCTATTTTTGAAAATTGCCCTATTATACCCAAGAGCGGTTAATAAAGAGATAAATTATCTATAAGAAATCGAAGTTTTGAAGTTAGTATAAACCCAAAGGGTTTATACATGATAGTTTGGCGCCTCTTTTGTGATAGTTACATCGTGAACATGAGACTCTTTCAGACCGGCTGAAGTGATCTCAACAAATTCTGCTCTCTCTTGAAAATTTTTTATATCCTTAGCACCTACATAACCCATAGATGATCTAAGACCACCAATAAGCTGGTGTACTACGTTGGAAATTTTTCCTCTGTAAGGAACCATTCCCTCTATACCCTCAGGAACAAGTTTATCAGCAGCGGTTCCTTCTTGAAAATATCTATCAGTACTTCCTTTCGTCATAGCGCCTATACTTCCCATCCCTCTGTATGTCTTATATTGTCGTCCCTGATACATTACTACTTCTCCAGGACTCTCTTCGGTTCCAGCTAATAAACTTCCTATCATAACCGAACTAGCCCCAACAGCCAAAGCTTTGGCCACATCTCCCGAATATTTTATACCGCCATCAGCAATTATAGGAACATCATACTCCATAGCAACCTGGGCACACTCGTCAATAGCGCTTATTTGAGGAACACCAACTCCAGCTACGATTCTTGTAGTACATATACTACCCGGACCTATTCCAACTTTTACAGCATCAGCCCCAGCTTCAATCAAGTCGGCCGTAGCCTCCGCAGTAGCTACGTTTCCAGCAATAACATCTATCTCTAAAGTATCTTTTATGGCTTTTAGAGTATCGATAATTCCTTGAGAATGTCCGTGAGCCGAATCTAAAACTAAAACGTCAACTCCCGCTTCAACCAAAGCACGAGCACGTTCAAGCTGATTTACTCCTATAGCCGCTCCAACTCTTAATCTTCCGTAAGCATCTTTATTGGCGTTTGGATACTCGATCCGTTTTTTAATATCTTTGATAGTGATAAGTCCTTTTAGATATCCTTCATCATCAACAATAGGTAATTTTTCTATTTTATGTTTATGCATAATTTCAGCAGCCTCTTCAAGAGTGGTTCCCTGTTTCGCAGTCACAAGAGGAGCTTTAGTCATCACTTCACTAACTTTTTTCGTATAGTCTCTCTCAAATCTCATATCCCTGTTAGTTAAAATTCCTAAAAGTTTTTTGTGCTGATCAACTACGGGAACGCCGCTTATTTTATACTCGCTCATCAATTTTTCCGCATCTTCTAAAGTAGCTTCAGGATGTACAAAGATAGGATCTATGATAACTCCGCTCTCGCTTTTTTTAACTCTTTTTATCTCTAAAACTTGTGACTCTATATCCATATTTTTATGAATTATTCCTATACCCCCTAGTCTTGCCATAGCAATCGCCGCTCTATGCTCTGTTACAGTATCCATAGCAGCGGAAACCAAAGGTATATTTAAAGTTACATTTTTAGTAAGTCTAGTTCTAATATCTACCTCTTTAGGCAAAACTTTTGAATGTTTGGGAACCAAAAGTACATCTTCAAAAGTTAAGGCTCTTTTTCTGATTCTCATTTTCTCTCCTCTAAGTTCGTTTCGTAACTTAACTCTCTATTTATTATCTACCAATACACTAATATACCAATAAACCAATTACTAACCTACTACTAAACTATTTCAACGCTCTTTCCAAACTCATAGCGCCATCAAAAACAGACTGCTCGTCAAAATGTTTTCCTATTAGTTGAAGCCCAACAGGAAGCCCTTCTTTAGTTTCGTCAACAGGCAAACTTATAGCAGGGAGTCCAGCAAGATTGACCCCTATAGTATATACGTCGCTAAGATACATCTCAAGAGGACTCTTTTTACTTCCAAACTCAAAAGCAACAGTTGGAGCAACTGGTGATAGTATAAGATCTACCTCTTCAAAAACTTTTTTATACTCATCTTTTATCAAGTATCTTACTTTTTGCGCTTTTATGTAGTAAGCATCGTAATAGCCGCTAGATAGTACAAATGTTCCAAGAAGGATTCTTCTTTTTACCTCGTCTCCAAAACCTTCGGTTCTAGTTTTTTGATACATCTCTTTTAAACTTTTTGCTTCGGCTCTAAATCCGTATCTAACCCCGTCATATCTACTAAGATTAGTACTAGCTTCCGCCATTGCGGTAATGTAATATGCCGCAATGTCGTATTTTGCATCCATTAAAGAGACTTCAACTATTGTATGTCCCTCTCTTTTTAAAGCTTCTATTGCTTTATCATACGCCTTTTGAACTTCATCGCTCGCATCTTTAATATAGTTCGGAACAATACCTATTTTCATTTTTCTGTTAGGATTTAAATTTGGCGCTACCGGAATATGCTCTATCTGAGCACTTGTGCTGTCTTTTGGATCATATCCCGCTATTATGTCATAAAGAAGAGCGGCATCTTCAACATTTTGAGTCATAGGACCTATCTGATCTAAACTACTACCGTATGCGGCAAGACCATATCTGCTAACTCTTCCGTAAGTAGGTTTCATACCTACGATTCCACAAAAAGCAGCAGGTTGGCGTATACTTCCTCCAGTATCGCTTCCAAGAGCGGCAATAGCCACTCCGGCAGCTACTGCAGCGGCACTTCCACCACTACTTCCTCCAGGTACTCTAGAGTGATCTTTCGGATTTAGAGTTTTTCCGTAAAAACTGGTTTCTGTAGAACTTCCCATAGCAAACTCATCCATATTTGTCCTACCAAATGGCGAAAGTCCGGAACTTTTTAACTTTTCTACAACTGTGGCGTTATAAGGAGCAACATATCCTTGCAAGATTTTACTTGCACAAGTGATACTCCATCCCTCTACCTGAATATTATCTTTTATAGCTATAGGAATACCCTCTCCTGCTTCTTTTACATCAATATATGCATTTATATCTCTGGTCTCTTCAATTTTTTCAACCAAATCTTTTTTAAGTTCTTTTAGTTCATCTTTATTTAACCGCAAAGCCTCTTTTAAAGTAATCAACTCTTCCTCCTATATCTGTTTACAAAAAATATCCCCATACCCGTTATTACTACAAAAAATAGTATCGCCAAAATTATCGCTTCAGCCGAAACCGGTTTAGTTAGATCCATCTATCACCTTTTTACATCTATCACAAAGTCCGTTATCCTCTAAAGCCTTGTATTTCCAACATCTCGGACACTTATGCATTGCAGCTCTTCTTATATCAAACTTCTCTTTACCAACCTCGAAACTTCCCAAAATCTCCTCGCCTATCTCTTTATCCACGCCGCTAACGATAAACCAGTCCTCTCTTTCAGTCTCAGGAAGGCTCAAAACCTTGTTACTATTAGTTGCTATAACAAGTTCAAGAGAGTTTTTAACGATTTTCTCTTTTTTAAGACTATCTACTATTTCATTGAATTTTCTTCTCGCCTCAAGCATAAACTCTTCATCAAAATCACTTTCAATTTTAGGCAAAGAGATATATTCGAAGTCAAAAATATCTTCTTTGTTATCTTTTAACACTTTCGGCGCATGCTCTACTATCTCATCAGCCGTATATGTCAAAACAGGTGCAATAAGTCCTAAAAGCGATCTTGCAATCAAAGCCATAGCGCTTTGACTAGCACGCCTGTGAGGATCATCAAGAGCGTCACAATAGAGTCTGTCTTTACAAACATCTAGATAAATTCCGCTAAATTCGTTAACGATAAAATTATTTAACAGATTGAAACCTTTTGAAAACTCATAATTTTTAAAATTATTCTCAACCTCATCCAGAATCTCTTTTGCCTTTTTAAGAATCCATTTATCTAAAACTCCAAAATCTTCTATAATACTCTCAAGATCGTTAATATTTGCCAGCATAAATCTAAATGTATTTCTAAGTTTTCTATACTGCTCGGCAATCTGTTTTAAAATGTTTTCGCTTATTTTGAGATCGCTTTGATAATCGCTCATCGCTACCCAAAGGCGTAGGATCTCTACACCGAATTTTTTGGCAACATCTTGCGGAGCAACAACGTTGCCTTTGGATTTACTCATCTTTTCACCCTTCTCATCAACCGTAAATCCATGGGTAAGGATCGCTTTAAAAGGAGCTTTATGCTCTATAGCAGAACTTACCAACAAAGAGCTTTGAAACCATCCTCTATGTTGATCACTTCCCTCAAGATAGAGTTCGGCTGGATATCTCCCGCAATCATATTTTCCACTCTTTAAAACCGCATACCAAGTAGAGCCGCTATCAAACCAAACATCTAAAATATCGTTTACTTTCTCTAGATCTTCCGGATTGAGACCGCTTCCAGGGTATAACAGATCTTTTATCTCAAAGGAGTACCAAGCATCCGCTCCAAATTTTTCAAAAATCATTGCTATATAGTTTAAAACTTTCTCATCTAATACGACTTCTCCCGTCTTTTTATTTCTAAAAAAAGCTATCGGAACTCCCCAGTCACGCTGACGGCTTATGCACCAATCCGGTCTATTTTCTACCATCGATTTTAGTCTATTTCTACCCCACTCAGGATAAAACAGTGTTTTTTCTATCTCTTTTAAAGCCAACTCCCTTAAACTCTTTTCTTCTCCTTTTGGAGCTTTGTCAACAGCTATAAACCACTGTTTTGTAGCCCTGAAAATTACAGGTTTGTGTGTTCTCCAGCAGTGAGGATATGAGTGTTTTATCTCCTCTTTTAATAAAAGCTTATCTCCTAAAAGCTCTAAAATCTTATCATTTGCTTCAAAAACGTTAACCCCTACAAACTCCTGAGGGTTAGGCAAAAGATTTTCTCTTATAATAGTTTCATCAAATCTTCCCTCATCATCGACAGGCATTATAATCTCAAGGCCATATCTAAGACCAACTCTATAGTCATCCTCACCATGTCCCGGAGCCGTATGAACTGCTCCTGTTCCGCTATCCATGGTTACATGTTCACCAAGAACTATTTTAGATTCTCTTTTGTTAAGTGGATTTTCGGCAAAAAGCCCTTCCAAATTTTTTGCTTCAATCTCTTTTTTAATATCCCCTTTTACCACACCTTTTTCTTTTAAGTTTTCATACAGTTTTTCGGCAACTATATAGCCGTCCTTAGTTAAAACATACTTCTCTTGAGGATTTAGAGCAACTGCTACGTTTGCAGGAAGTGTCCAAGGAGTAGTAGTCCATATAACTATAGCGGCCTTATCTTCTTCTATATTTTTTAGCGCTTCATCCTTTAGCCAAAAGGCTACGTAAATAGAAGGAGAAACTTTGTCCTCATACTCTACTTCAGCTTCTGCCAAAGCAGTTTTTGCCGCCCAACTCCAGTAAACCGGTTTGTTCCTCTCAACCAAAAGACCTTTTTTGGCTATTTCGCATAATGCTCTGTAGATGTTTGCCTCAAATGTAAAATCCATAGTTAAATATGGCTTTTCCCAATCGGCCACCACACCTAATGACTTAAACTCCTCTTTTTGTATCTGAACAAACTTTTTTGCGTGTTCTCTGCAAAGCTCTCTAATTTTCGTTTTTGGCAAAGACTCTTTTTTCTTAGTTCCTAGCTTTTTTTCTATCTGCTGTTCTATAGGAAGTCCGTGACAATCCCAACCCGGAGTAAATCTCACCGCATTACCGCTAAAATAGTTGAATTTGACTATTATATCTTTTAAGATTTTATTTAGCGCATGTCCAATGTGTATATGTCCGTTTGCATAGGGAGGTCCATCATGAAGCGTAAATAGTTCTCTATTTTCTCTGTTTTTTATCATCTTTTTATAAACATCTTTTTCAAACCAACTTTTATATCTTTTAGGTTCGTTTTGAGGAAGATTTCCTCTCATCGGGAAAGTGGTTTTCGGTAAAAGAAGAGTATCTTTATAATCCATATATTTTCCTCTTTAAGAATATTTTAAAATATGCTTATTTTACAAAAAATGTAATTAAGAAGCGCTGAGATTTGGATATAATATTGAGTAATGAGGATCACCCACCAATCTAAGGAATAAACCATGAAAAACATATTGATAACCGTAGGAAAAAATTTAAAAGAGAATCAGGAATTTATTGAATACATCAAAAGAGAATCCTACGCAAAATTTGGAATAATCGATTCACTAATCTTTTTAGAGGATAACGACAAAGATCTTTTTATAGAAATAAGTGAAGCTTATCAAAAATATAATAATATTTTAATAGCGACAAACTCTTCAACTTACCCTATAGTTAGCAAAATAGTAGCTACTATTTTTGACGATACTCTTATTGCGGAAAATAATATTTTAATACCTTCTAAAAGCCAAAAATTTGAAAAAAACTCTTTTTTAATAGAAGACGAACGAAAAATTAACGTTATAAAGGTTGAAGAACTTAAAAAACTTCCTCCAATTTTTTTAGAGAATAGAGTCGAATATGCTGTTTTAAATATTTTTAATATCGATTTAAATGAGATAGAAAAAAAGCTTTCCAATCTTGCAAATACGTATGAAATTAATCTAACATATACCGAAGTTACGAACAAATGGATAAGAGTTTACGCAAAAAACTCTAAATTTGGCGATCTTGCAATGTTTGTGCAAAATGCAAAACTACTTATGCCAAATAATCTTGTAGTAGCAGAAAATATTTTTGAATACCTAATAGAAAGACTTAGCGCAACTAAAAAGCATATAACCTTTGCCGAAAGTTGTACAGGAGGACTTTTAGCCTCAATGCTAACAAAATTTCCCGGAAGTTCTAACGTTTTTAAAGGCTCTTTGGTTACTTACGCAAACGAGATTAAAAGTGCATGGCTTGGAGTAAAAATAAATACATTAAAAGAACATGGAGCAGTTAGCGAAGAAACCGTACGGGAAATGCTTAAAGGGGCTTTAAAAGTTAGTGAAAGCGATTTTGCATTGGCTATAAGCGGTATAGCCGGTCCCGGAGGCGCCACTCCTACAAAACCCGTAGGTACTGTAGTAATAGGCGCAAAGAGCAAAGACAAAGAGATAGTGGAAACTCTTCATTTTAGCGGTGATAGAAATTATATACAGTTTCAAGCTTCAATGTATGCTATAAAACTTCTATTTGATATTGCTCAAGAGGAGCTTTTTTAGAATTTTGGAAAAAATTTTTGAAATTTTTTCCAAAAAAGTATTGACAAATGAAATTTTTTTGCTTATAATTTCACTCACGTTTGCAACGGAAAGCCCGAAAGAGGGACTCTTAAAGCACTTTGACCCGTTAGCTCAGCTGGTAGAGCATCTCCCTTTTAAGGAGAGGGCCGTTGGTTCGAATCCAACACGGGTCACCACTTAAGCCTTTAGCTAAGATTTTAGTTTTAGCTAAAGGCTTTTTTTCGCTATGACCCCTTCATCTAGTGGCCAAGGATGCCACCCTTTCACGGTGGTCACAGGGGTTCAAATCCCCTAGGGGTCGCCATATATCGGTCGCTTAGCTCAGTTGGTAGAGCGCTTGCCTTACAAGCAAGTGGTCAGTGGTTCGAGTCCACTAGCGACCACCATAAGACTTTTTTTTGACAACTGCTTGTCAAAAAAAGCAACACACTAAGAAGCTTTTTTGTTTAAGTAGAGCTTAAGCGATTGCATAGAAAAAAAGCGGTTAAATGCTGTATTCTTTGGAGCCGTAGTTCAGTTGGTTAGAATGCCGGCCTGTCACGCCGGAGGTCGCGGGTTCGAGTCCCGTCGGCTCCGCCACTAATACTTCCTTACTCTTAAAAATCATTATGTCTTAAAAGTTGTTACTGTAGAGCTCTTTTTTTAAACTTACAAGAAATAGATCTCATTATAAAAAAGCTGTAATTAACTCTTTTATTCTTTCAAATAGCGACTCTTTTTTATTTTTTTCGATTGCAATATCCAATATCACATCTTTTTCCGTAAAATCTTTTTTTACAATCCTTGCTTCAAAATTTTTCAACAGATACTCCAGTTTGGAAAAATTCTCATAACGAGTGCTGACTTTTAGATTTTCATACTCTATATATTTTTCAAATTCCGCGCTCAAAACAGCTTCGGTTACAGCTTTTGTATAGGCTTTGACAAGTCCTGAAGCTCCAAGTTTTATTCCTCCGAAATATCTTACGATAATGACGGCACAATTTATGAGATTTTGGGAAGTTAAAACATTTAGCGCAGGCTTGCCGGCCGTATTTTTAGGTTCACCGTCATCACTCTGGTTTTCCACAATCTGTCCATCTTTAAGATATCTATAAGCCCAAACATAGTGTATAGCTTTTGGGTGCTCTTTTCTTAGTTTTTCTATAGTTTTATAAAAATCTTCATAATGCACTAAATATGTTAAAAACTTTGACTTTTTTATCTCATAACAGATAGAGATCTCTTTTTTAAGTACTCTCATAATCCTCTTATAAAGTCTTTTAAAATTTTTTCATGATCAAAAACAAGTTTATCAAACAAAATCTCTTCTAGTTTATAGACCATAGCTTTTTTTGCGTCATCACTTCCAACCGGAACTCCCATCGCGTTACAAACAAATACGCAAGAAGCGGTATGAAACCTTGGATCTCTATCTGGAGCGCTATAAACACCTAAAAGTCTCTCTATATTTACATCTAATAGAGTCTCTTCTTTCATCTCTCTTATCAATGCCTCTTCAACACTCTCGCCCACATCTACAAAACCGCCGGGAAGAGCAAGACCTAAAGGTGGATTTTTTCTCTCAATCAAAACTATTCCTTCAAACCTGTCTTTGTTAAAAATTTTAATTATCCCATCTACCGTTAAAAAAGGAGTTTGAATGTTCACATTGTCTCCTTCAAATTTTTAAGTACTTCATCATTTTATCGCTCGAGCAATTTTTTCAAACTGTTTAAAGAGTTAGTATTTAAAATATCCTCTTTTTCACACCACCCTCTTCTTGCTTGATAAATACCGTATTTCATATAATCGAGTGTAAAAATATTGTGCGCATCAGTTGATACGGCCATTTTTATCCCCATATCTTTTGCCATTTTAACATATATGTCGCTTAAGTCTAACCTCTCAGGCTGGGCATTTATCTCAAAAAAACAACCGTTTTGTTTTGCATAAGTAAAAACCTTTTCAATATCAAACATATACCCTTCTCTCTCTCCAATAAGCCTTCCTGTAGGATGTGCCAAAATATTAAAATAGGGATTATCCATAGCTTTTAAAATTCTCTTAGTCTGTTTCTCTCTTGAGAGATTGAACTTAAAATGAATAGCTCCAACCACTATATCGAGTCTTTTTAAGACCTCATCACTCAAGTCCAAAGTTCCATCTTCCAAAATATCTACTTCGATACCTTTTAGGATAGTGATGTTTTTAAGTTTCTCATTTATTCTTTCGATCTCTTCAATCTGTTCCAAAACTCTCTTTTCATCTAATCCTTTCGCTACAGTTACCCTTTTTGAATGATCGGTAATAGCAATATATTCGTAACCTCTATCCATTGCGGCTTTTGCCATCTCTTCTATACTGTTTTTGCCGTCCGTATATTTAGTATGGATATGAAGGTCTCCTTTTATATCTTCTAAAGTTACAAGTTTAGGAAGTTTGCCCTCTTGAGCTGCCTCTATCTCGCCTCTATTTTCTCTAAGTTCTGGTTCTATATAACAAAGACCAACACTTTTATATAACTCTTCCTCACTTTTACCGGCAACTCTTTGCGATCCCTTAAAAACCCCGTATTCATTGATTTTAAGACCAAGTTTTACGCCAATCTTTCTTATCGCTATATTGTGAGCTTTGGAACCTGTAAAGTAGTGCAAAGCGGCTCCGAAACTATCTTCGGGAACACTTCTTAAATCGACCTGCAAATTTGATTTTAGTATAACGGTGCTTCTAGTAGGCCCCTTTGAAACAATCTCCTTAACACCTTCATATTTTACAAAATGATTCGTAACTTCATCCCAATTTTTTGCCGCTATCACAATATCAAGATCACCCACTGTCTCTTTTTTTCTTCTATAGCTTCCAGCCACTTCAATGAAGATAATACCTTCTATCTTCTTTAGATACTCTACCAAATCTTTAGCATAATTTTCGGCAACATCATATCTAAATCTCTCTCCCACTTTTTTAGCAAGTTTTATACCCTTTAATATCTTTTTAACCAAAGTCGGACCAAAACCAGGAAGTTTTTCAATCTCTTTACTGCTAGCGGCTCTTTTAAGATCTTCCATAGATTCAATATGCAATTTTTCATAAAGTGTTTTAATCCTTTTGGGACCAAGCCCTTCGATGGCCAACATCTCTACAAGATGAGGCGGTATCTCCTTTTCAAGTTCCTCCAATTTTGAAAATTTTCCTGTAGTTGTAATTTCTCTTAAATATTCGCTCAAATCATGGCCGATACCCGGGAGTTTTGTTAGATCATATCCCTCTTTTACTAAATCCGATATAGATTTTCCAATATTTTCTATAGTTCTAGCCGCATTTCTGTAAGCCCTGATTTTAAAAGGATTTTCTCCTTTTATCTCCAAAAGATCGGCCGTTTTTTTAAAAATTGCGGCAATCTCAGCGTTTGTTACAGCCATAAAATTAGCCTTTATGGGGATTATAAAAAATTATAGTAGATAAAAATAAAAATATAGTTTAAATCTAAATTATTACTTATTAGACTTGATATAAGCACCTAGTGCCATTATCAAAAAACCGGCACCAAAAAGCATATATGAAGAGCTTTCTTCCACTTCAACACAACCTATAGAGAGTTGATTAAAAGCTATAACCATCATTGCAAAACCAAGAAGATAGAGAAGTTCACCCTTACTACATTTCTTACATCCCATTTCTACCCTCTACTTTTTTTGATATTATATCTATTGGTATTTACTTAATA
The DNA here is from genome assembly GCF_014466985.1 of Nitrosophilus labii. Lineage (NCBI taxonomy): Bacteria > Pseudomonadati > Campylobacterota > Epsilonproteobacteria > Nautiliales > Nitratiruptoraceae > Nitrosophilus > Nitrosophilus labii. The sequence continues at coordinate 1,411,620 of NZ_AP022826.1, forward strand.
CTTAAAAGAGGATTATAATGCAAAAAGCGAAAATATTGCTTTTAGAAGATGATTTGAACTTAAGCGAAACTATAAAAGAGTATCTAGAAGATGAGGGATTTGAGGTGGATACAGCATATAACTCGGATGAAGCTTATGAAAAGATATATGAAAACAGTTATGATATTTTACTTTTAGATGTTATGGTACCGGGGATAAACGGTTTTGAGATTTTAAAAAAAGTTAGAAAAGAAAACAATATCCCAGCTATTTTTATAACTTCTCTAAATTCTGTTGATGATCTGGAAAAAGGGTATAAAAGTGGATGTGACGACTATATAAGAAAACCTTTTGCTTTAAAAGAACTCAAACTAAGAATAGAAACGCTCTTAAAAAGAGAGTTTGACACAAAAGAAAATCTTGTAAAAATCGATGATAATTTTATTTTCGATCTAAACAGTTCGGAACTATTTAAAGATAACAAAACAGTTCCTCTAAACCAAAAAGAGAAAAGACTATTAAAACTCTTTCTAAAAAATAAAAATCGCGTTATTTCTCATGAGGAGATATACAATAATCTTTGGGATTATGAAGAAACTGCAAGCGATAGTTCTCTAAGAACTTATATAAAAAATCTCAGAAAAATTTTGGGAAAAGATAAAATATTAAGTATAAAAAAGCATGGATACAAATTTATTGCCTAGCGAAAAGAAATCTTTAATATATTTTTTATCATTATATATCTTTTTAGCTATTATTATCCTATCACTAGTATCTACTCTGTATTACAATTTTCAAAAAAATCTGATGTTTTCCCAGATAAGGCCCAAACTAACAGAATATGCAAAAGATGTGATATACAGATTAAAAGAGATGCACCAAAGTTTGGGAGAAGATCTTCACTATCCCAGATATAGCGGATTTAAATCGGCTATATATGATGCAGATCATGTAAAAATATTCTCTTTGCTAGAAAACAATAGTGTAAAGCTTGACAAAGTTATCTATAAAACCGGTAAAAAGATACACTTCATAAAAGAGCCAGATGCCTACTATCTAGGAACTAAATATGTTGTTATAGAGGTTGAAGACAACGAAGAGTGGCTAAAAAACACTATAAAAAACATCTTTATTTTCGGTTTTCTGTTTTTGATATTTATGGGATTTATAGGATATTTTTTGACAAAACTCTTTTTAAAACCGATGAAAGAGAGTTTTATGCTGCTAGATAACTTCATAAAAGATACTACCCACGAGCTAAATACTCCTATTAGTGCAATTTTGGCCAATATAGAAACGATAGATAAACACAAAATAGACGAAAAACTACAAAAAAAGATAAACCGTATCGATATAGCGGCTAGAACTATCTCAAATATTTATCAAGATTTAACATATCTTATACTTCATAAAAAAATAAGTTCAATCATAGAAAATGTAAATCTAAAAGAACTTTTACTGCAGCGTGTATCTTACTTTAAAATTTTGGCACAATCTAAAAAAATTGATTTTGTACTAAATATAAACGAAGATATATTTATTGAGGCGGATAAAAAGAAGATGGCAAAACTGATAGACAACATTCTTTCAAACGCTATCAAATACAACAGAGTTGGCGGTAAAATATATATAACATTAAAAGATAGATATCTAAGTATCAAAGATACCGGTATAGGAATACCTAAAGAGAAAATAAAAGATATGTTTAAAAGATATAAAAGATTCAATCAAAGCGAAGGAGGTTTCGGGATAGGCTTAAATATAGTATATATGATTGCAAAAGAATTCAGTATCGATATTGAGATAAAATCAAAAGAGAAAGAGGGTACGGAGGTAATTTTGAGATGGTAAAAATTGTTGGTATTTTACTTTTACTTGTAAGTTTAGGTTTTGGAAATATTTACGAAAAAAACTGCGTAAATTGCCACAAAATCTTCGGCCCAGACCTGAAAAAACTCTTTTTTGCGTATCTTCTTAAATACAGTAGCGAAAAAAGAGTCAAAAAAGCCCTTTATGAGTATCTAAAAAATCCCAATCCCAAAAAATCTATAATGCCAAAAGAGTATCTAAAACTAAAAGGGGTAAAAAAGAGAAGTAAACTCTCTGATAAAGAGCTTAAAAAAGCTATAAATATCTACTGGGAAAAATATAGAGTAATAGGAAGAATAAAATAGTACTCTCCACAATTATTTCACAATTATCCTCTATACTACTCGTAATAAATCAAAAAGGAGGTTGAGATGAAAAAGTTCATAGCACTGTTTCTAACAGCAATGCTTGGTATAAGTTTCATAAGTAGCGCAGCTTTTGCAGACGTAGCGAAAGGACAGAAGCTTTATCAAAAGAAGCTTAAAAAGCCATGTAAAATGACAGGTGCAAAGTTTGCTGCAAAGCATACTCAAGATGAGTGGGAAGAGATATATGAATCCGGCAAATTTAAAGAGGAGATTCATAAAATATGTCCGAAAGTAAAGCCTGAATCTATAAAAGATAGCTGGGTTAAACACCTTTTCGATTTTGTTTACGAGTATGCAAGCGACAGCGGAAACGTTCCAAGCTGTTAATTAAAAAGGGAGAAGGAAGAAGGTAGAAGGTGGTAAATGAGCGAGGGTAAGCCGAAGGCTTAAAACGATAACTGCTTATCGTTCGTGCCCGAGCGAAAACAGCGACTATATGCGAATCCGAAAAGCAAGGTCTTTTCATAATGAGCATAGGAGCTGTTGGTTTACCTTTTACTAACACTAAACACTTACTAACACTAAACACTATAAAAGGAGTCAACTATAAACAAACCCTTTCAAAAATAGATAAGAGAGGTGTTACGCAGTTACACCTTTCATAGCCAATTCCTCGTGAAATGGCATTTTGTTCTTTAACAGCGTAAATAGCAGACGAAGCAATTTGTTGCCCACAGCGACAACAGCTTGTTTGAAGGTTTTGCCTTCTTGACGTTTCTTTTCATAATAGGCTTTGTATTTGGGAAGGCATCGAATCACTCCTATCGCCATCTGCCAAAGGGTTCTTCGAAGCGAGGCGTGTCCCCTTTTGGAGATATGTCCTTTGCTATCAATGGAGCTACCACTTTGACGGATGGCTGGGTCAAACCCAATAAAGGCACAAAGCTGTTTGACTGAAGCGAAACGCTTGATAGAGCCAATTTCAGCAACAAAGTTTGTAGCCGTAGTAGTCCCAATACCAGGGATGGAAGTGAGGGTGTGGATATCATCATCGAGCCTTTCTTCCTTCACGGCTTCTTCGATGGCTTTTTCGAGAGTTTCAATCTCAGATTGGACATGCTCCAATCTTCTGATTTTTGATTGGAGTACTGTTTCTAGATGGGGATTGTTGATGCCTATAGAGTTTTTAGCCAAAGCAAGAATCTCTTTGGCTGAGAGTCTAACTTTGTTGCCACTGGCTTTGTCTAAAATACGCTGAATCTTCTTCTCCTTCAAGTTCCTAACGCGTTTGCGTGAAGGAGCTTGCAGGAGCAGATGCAAGATGCTCCGGGTAAAGATATTGGTGTTCTTTGAAAGTTCTGGAAAGAGCTGATCGACCAAGGCTTTGATGTCTGTTTTGAGTTTGGCTACCTCTTTACTGAGAGCTTCACGCTCTCTTAGAAGAGGTCGGATACTTCTTAAAGCGTCCAGATTTGCAGGCTTCAACGAAGCATGGTGCATCGAGGCAAACCGGGCGATGGCCAAAGCGTCCTTGCGGTCGGTCTTGCTCTTTCTCAGTGTAGAGGATTGGATGTGGTGTTTGAGCAGTGTGGGATTGATCACACTGCATGTAAACCCTTGTTCTAGCAAAAAAGCGAGCAAGGGAAGATGGTAGATGCCGGTTGATTCCATCACGATAAACAGAGAGTCTTTGGGCAAAGGAGTAAGATGCTTCATAAGTGCATCGAGCCCCTCTTTGTCCATTGTGAATCTATCGTGATGGAGTTTGCCACTTTTTCCATCTAACAGTGTGGTATCGAAACTGCTTTTGGAGATATCGATTCCAAGAAACCAACGCATTCCAATCCTCCTTTCAAATGAAAAAAATATAAGCTCAACAGATAAGCAGGCGCCTGCTTTCATCCTGTCTCCATCGTGACAGGGGCTTAGCGCCCAATCAACCTATTGGGATTGTAAGCAGGTGACAAACTCCTTTGAGATTTGCCCTCCTTCCATGGGCAGTGATCTATATAAAATGGGGTCTTACCTGCTTATCTCTTGAGCTATTTTAGCAATTTTATTAGTAGGAGGATAAGATGAAAAAGTTGGCAATTTTAGGATTGATAGCTGCAGGTGCTATTAGCTTAATGGCTGCGGACGGTGCCGCGTTATATAAAAAATGTGCCGGATGTCACGGAGTAAAGGGTGAAAAAAAAGCTTTAGGAAAATCTGCGCCTATTGGCGGATGGGAAAAGGATAAACTTGTTGAGGCTTTAAAAGGGTATAAAGCAGGAACAAGAAATGTTTACGGAATGGGCTCTCTTATGAAAGGCCAAGTGGCATCTTACAGCGATAGTGACATTGAAGCTGTTTCAGAATATATTTCAAAATTTAAATAATCAAAGGTTCGAAGTCCAACTTCGAACCCTCTATACAAATCTACTAACCCACTGTATAATCTGCTGGGTTTGCATAGCTCCTGAAATCCTATCAAGTTCTTGACCGTTTTTGAAAGCAATCATAGTTGGAATACCTCTAATGCCAAATTGTGCACTTAACTGAGGATAATCTTGGGTATTTACTTTAACAAATCTAGCCTTTAAAGGAAAAGTCCTTGCAGCCTCCTCAAAAGCGGGAGCCATCATTTGACATGGTCCACACCAAGGCGCCCAAAAATCAACAATTACGAGAATGTCATTTTTTGATATATGAGTCATAAAAGAGTTTGGTTCAAGATTTACGGGGTGTGTATCTAAAAGATTAGCTCCACATTTTCCACAAACAGCTTTATTATAATGCTCTTTTTTAGGAAGTCTGTTTACACTTAAACAGTTTGGACATACTATATGGATAGTCTCACTCATTTTGATTCCTTCAAATATTTTTCTCTATTGTAGCAAAGTTTACAAATTTTAAATATAACTTTAGTTGCAAAACACAAAAATTATCTAAATGAATTTATCTTATAATTATTATAAAAATATTTTATAGGAGTACTTTTTGAGATATCTACTTCTCATTCTACCTTTTTTACTATTTCTGATTTATACTGTTACTAAAGGGGAAAAAAGTGTATTCAAAGAAAATATTATAAAAAACGAACGCAGTATTACAAAAAGTGAAAAAGAGTATTTAGAAGAGCTTAAAATCATAGATACTCCACAATATTTTGAACAATATACAATAGACGTTATAAACAACGGTTCAAATATTCTAAACTATCCATCAGGTGCAATGGACGGCGGTTATGTTTCAAAAGAGGATGCAAAAAAGATAGCTGCATATATGGCAACTTTGCAAGGTTTTAAGCCATCTCACCCTGAATGGGTAAAAGAGGGGGCAATGCTCTTTTATGGAAACTGTGTTGGCTGTCATGGAGTTGAAGGCAAAGGGCAAAAAGGAGCTTTTCCTGACCTTACTAGAAGACCTCTTTTGGGTATCGAACTAAGAAAGAAAAAGATTTATGAAAAACTAAAAAAAGAGTAACAAAACTCACTCTTCTTGACACACAATAATACTTTTTTAAATCCCATTTTTGGTACAATAGAAAAAATGCCAAAGGATTTAAAATGGCAAACTTTACTATAGAAGAGGTCTACAGAATTTTTAAGATGAAAGACGAAAAGCTCCCATATAGAACTTGGCTACATAAAAAACGTAAAAAACTAAAAGCAAAAAGTGAAGAGAAAAAGAGAGAAAAAAATCCAAAAAACAACGGCCATATCGATATATATGCTTAATATGAGGATTTTTTTAATCCATTAATTGATATAATCTTAAAAAAATATATAAAAGGACGAAAATGAACAGAGTTCTTATCATAGGTGCCGGAGGCGTAGGTAGAGTCGTAGCACATAAATGCGCCTTAAATAAAGATGTTTTCAATGAAATTACATTAGCAAGCAGAACTTTGAGCAAATGCGAAGAGATTAAACAAGAGATAAAAGATAAATGGAATCTAGATATCAATGTTGCCAAAGTAGATGCAGATAATCTAAACGAACTTATAGATCTTATAAATCTTGTTAAACCAAATCTAGTAATAAACGTAGCTCTTCCTTATCAGGACCTTACCATAATGGAAGCCTGTATGGAAACAAAAGTCGATTATCTCGATACTGCAAACTACGAACATCCAGATACCGCAAAATTTGAATACAAAGAACAGTGGGCTCTGCATGAGCCTTACAAACAAAGAGGTATAATGGCTTTGCTTGGAAGCGGATTTGATCCGGGGGTTACCAACGTTTTTGTTGCATACGCCCAAAAACACTATTTTGATGAAATTCACTATATTGATATACTCGATTGTAACGCTGGAGATCACGGATACCCTTTTGCAACCAACTTCAATCCCGAAATAAACATACGTGAAGTTAACTCAAAAGGAAGATATTGGGAAAACGGCAAATGGATAGAAACAGAACCTATGGAACTTAAAATGGTTTGGAATTATCCTGAAATTGGACCAAAAGATAGTTATCTTCTGTATCATGAAGAGGAAGAGTCTTTAGTAAAACATATAAAGGGTTTAAAAAGGATAAGATTTTGGATGACATTTAGCGAAAGTTATCTAACACATCTAAAAGTTTTAGATAATGTTGGAATGACAAGAATAGATCCTATAGAAGTAGACGGATGCAAAGTGGTACCTTTGCACGTTTTAAAAGCTCTTTTGCCAGACCCTGCAAGCCTGGGCGCTAGAACAAAAGGAAAAACGAACATAGGAGTAGTCTGCGAAGGTATAAAAGATGGAAAAAGAAGAAAAGTTTATATCTACAACATCTGCGACCATCAAGAAGCTTACAAAGAGGTCTATAGCCAGTGTGTTAGCTACACTACAGGGGTACCTGCAATGATAGGCGCAAAAATGATTTTAACAAAAAAGTGGTATAAACCGGGAGTATGGAATATGGAACAGTTCGATCCAGATCCATTTATGGAAGAGCTTAACAAGCAGGGACTTCCTTGGACTATCTTAGAAATGGATCCAGATGAAACTAGGGAAATTAAACAGTAAAACAGTTTATAAAACGCCTATAAATCCACTCTAGATTTTAGGCGTTTTATAATCCTATAGTAAAATTTTTTTTAGTAAAAAAGATTATTTAAACACTAAAAAATAACAAATACATTATTCATAATTTTAAAAGAGACCGTTCATAATTTTGTGTCACCGATAGTTCATAGGATTATATCATAGCTCGAGAGCTTTCTCGAGTCTTCCTTCAAAAAATATAGCCAATTGGGAGAGAGTAAGACTCCAGTTTCTAATTGGCATTGTCCACTTTTTTTGAGCATTCTGAATACCAAGATAGAGCAGCTTTAAAAGGCTGTTTTCATTGGGAAACGCTCCTTTTGTTTTAGTAAGTTTTCGAAACTGTCGATGGACAGATTCTATGATATTTGTAGTATAGACGATACGACGGATATCTTCAGGATATTTGAAATAATAGGAGAGATTTTCCCATTTATTTCTCCACGAGTTGATAACAATGGGGTATTTTTTGCCCCATTTCTCTTCAAGCCGATCCAATTCCGTTTCGGCAGCCTCTTTGGATATTGCCTGATACACTTTTTTAAGGTCTTTCATGAACTCTTTGGAGTCTTTAGAAGCTACATATTTAAGGGAATTTCTTATTGTCCTCGGCTTCGCCTGCGGGGTTGTCGCTTCGCTCGGACGATGAATAATGCAAAGTTGCACTTCGGTCTTAGGAAATATTGCATTGATAGCCTCTGAAAACCCTTTGAGTCCATCCACTGATAATAAGTATATCTTCGACTCCTCTATTGTTTAAATCTGTTAAAATAGATAGCCAGAAATTGGCACCTTCAGACTCTGATAGATAAAGTCCCAATATCTCTTTTTTGCCTTCCAAATTTACTCCAAGAATAGTATAAACAGCTTTATTAACATATTTACCATTATCTTTGATTTTATAGTGTATTGCATCAAGCCAAATGAAAGGATATACTGCCTCTAATGGTCTTTGCTGCCACTCTTTTAACATTGGAATAATCTTATCTGTAACAGCACTAATAGTGGCTTTGGAAAATTCAATACCATAAAGTTCTTTAATATGCTGGGCTATCTGGCTATAGGAGTTTCCAAGAGCATAGAGTAATAGTATTTTCTGCTCTATTTGATCGCTCATATAAGTTTGATACTTTTTAACGATTTGAGGTTCGAATGTCCCTTTTCTATCTCTTGGAACCACTAGTTCAAACTCGCCAACTGAACTCTTCATTGTTTTTGAAGATTTGCCATTTTTGCGGTTTTTTATCTCTTTAGCTAGATGTGATTCAAGTTCTGCTTCTAAAGCAGCCTCTGTGAGTTGTTTAATAAGTGGTGCAAGTACTCCATCTTTGCCATCTATTTTTGCTCCAGCCTTGATAGCCTCAAGAGCTTCATTCAAATCTAAGTTTTCCATATTGTGTCTCTCCTTTAGATTATTTTATTCTATCGGATTGACACAAAATTTCTAACGCTCCCTTTTAAAAGGTATTAGTTTTTAATTTTGGAAAAAAATCTATTTTATATAACTATATCTTCCACTCCTTCGAAATCTTTTAAAATCTTATCAAGACTCTTTTTAAATTTTTCAGCTTTTTCAAATTTATCTTTAAATATTTTTTCGGATGCAGGAAAACTTTGTACCAACTCTTCATAAATGGAGAGTTTCGCATCTGTATGTTTTTTTACTATATCAAAAAATTTCTCCAAAGACTTTTTGGAAGTTATAGCTCTCATTATATCTCTAAGCATTCTTTTTCGCTCTCTTATCTGCACATCTTCATCAAACTCAAGCCCTATTACTTTGATATCAAGTCTTGAAAAATAAACACCGCAATTTACAGGAGCCAACATCATCTTCTGAACGCTTTGGATAAAACCTTCATCTTCGATATTTTCGTCGCACTCGTTTTCACAGTTAGTTTTTTTAAAATCTTCAAACTCTTTTTTCAAATCATCAAAATTTATTTCCATATCTTTTTCCTTTCTAAAATAATTGAATGCTCTGAAAAATTACTAAATTTCGCTCAAGCGAGTTGCAATTTTTCCTTTGAGGAACGCTTGAAAATTTTATTAAAAAGTACGAACGCAAGCGCCCCTTCGGGGTTGAGCGCACTTTTTTAGCCTAAAGGCTAACATAAAATTTTCAAGCTAAAATTACAAAGCATTCGCTTAATTTGTAATTTTTCAGAGATATCAATTATATAAATTCAGTATTGTTTACAAGCTCAAACAACTTTGCATCGTCAATCGACTCTTCATTTTCACTTATAATAAACTCTAATTTGCCATCTTTTTTATAACTAACCAACAAAAAATCCTCTTTGCCGAAATATATAGCAGCTTTTTTTTGGTATTCGGGCATAAAAACAGTAACCTCAACTTTAGAGTCGGGTAGGTTTGAAATAAAAAAGTCAAAATCCTCTTCGTTTATATTGATTCCTATAGTCATCAAGTTTTTAGAAATAATCTCTTTGTTTACAACATTTATAAATTTTTTCCCAAACACATCTTTACCAGCTACTGCAATAAGCTTTTTACCGTGAATCTCTTCTGGTCTCATTAAATCATTCTCCCTTTTTCGATTAACCTTCAAAATATCTTAACTTATTCCCCATAAATCTTTTGCTTCTTGTTCCTCTATCTTACATCTTTGACACAGTTTTTCTCCGCCTAAATATGTAAAAAAGTTACCGCAATCGTCACATCTGACTATATTAAAGCTCTTTAATGTTTTCTGCTTCGATTCAAAAAACTCTTCCGTATCAAAATAACTGCTTAGTTTTATGCTTTTCTTTTCACATACATCGTGGCAAAGATGACATTTTACACAAAGCATAGGATCAAAATATATTTTTGAAAATCTACTATCCGTATTTAGTGCCGCTGTTGGACAAATTCTATAGCATATTGAACAGTTATCGCAAGTATCGTCAATAGTTTTATCGGAGATAAAGGTTAAATATTCGTTTTCAAGATATTTATAATTTTTAGGAGTTTCAATCTTTTTTAAAACAGTAAATAAAACTTTTCTTTTATCCGGTATGTTTTTCTCTCTTATGGCTTTTATCTGATGAGTAGGTAGCTCGACTTTGGGATTTTCCAAAGCCTTAACTTCATCTTCTACCTCTTTTACCGCTCCAACAACACCTTTAAGGGTAAAGATATTAAAAAACTCTCTTCTATCTGTCTCTTTATCGACAATTTTGCAAAGATTTTGCGCTTTTATCTCTTTATCAGAAATAGTTGATAGCACATAATTTGCTTCATCGATGTTTTCTAAAATTTTTGGAAAACACCTCTCTTTTATTTCACACTCTTCACAATGTCCTAAATCTAAAACAAACTCCTTAATGAGAGCTAAAGATATTAAATATTCTACATTTAAAGCACTTAAACAGACAAAGTTTGTTTTACAGCTTATAACAGTCTCGTCACTTTTTAAAAAATCAAAGAAAAACTCCGGCATACTTAAATTTGTTAGTTTCAAAGCTTCAACAGGACATACTCCGACACATGCACCGCAAGAGATACACTTATCTTGATAAATTTCTAATGCACTCTCTTTAGTTATTATCGCATTTTCTGGACAAATATATTCACAAAATTTACATTCACTAAATTTTGAATAATACCTTACACAACTGCTTGGATCTACCTTTATCTTCACCGAATATTCCTTAAAACCTCTGTAAATTACAAACTGATAAAGTTTATTTTAGTGTTAGCGTTTAAATAATAAATACGTATACGACAAAATACTGCACTATCACTTATTTAAATATTCATAATCTTCCAATAAAAACTCTAACGCTAATTTTGCGGCATCTTTATAAAAAGGTGTTCTTGCTTGTTCTACAACATTTATAAAGTAAAGTGGTGCAAAGGCTAAAAGATGATCTTCCAAAAATCTTTTTTGTTCCTCTTTTAACTGTTTTACAGCTTCTATATCATTATCTTCTTCAGCCTTTTTTTGAGCATCAATAAGTATCTTCATAAATTCTAGTTCAACACCTATATGATCAGGACTAACAACCCTTGCACGGTCTAAGTCAACTCTATATCCATAATCATTATAAATCTGAACTACTGGATTTGCTCCACCTGTTTCTATCATTGCGTCTTTGCGAGTATAAAAAGTTTCATAAGGTATCAGATGCATTATGGCAATGTCGGTAAAATCTACGTTTAAAATTTCGTTAATAAGCTTGTACCTACTGAGGGTCTGCCTTTTATCCCACTCAAAATAGTTTGGAAACAACTCTTTAATGTTATCAATTTTTTCTATTTTAGAAAGAGTATGCTCATCCATCTCTTGAATAAAGATTCTAGAAATTAAAGAGTATAATGAGCTTCTTTTTTCAGTAATACTCATCTTTATCCTTCTTAAAAAATACTATAATATATAATTATACTATCAAAACTCAACTTTAAACCTGTTTATGGGAGTAAATAATATGAAAAAAAAGATATTGATTTTATTTTTGCCATTTATTCTTTCCGGTATGGAAGGCGAAAAAATCTATACTAAATATGGTTGCTACGGCTGCCATGGCATAGATGCAAAAGGAAACTCAACATTTCCTAAACTTATAGGAAAAAGCAAAAATTACCTGATAGAGAGACTAAAAGGTTATAAAAACGAAACTATAAACTCAAATAGAGCCGATATGATGAAACCGTATGCGAAAAATCTTAGCTATAAAGATATTGAGCTGATTGCAGAATATTTAAGCAATTTAAAAGATGAAAAAAAGAAAAAATATTATGAAGAGTATGATTTAAGCGATGCTATGTAACAACAAGGAGATTATACCTCCTTGTTGCCTTTATACATCGGATTGAGATAAGCTTTTTCACTAAGCGGAACTGCAGGTCTTGGCATATGCATAGGCCTTCTGTATTTGATGTTCTCGTTTAGAGGACGAGTCAGTTTATCTCTCCAAGCTTTATAAGTCTTGAAGTTATTTTCATAATTAACATAAACATCACCAAACTTATCACCCGGTTTTGCTTTTTCAATGATAACTTTTTGATGCCATGCATGGTTACCGGCAATTGGATCTGGATGTACCGGAGCTACGGCATTTTGCCATGCACCTGTAAGACCGTCCCACCAGATATTGTCAAGGTCTTTATTGATCTCTTTAAATTGCCAAGAATCTTTTCTCTTCTTTACTCCCTTATCTATACCCTCTTTCGCTCTCATTTTCCCGATTTTACCGTCCATACTCATCTCATATAGAGGTGCGCCGACACCCATTACTCCTAGTTTATGTTCAAATCCAGGTATCTCTACCGCATTTTTAAGTTTCCATCTACCTGCATGATGGCTGCAAGCTAAAACTCCAGGTCTTGTAGCTTCAGTTGGCACCGCCATCCCAACAAAATATCCGCTCTCCAGTCCGCTAACAGTATCTACAATTCTAACTCTTATCTTATCGCCCCTTTTTATTCCGAGTCTTTTTGCGTCGCTTGTATGAATCCATACAGGGTTATGGTTGACGCTTATCTCCATTAAATGTTTAGAGTTTACACTTCTTGTATGGATCATATAAGGGAGTCTATAGATGGTATTAAGCGCAAACTCATTTTCACCTTTCATATAATCATGGTGAACATGAGTAACGAGATGAACCATCTCTTCTCTCTCTCTTTTGTTTCTTGGATAGATAGGTATCGCATACTCAGCCCACTGATACTCTTTCATCCAATCAACAAAGAAATCAAGTCTCTTATCCGGAGTATGGAATCCTTGATAGATTTTTCCATCTATTTCAACTCCTATAGACTTTTTGTGACCATGACTTTCTACCCAAAGAACTCCCTCATCATCTTTAGTAACTTCTGATTTGTGATATTTATGTCCATGAGAGTAGTAATACTCCCCATCGAATTTAACCTCTTCTTCTTGAGGTTTATAAATATTTGTCTCTTCGGTAAATGCACCTCTATCTCTCATAAACTCATAGCACGGATATTTGCTGTTTGGATATGCAGCTTCCGCCGCTTTTTTTAGATTTGGAAGCAGATTAAACGCTGCTTGATAAAACTCAGGAATTGTTACAGGTCTATTTGGATCTTCTTTGCTTGCCCAATACTTTTTGATACCTAAACTTCCATCAGGATCCACATACCTCACTATTAAATTTGCCCAAAACTCTATCTCTTCCCAAACTTCGCCAAGACCGGCTTTCATATGTGCTTCTAGTGTTGCTCTTGTCGGATCTTTTGGTTTCCATCCCATCTTTTCTAGTGCAACACGAAGAGCTGGTTGTCTAAATGCTACCCACTTTTCAGGCTTTGTTGGCTCACTTTGCTGATCATGTCTTTCACCTGCCAAACCTGTAGGCAGTACATAGTCACAATACCAGTTTGTTTCGCTCCAAGTAGGTGAAAGGTTAAATGTGAGCTCCATTAAATCTTCTCTTTTTAAGCACTCTATCCATCTAAATCCATCAGGATTTATCCAAACAGGATTGTACATCCTTGGAACCCATACCGCTAGCCTATCAGGTATCTTAAACCCTTTTGCCTTCCATTTTCTTTTCCACTCCTCATCCATCAATAGATGCGGCAAAATATAACTTAACTCATAAGTTGCCAATGGATACTCAGGCGGCCAAGGATATTCATTCCAAACATCAACTTTTTCAGGTTTCTTACCGTTACTAACCGTAGCGTCAAACCATTTTCCGTTAACACTTGCTTTATGCCAATGGTGCCAAGAAGTACCGCCTACATCCCCTCTTAAAGCACCTCTTAGAGCAAGAACTAAAAATCCGCTTCTTGTATTCATCCATCCGCCTCTATGGCCGATTGTTCCTGCTCTCCAAAGATATGTCGCAATTTTATCTTCGGCATCTATAACCATTTCAAAAAGCTGCTCTAACTTATACTCTTGTCCTTCAAGTCTACACTCTTTTACTACAAACTCTAATGTATACGGAGAGTATAGCTCTTTTAGCATTGCAATAAAACTTTCATAACTATCGTCTGCAGGCATTTTTGAAATATAACCTCTATCAACCATAAGTTTTAAATACTCTTTATCTTTCATCAACTTTTTCCAGTTGACCCAGTTTTTAACAAATTCATGATCAACCAGATCTTCTCCGTTTTTACCTTTTTCATTCAAAATTCTGTTTGCAAGGTAAAGATACAAGGCGGCTTCTGTTCCTGGCCATGCCGGAATCCAAAGATCTGCCATACCTGCAGAGTTTGATAATCTTGGATCTATAACAACCATTTTAGCACCGCGTTTTCTTGCATCTGCTATCAAACCGGCACTCTGTTGAAAATAGTGACCAGCATCAGCAGCGTGACTAGATTGCAAAAATATAAGCTTTGCATTAGCCCAATCAGGTGAGTTTCTGTCATCGTTTGCCCACTGAATTGAACCTTGTCTTGCACCAGCACTACAAATATTAGTGTGAGAATCATATCCATCAACACCTAAAGTGTGAGGGATTCTGTTACCAAAACCGTTTTCGTTAGGTCTTCCAACATGGTAGATGAACATCTTTTTAGATATCTCATCACCACGTCTTAGCATATCGGCAAGTTTTTTACCGATATCTTTCATTGCATCATCCCACGTCACTCTTACCCATTTACCTTCTCCTCTTTTACTTCCCGGTGCTCTTTTAAGAGGAAAAGGCACCCTGTCAGGATCATACATCTGTGACCATGTCCCGTAACCCTTCGCACAGTTTCTTCCTCTACTTGCGCTATGAAGAGGGTTACCCATATATTTTTTAACAACCAAACTCTTTTTATCTACCCAAGCTGTCAAACCACATCCAGCTTCACAGTTACTACAAACGGTAGGTACAATTATATAGTTGTTAACTTTAATTCCATCAGGATTATCTGCACTTTGAACACCTTTTCTGTTTATACCCCCTCTTTTCCAATCATCACCGTCAAGCTCTTTAAAATCATCCCACTCTTCAAGTGGCGGATAAAACTGCAAAGTTTTTGGAGTATTTGTAAACGTCGTTCCATCTGCCATAGCCGGAACTTCGACTATAGTGCTAAACACACCTTTAGCAACAGCTGCTCCTGCTATCGTTGCAGCGGTTCCTTTTAAAAAATTTCTTCTACTTTCTATAAACATATCTTTTCTCCTTAACTAAGAGGTAGTAGTTGTGGGATTATAAGCCAAACATGTTTAGTTATATAAAGACCCACTATTGCTGAAAAACTTGCAAGATAAAGTAAAGAGCCGTTTCTGTTTTTCAAACTAAAATATACCAAAGCCATAGGAATGATGAAAGCTATCCACTGACCAGTCCAGAATAGAGAATGATATACTCCATTATCTTTTACGTAAGCGATAATAGCCGCAACTTCTTCTGCCTTCATATGACCAAAAAAGTATTCGCCCATATAGATTGTAAAACTCAAAAACGCACTTGAACCCAAAATGATGGCTAAGTCTCTTTTGACTTCATAGCTCCATTTTCCACCAATAAGTAAAAATACGGCACTTCCACAAAGCAAGGCGGCAAGCAGCATCTGAATCAACTCGGCAGGTGTTTGCCAAAGTTCTCTTGCAGTTGATTCACCCATAATCGTTGCGGTATACATAGTCACCGGAATCGCTAAAACAACTGCAAATTTCAATAATGGATCGTAAAGATTTTCAAGTTTACACTCTTTCTTTAAGATATATTTTTTAACAACAATAAGACTCATAACAAATATGATACCTGTAAACAGCGTTGCCATCCAAGCACCAACGGTTATTGCACTAGTAAAGTGAGGATAGAAAAAGATATGCCACATTCTAAAAGGTTGATGCAAGTCTAAAAGAGTAAAAAGCAAAAATATATTTAAAAATACAAATGAGACTATCGGCATCCAAATCTTTACTTTTTCACCTACGACGTTGCTATACCTAGCAAGAAGGTACGCACCGACAAATACGACTCCCGTTCCTATACTTTTTGCCCACATATTTAAAGTAATCATCCACCCCCAAATAACTTGAGGAATAGGTACGTCCAAAGTTACTATCGCATTAGTAGCCGCTACTGTATGTTCAACCATTAGTGACCTCCTATATGGTCTAAATGAGTTATATTGTTAAAAAGATTGTATCCCTCTTCTCTTTTGCTAGCTAGTGGATTAAGCTGAACTTCTCCACCTCCAACATAAAAATGTTTAGGATGAGTATTTTTCTCAGGTTTTCTAACTTTTACTCCACCATCTTTTTGATGAGCCATAATATATCTACTAATATGGCTTGTAGGATCCTCTATATCCCCAAAAATATTTGCTTCTACAGGACACGCAACAACACAAGCCGGCATCATTTCACTTGCGATTCTATGTGCACAATATGTACATTTGTCAGCCGTATTGGTTACTGGATCCATATAGATAGCTCCGTAAGGACAAGCCATCATACAACCGGCACATCCAATACATCTCTCTTTGTCTATATTTACGATACCGTTTTCTAGATAATGTAAGGCGCTTACCGGACATATTCTCTCACAAGGTGCATCTTCACAGTGATTACATCTAAGAGGCGTATATGTTCTTTTCGTTTCAGGATATACACCTACATCGACATACTTGACTCTAAGTCTCCAACTATGAAGCGGTACCTGATTTTCCACTTTACACGCAACCTCGCAACCTTTACAACCCATGCAAAGGTTTAGGTCAACCAAAAAGCCTAATTTCATATGCACTCCTTTTAGTTTAGTCAAGCAGTTAAAATAGTCAAAAATCTTAAGTAGCTAATAAATATCATTCAACCCCTTAACTACTTCAACTATTTAACTACTCAACCAAATATAAGTTTAACTTTTTAAAAGCATAATCTACGATAAAATATCGAAATTACCGCTATTTTGTAGCTATATATAGCTTAACATCACAAACTTAATCATAAATAAAATTAATGTATTTTTGGTATATAAAATGTAAAATTGAAAAAAAAAAGATGTATTTTTATTCTAAAAATAAAACATATTTAAATGTATGATAAAAAAAATTGAAGAAAAAAGTTTTGCGAGAATTATTATAAAAATCTTAAATTCAGCTCAAAGTCTAAAAGAAAAAATTGAACCTTTTCCATATTCGGAATCGATTTTTAATTTTGAGCCATGAAGCTCAAGAATATACGACACTAGATATAGCCCAAGCCCCATAGAGTTATCCCAACTGTTCCTTCTTGCTCTATAAAATTTTCTAGTTATCTTTTCTATGTCCTCATTTTTTATCCCTATTCCTTTGTCAATAACTCTAATCTCACCCTCTTTTATCTCAACTTTTACATCCGTTTCAGAATATTTTAAAGCATTATCTATTAAGTTTATTAAAACCATCTCGATCATTGTTTTATCGGCAATAACTTTATAAGGCTCACATTTTATAACGATTTCTCTATTTTTATATTTATCTTTCATAAGTTTTACCGCATCTTTTACTACATAACATATATCAAATTCGCTTTTTTTAGGTTCTAAATCGTTATTTTCAAATTTTATAGCAATTGATAATCTATCTATCATATTGGATATTTTGTTACTTGCATTGTAAATTTTTTCTAAAAATTTTCGTCTGAGCTTCTCATCCATGCTATCATCTTCTAAAAGAGCTTGAGTATATCCGTTTATAATTGCCACCGGATTTTTAAATTCATGACTTATAGCAGAAATCAACTCGCTTCTTTGTCTACTAATCTGCTTAAGTTTTTTTGTAAACTTCTCTTTTTTCTCTTCTCTTTTTTGAAGCTTCTTAGTTAGGTTGCGCAGATATTCTCCAATCTCTTCAAACTCTTTAGCAAAATTTACTTTCAAACTTTTTTTATACTCTTTTTTTGCAATTGAATCTAAGAAGTTTATAATCTTGTTTATCTCCATCTTTATTTTTTTACTCAAAAAGTATGAAACACCTAATGAAAAAAGTATGAAAAAACCAAAAACCGCTAGAAATTTTAACCAAAGAGCATAAAAGTTGTTTTGAATAGTTTTTAAAGTAATGGCAGCTCTAATATAAACAGGTTCACTATTTTTATAGCTTTTTTTCGCTACATACAAAAGATTTTCTTTAAGAGTCGAAGAGTACCTTATCGAACTACCCCAACCATTTTCTCTTGCTTCTTTAATTTCCGGGCGATTAGCATGATTTTCCATCTCATTTTTATCAAAATCGCTTTCTGCTATAACTTTTCCCCTACCGTCTATTACAGTTATTCTTTGATTTGTCAATGATTTGATGTTTTTTACCAGTCCATCAAGATTGTTTGAACCAGTTATCTGAGATTCAATAAGTATAATACTGTTTTGTAATGTTTTTTGATAATGCTCTATCTCTATATTTTTAAGTGCAAAATAACTAATTGTAGATACAACAAAAAAAAGAATAGATAACAGTAAAGTTAAATGATAAAAAAATATTTGATTTAATCTAAGCATAATCTAACCTATCTTATACCCCACGCCTCTTATTGCTTCAATATAATTTTTCTTTTTTTTGGGATCAATCTTCTCTTTAAGTCTCTTTATTGCTACATTTACAGTTTTGTCTTGATGAATCTCATCTTTGTTCCAAACATTTTCAAGTAAAAATTCTCTACTTAAAACAATATTTTTGTTTTTAATAAATGTATATAAAAGGTCAAACTCCAGCTTTGTCAAATCAATCTTTTCCTCTTCTATAAAAACCTCTCTTTTGTTGAGATCTAGTTTTATATCTCTAAAATAGAGAATATTTTCAAATGTTTCAGGTTTTACTCTTTTCAAAACCGCCTTAACTCTTAAAACAAGCTCGTTCATATTGAAAGGCTTTGTGATATAATCGTCGGCCCCTCTTAAAAAACCTGTCTCTATATCAATATCTGCATTTTTGGCAGTTAAAAGAATTATAGGAGTTTCGACACCTTTATTTCTTAAACTTTTAACAAATTCACTCCCCTCAAGCCCAGGAAGGTTTCTATCTACAATCATCAAATCTACGTCTTCTTCTTCTAAAAAACTTTCCACATTTTTTGTGGATAAAAAACCTTCTACTTCATAACCCTCTTTTGAGAGTTTATACTCAAGTAGTTCTAAAAGGTCTTCTTCATCTTCGATAATAACTATTAAAGGTTTTTTCATATTTCTCTCTATACTCCACACTCAGCATTAATTATTAAAAAATCTCGAGTCTTCCGCCTTTTTTTGCAAAGATAAGAAGTTTCGCAACCTCAACCGCTCTATCTGCCGTTCTTTCAAGCTTTCTGCAAGTCGATAAAATATTTAGATAATCTATAAGTTTGTTTACATCTTCACACAGATTTGAAATTAGCTCTTTTTCAAAAAGTTTGAAAATCTCGTCTGTTTTACTCTCTTCTACTAATGTTTTTCTATACAAATCCTCTATCTCTTCGATATCACTCTCTTCAAGCATAGCCAAAGCAAATTCAAGAGCCTCTATAGCAGTCTCATGAAGCTGCAATATATAAGCGTCAACATCTTCAAATCGTATATCATTTTTTATATGGGTAGAGATATTTTTTGCATAAGTTTTTGCATAATCTCCGATTCTGACTATCTCGTTGGTCAGTTTTATATATGCAATAAGCTCTCTTAAGTGAGTTGCTTCAGGTCCAAACAAAGCTATTGTTTTTACTATCTCGTTATCTATCTCTCTTGCCTCTTCATCCAAGGTCTTAACAAGCTGCAAAACGGACTCAAACTCTTTGATATCTTTTCTCTCAAATGAATCTAAAGCAATTTTATGAGCATTTAAAACTTTACCGGCAACATCCGTAACTAAAGTGTTGATATGGTCTAGTTTTTCCTGGTAGTTTTTTAGCATTTTAACCCCTGATTAATTAATCTTTTTAATGTTTGACGGATTATAAAAAAAAAGAGTTACTCTTTGGTAACAAAGATTTTTACAAAAGTAACCATTTTGTAATTTAATAATTATACTATTTCAATGTCAAGAAAGAGTTGAGTAGATGAGTGGTTGAGTAGTTGAGTGGTTAACCTACTTAACCATTTTAACCTTTTTAACCACTTAGCTAAAATTTATTACTCAGCCTTTATTAACTATTTTAACTATATATTAAAGGAGTCTAAATGCTAAAAAAAGCAGCATTTACTGCTATTGGCTTGGCTATAATATCTGGCAGTGTATATGCAGATAGAATCAGCGGTGCGGGTGCAAGTTTTCCAGCGCCTTTATATTACGACTGGGCTTATGATTATCATAAAGCTACAGGAAATGAAATAAACTATCAGTCAATCGGCTCTGGCGGCGGTATCAAACAGATAAGCGCTAGAATAGTAGATTTTGGTGCAAGCGATAAACCGCTTAAACCAAAAAAACTTGATAAAAAAAGATTATACCAATTTCCGGCGGTAATCGGAAGTATCATTGTTGTTTACAATCTTCCTGAAGTTAAAGATATGGAGTTAAAACTTGAGAACAAAGATATAGCAGATATCTTCTTGGGTAAAATAAAATATTGGGATGATAAAGCTATAACTGAAGATAACCCTGGCATTAAACTTCCACATAAAAAAATCACAGTTATACACAGAAGCGATGGTAGTGGAACAACATTCAACTTCTCTTACTTTTTAAGTCACGTAAGTCAAGACTGGGCAAACCAAGTAGGTGTAGGGAAAGCTCTCGATTGGCCTGTAGGCATTGGCGGAAAAGGAAATGAAGGCATATCAAATCTTTTAAAACAGACACCTTACAGTATAGGATATGTTGAGTATGCATATAAAAGAAAAAACAACTTTAAAGCGGCAACTATACAGACAAAAAGCGGTAAATGGGTAAAGCCTGTAGAAGAGAATTTTAAAGCAGCCGCAAAATACGCTTCTTGGAAACCCCAAAACCACTTTTATCAAATACTTGCACTGCAGCCTGGTGACAACAGCTACCCGATAGTTGCAGGAACATTTATCTTACTTCCTAGAGAAAAAACGGAAACTAATAAAAAAGTTGTCTCCTTTTTTGACTGGGCATTTAAAAATGGTGATGAATCGGCAAAAAGACTCGGATATATACCTCTTCCAAAAGAGACAAAAGATATGATCAGAAATTACTGGAAAGAGAATGGAATTGAACCAAAATCAAGATAATTTAAGTTATTAGAGACTTCTGAAAAATTACAATTTGAACGAAGGCTTTGAAATTTTAGCTTGAAAATTTTATGTTCGCCCTTAGGCGAAAAAAGTGCACTCAACCCCGAAGGGGCGCTCGCGTTTGCACTTTTTAATAAAATTTTCAAGCGTTAGTTTTACTAAAAATTTCAACTCGCCTGAGTGAAATTTGGTAATTTTTCAGAGTATTCACTAAGTAGTTGAATGGTTGAATTTTTACTTATTCAGGTATTTTAGCTATTATAGTATCTTAATAAATTTTACTAAATATAAAAGGAGAGCAAAATGAAAAAAATTACACTTTCTTTTGTAGCAGCAGCATTAGCGGCATCCGTGGCAAGCGCATCAACAATAACACTTTATCAAGATAAAGATACGGGCGCAATATATACAAAACCTGGTCCAAACAGAGTAGAACTTGGTGATTTTGTAAGCGCAAAAGAGGTTTATGTTCAAAATGAAACGATAAAAAGTAAAATGAGCAAAGCTTTAAAAGGGACTAAAGTAAAGTCAAAAGTAAAAACTCTAAAATTTAGCGGAAAACATTACCTTGGTTATACGTTTACTAACGACAAAACATCCGCCAATAAAGACAACAGTGAATTTGAAACTAGAAGAAACTATTTACAAGTTAAAGCATACTGGAATAAAAAAGATTATATGAGACTAACTTTAGATACATTTCAAAACGTGAATGAAACTGACGGTAAAGATAAAAACAGTTGGGAAGTTCGCGTAAAATATGCTTACATATATCTAGACAATATTTTGCCGTATACCGGTGTAGAATTTGGTCAAGTACATAGAACATGGATAGACTGGGAAGAGCACCATGGATGGCTCTATCGTTCTATATCTAAAACATTTATTGAAGATAGTACGGCTGCAGATTTAACTAATTCTGCTGACCTTGGTATCAATTTCAAAACAAAAATGGACTATTTTAGCTCTGAAATAGGAGTTTTCAACGGTGAAGGATATCATGGTGACCACTCTGGAACTGAAATGTCTTATGAATGGCGTTTAACTGCCAATATTCTTGGAACAGGTAAAAAACATGTTCATCCAACAGAAAATGAATATTTTGATCTCTCTTTTACGGGTCAATACAACAACGACAATAACTATAAACCTGCAGATTCAAAAGGTACTCCTTCTATAAAGAAATGGTGGGGTATTCATGCCGTATATAACCAGCCAATGTTTTTGATTGCAGGTATGTATGTTGACTCTTCTTCTAGTACATACAATAAAGGAAAAGGTAGAGGTACCGGCTATACAATCAACGGTGAATTTCGTCCTGCTAAAAAGTGGTCTGTTCTTGGAAGATATGACTATTGGAAAATTGAAAATGACGCATATAGTCATGCAGGCGAAGACAAAAGCCAATATTTAGCGGGCCTAGCATACAAGTACAATAAAAATGTAAAATTTATCGGAAACATAAAATCTTATGATGCAGAAGATATCGACGGGAAAAAAGCTACCCAATATATGTTTACGGCAGAAGTAAAGTGGTGATTTATTACTTATCAGTCTAAAGTCTGTAGTCTTAAAAACTATAGGCTTGCGACTGATAATGAAAATTTCAAGCATTTACTGTAGGCAATCTCTTTCTTACTCCTTTAACTTTGCCTGCACTAAGTGTTTTTACTGCTTATGTAATCTTTTTGTAACCAAAAGAGAGTAAAATCCCCTAAAAAATTAAAGGGATGTCGTGCAAAAAATAGTAGACAAGAGTTTCGAATACTTATCCAAACTCTCTGCTCTATTAGTCTTAGTAGTTTTAGTCACAATTTTTTGGGTACTTTTTGAAGAGGCAAAACCCGCGATAGAAGCCTTTGGAGTTGAATTTTTAACAAACTCAAAATGGGCTCCGAACTTGGAAATATTTGGAGGAGCTCCCGCAATTTTTGGCTCAGTAGTTTCTACATTTTTAGCAATGATTATAGCTACGCCTATAGCTATAGGAATCGCTATATTTTTAACCGAAATAGCTTTTGAAAAACTTAAAACGCCTATTGGGACTGCTATAGAGATGTTAGCGGCAATCCCTTCTATAATCTACGGCATGTGGGGACTTTTTTATTTCGCACCGATTATTCGAGACTGGTTTGGAGGAAATGGATTAGGGCTCTTAACTGCTGGGATTGTACTTTCTATTATGATTTTACCTTTTATGGCCGCTATCACAAGAGATAGTATGAACACCACGCCCGATATTCTAAAAGAGTCTGCTTATGCTCTTGGAGCTACCAAATGGGATGTTATAAAAGATGTTGTCATTCCTTATGCGAAAGCCGGAATCATAGGTTCTATCATATTGGCTCTTGGTCGTGCAATCGGTGAGACTATGGCCGTTACATTTGTTATGGGCAATGTACACAAAATTCCGGACTCTATAGTCAATGCCGCTACGAGTATTCCTGTAACACTAGCGAACGAGTTTACTGAAGCTGATGGAGATCTGTATTATGCAAGTCTATTTTATCTAGCACTAATTCTTTTTGTTATCAGTTTTGTAGTTATAGCCACCGCAAAATTTTACTTTTTAAGAAAAATTAGGAAAGAGAGATGATAAAAAGAAAGATAATTAATAACATAGTTTTAGTGCTATCAACGCTATCGGCTCTAATAGGCCTATTTTTTCTTTTTTGGATATTGTGGACATTGATTTCCAAAGGTCTGGATGCTATGAGTATGAAAATTTTCATATATGACACGGCACCTCCTGGACGTGAAGAGAGCGGTCTTAGAAACGCAATAGTGGGACAACTTATTTTAGTAGGAGTAGCTTCGGCTATAGGTATTCCTCTAGGGATTTTAGCTGGAACCTATTTGAGTGAATATGGTAAAAACTCTAAATTTGCAAATTTTATAAGAGATATTAGCGATATTATGATGAGTGCACCCTCTATAGTCATCGGCGCTTTTGTATATGCTATTTTAGTTGCTCCCGTGGGACACTTTAACGGATGGGCCGGAGCAGCAGCTTTGGCAATTATGATGGTTCCAATTGTTCTTAGAACTACGGACGATATGCTAAATCTTGTACCTCAGCAACTTAGAGAAGCTGCCTATGCTCTTGGAGCGCCTAAATATAAAGTTATCATTCAAATTGTCTACAGAGGTGCTAAAGTAGGCGTCATCACAGGTGTTTTGCTCTCAATCGCAAGAATTGCAGGTGAAACGGCCCCTTTACTATTTACCTCGTTTAACAACAACTTTTTTACTACAAACCTTAACGAGGCAATGCCGTCACTTACTGTAACTATGTTTAACTTTGCTACTAGTCCTTATGAAGATTGGATAAATCTTGGCTGGGCAGCAGCATTTATCTTAGGTGTTTTTGTTTTATCTGTTAATATTTTGGGAAGATTAATTATCAAAAAAAGGAAGGTTAAATAATGGCCACTATTTGCAAAATCAAAGATGAGTTAGAAATCGATATAAAAAACTTAAGTTTTTATTATGCTAAAAGTGATAAACCAAGTCTAAAAAACATATCTATGCCTATTGCAAAAAACAGAGTTACCGCTCTTATAGGGCCTAGCGGTTGCGGTAAATCAACACTCTTGAGATCCCTAAATAGAATCCATGACTTATATCCCGGAAACAGATATGAAGGTGAAGTTATATTTGAAGGTAAAAACATACTAGATAAAAATATAGACCTAATTGATTTGAGAGTTAAAATAGGAATGATTTTTCAAAAACCAACACCTTTTCCTATGAGTATCTTTGATAATGTAGCCTACGGTCTTAGACTCCAAGGTATAAAAAACAAAAGTGAACTTGAGGGAAGAGTTGAAGAAGCTCTAAAGGGAGCGGCTCTTTGGAACGAGGTAAAAGATAGGTTAAAAGAGGACGGAAATGCTCTCTCAGGCGGACAGCAGCAGCGTCTATGTATAGCAAGAGCAGTTGCGGTTAAACCTAAAGTTTTACTTTTTGATGAACCAACATCAGCATTAGACCCGATATCCACACAGGCAATAGAAGAGTTAGTAATTGAGCTTAAAAAAGATATGACAATAGTTATTGTTACCCACAATATGCAGCAAGCGGCACGTATCAGCGATTATACAGCTTTTATGTATCTTGGAGAGCTTGTAGAACTAGGTGTTACCGAAGAGTTTTTCGTAAATCCAAAAGAACAACTCTCTGAAGAGTATATCACCGGCAAATTCGGTTGATAATATAGAGCTATTTGGCTCTACTCTCCAAAAAACCTAATACTTCATATTTTGACACATTTTTATTTGTAGAGCCGTAATAATCTCTTTTTTCTATAAGCTGGCTCATAGTAGCATAATTTTCTTTCCAAAGACCAAGCCTTTTTTGTTTAGCATACTTCATAGCTCTTTTTAGTCTCATCTCAAACATTGCCAATAAATAAGGATTAGTTGCATCTAAAAGAGCGTAACCGTTTTTAACCATTAGATAATTTAACTCTTGATCGCCATTTACTACAGGCCAGATATATTCAGGCCCTTTTTGAGCATTATTTATCTTTATATACTTTATCTTACTTCCAATCGGCATATGCTCCAAAAGATAGTCCATCGCTTCGGTATGAAGTTTTTCTCTCTCTTTATAGGAAACTTTTTTATTTTTATAGTTTACATTGGCAAACAGAGCGATACCTGCAAGCTGAGCCCTTTTCGTAACACCGTTTTGCTCTATCAATATCATATTTTCACTAAGTATCTCTTTTATAACCGCTTCCCTTGCAAACAAAAAAAGATTTAATAAAACCAATAGTAAAAGAACTTTTTTCATATCACTCTCCTTTTTTTTTTATTGTATCAAGAATGAGTTAATTATATATTAATCTCTGTAACAAAACTATCTATAAGCTCCAAAGGAGTTATGTCAAAATAGAAATTTTTCACTTCAAAACACCCTTTTGCTAACTCATTTGGATCTTTTAACAAGGTTTTCGGCTCTTTAAAATCTTTTGGCCAAAACTTGAAAGTAGGAGCTAAAGAAACTACTTTTACTTTACTTTTTTTTGCCGCTAAAGCTATAGCATAAGAGCCTACCTTATGAACCAAGCCAAAATCCCCTACCCCATCTGCTCCAAAAAGTACAATATCAACATTCTTTACAAAAAATGGGGCTGCCGCATCAGTAACAAGCGTAGTTTTAATCCCCTCTTTGCAAAGTTTTTCAGCCAGTTCTACTCCCTCATTTTTTGGTCTTGACTCGCTGCAGATTACCTCAAACTCAAAACCGGCTTTTTTCGCTTCTAAAAATGAGTTATAAACTAAAGAACTAAAAGAGTGTGTTAAAATGGTTCTATTGTCTTCAAAACATTTCAGAGAATTTTTAGCAACTTTTTCATTCGCCTTTTTAAACTCTTTTTCAAATTCTTTACAATATTTGATTATCTCTTCATAATCTAGCTCTACAAACTTACTAAATATATTAGCAAAATTGTAAATAGAAGCCATCATAGGCTGAACACTCATTAAAAATTTCAAAGCATTTTTAATATCCTCTTTTTTGCATCTTTTTATAGACATCTCCTTTATTATTTTAATAGCCATTAAGGTTAAAAAAGTAGCACCGTTTTTATTGTCATTCTTTATATTTTCAATCTCTTTTTTCCACCACTCCATTTTTTTTCCTAAAAAAGATAATCTAGTTGTAACTATTATATCTATTTTATATCTATTAAGCTAAACTACGCAAAAAACTAGGAGTAAACATGTCTGAATTGAAAAAGTTTAGATTTATAAACAAAATAGAGGGTTATTCATATATCGTTTTACTTTTTATTGCTATGCCGTTAAAATATATTTTGGGCTATGGGATAGCTACTAAAATTATCGGCGGACTTCACGGAGTCCTTTTTATAGCTTTTATTTATCAGCTTATAGTTGCCGCTAGGAGTGTCCCTTTTAGTAAAAAAGAGGCTACTAAGTTTTTTATACTCTCATTGGTTCCTTTTGGAAGTTTCTATACAGATAAATTGCTCTTTGAAAAAGAGCTCAAAAAGATAGAGCCTCTAACTATCAAAGATTTTTAATTTTAGATAGATAGCTATATTTCATATCCAGTTCAAAACTTTCGTTGGTAGGGTACTCCCTACCAAAAACCTCTTTCCATAAAGAGTGATCCTCCATACACAGATAAAAATATACTCTACCGTGCCACTCTTTTAAACTCTTGTATGCAAACCTAAACATATCTTTTTTTATATCTATAGGATACGAGAGTTTTCCGGCCGCATCTACCAAAGGCATTTGAAGTATTTTTGATTTAAATGAACGCTCTCTTAACTTTTTAATAACCGGTTTTATGAAAGTAAGAGTTCCTAAAGAGACCAGAGCAACTCTTTTTGGATCGAAATTTTGCACTAGATATTTAAAAATATCTCCATAATCTTTTTGCCAATCTTTATAATAAATCATAGGATGAAAATGAAAACCTACAAGACGACCTTTGTCGTGAATCTTTTTAGCAGCTTTTAATCTATTTTCCAAAGAGGCTGTCAGTCTCTCCTCCTTTTCTATGATAGTTTGGGGATTTAAGCTCCAAGTGGCAATGATATTTTTCGGATAGTCGTTTTCAAGTAAATATTTGATATTATCACTTTTTGTTTTTAGCTCAAGTATCACATTTGGATATTTTTTAGCAAACTCAAAAAGAGCATCTAAAACACCACCTCTGTTTCCCCACATCAAAGAATCACTCGATTGGCCTGTACCTATATGGTATATTTCGTTTAGATCAAGATTTAAAGATAGTAGTTTCTCTTTTAGATTCGTATTGAAAGTTATGGTATCTTCGTTGTAAAAAGATTGAATAGAACAGTAACTACAATCAAACCCGCAAGACTCAACCATATCAAGGGTCCAAAGATTGCAGCAGCGAGTCTTAGGACTTGCAACCGGACACATTCCAAAACCAAGTTTTTTATCAATACGAGTAAATCTGATTTTATGAGTTTTTTCCTTATCTATTTCAAAATCTTTGTAAGTTTTGGGCCTGTTTTTTATCTCTTCATATCTTTTTATCAACTCTTTTGCTACTCTTTTTTTATCTTCAAAATCGACCCATAATTTTTCCACTGGCTCTTCTTGCCACATATTAAGATCGATCGCTATATCCACAATACGCTTTAGTTCTTGAGAAGAAAAACGGTACTTAAAAGTTTTTGCTTTTATAAAATCTTTCTGACTTTTAGGAAGATTCTCAAAAAGAGTATTTTTTATCTTTTTTTCAAAATCATAAACTTTCATATCTCACACCTAAGAGCCCTATTTACCACGATCTTTGATATCTCTTCACTATCTACAATGATATTTTCGATATCTAGTTCATGTTCAAGTATCTCCTTTTCCTTTTCGTCACTAACAACTACTACAATATTTACATGAAAATCAAATCTGTTAATGATATCGCAAATAAGTCTTTTTTTCTTAAAATTTTTTATCGCAACTACAACACTGCATGCCCTTTCAATACCTACTTTTTCTAAAATCTCCTTTTTAGCGGCATTTGCCAATACTATCGGCTCCTTATTTTTAAGTCCTTCTTGTACCAGATGATAATCATGCTCTAAAACGATGTACTCTACCTCCTCTCTTTTAAGCTTTTTAATAACACTTTTCCCAAGAGGACCATAACCTACAATTACTATATGGTTTTGGAGTTTTTCAGCCTCAATATTTACTATCTCTTCAGGCTCTTTTGAAAAAAAGTCTGCTATATTTTTTAGATTTTGCAATATAAAAGGAGTTATTATCATAGAGAGTATGACTGTTGCAGTAAGTATCTGAGCAACTTCATTCTCTAAAAGTCCCTTACTTTTTGAGATCTCAAAAACAGCCAAAGCAAACTCACCAACCTGCATAAGCGCCAATGCTACTTTCAAAGCAGTCCTGCTTTGACTTTTGACTCTGATGATAACATATATAAAAAAGATCTTGATAGCCAAAATAGCCGCTAATAGTAGTAAAATCTTATACAAATTTTTAAATACAAAAAGAGGATCTATATGCATTCCCACCGTTATAAAAAAGAGCCCAAGCAACAGATCTCTAAATGGAGCAATATCCGCCTCCATCTGATATTTAAAATGGGTCTCAGCGATCAAAACTCCGGCTATAAAAGCTCCCAAAGAGTAAGAAAATCCAAGCAGATGGGCGAACAAAGAACTAAACAAAACTATAAAAAGTATAGAGCTTATAAAAAGCTCTTCACTCTCAATTTTACTTACCCAAGTTAAAATCCTTTCAAATAAAATACGTCCAAAAAAATACATTGCTATCAAAAGAATAGTTGCGCTTATGCCGATCTTAAAAAGCTGTGAAATTATGTGTCCGCTATTTCTAGAAAAGACCTCTATCATCAGCATTATAGGAATTACCGCAATATCTTGAAAGATCAAAATCCCAAGAGCTTTCCTTCCATACTGCTTGTTTATATCACCTGTGGTATTTAACATCTTAACTACAATTGCAGTTGAGGATAAAGAGAGGGTATATCCTACAATCATAGCGGTTTGTAAAGAAAAACCCAACAAGTATGCCAATAGACTAAAAATGGTTCCTACAATAAATACTTCGGCAAATCCGAAACCAAAAACATACGACTTCATCTTTAAAAGATATCTAAAAGAAAACTCCAAACCTATCATAAACATCATAAAAACTATACCGAGCTCTGAGATATGGGAAAGAAGCGAAATATGCTCAGTTTGTAAGGAGAAAATTTTAGAGATTATAATCCCGGTTAATATATAGCCTATAATCGTAGGTATATTGAATTTGGCCAATACTATATTTAAAACAAGAGCTATAAATATGGTTAAAATAAAACCCTCTAATATCAAATCCATAAAATTCCTTAAGTTATTATAAAATTTTCTTCAAATTATACTTCAAAAAGGCTTTAAAGTAAGTAACTCTACTCTCTCTTTTTTTACCTTTATAAACTTAACTTAAAATTTTACAGAATTCATCAAATAAAGATAGATTAGTATTTCTTTGTTATTAAAGATCAAACTTTTAGCAGATTTTAGCAATTTTGCAAATATAATAACATTTACTATATTAAAATTTTAAACTTTCTTTCAAGTCTAATTACAATTTTTTCTAAAGTTTTCTCATTTTCTTTAATATTTGCCAAACAGCATAATATATAGTAGATAAATTAAATCAAACTATTGCTTTTACTTGTTTTGCTCAAAATTTAAATCAAACTAAAATTTTTATTTATTTTTAATTTAGATTTTATTTATATTAATATATAATTATAAAAGAATAATATTTTTTAAGAAAGGATTGTTATGAAAATATTTAATCTTATAGTAACAATAGCTCTTTCGTTTCTTCTGTTAGGATGTGGAGGAAGTTCTGAACAAACTTCGGATACTACTTCTACTACAATTTCTGGAAGTACTTACAAGGGAATTGTTCAGAATGCAGTTGTAAACGTTTATGATTTTTCCAATAATAGTAAGGGAAAATTAATCTCAACGAGTGTTGTAGAAGATAGTAAGTTTACCGTCAGTAATATCAATGGTTCAACTCCAATATTAATAGAAATAACTAAGAATACCGATAATACGACCTATTATATTGATGAAACTAACGGCAAAAAAGTGGGTTTTAACGATCTTGTTTTAAAAACGATTATTAATAATCCTACTGAAAAATATGAGTATTTTATTACTCCGCTTACTACTTTAGCTACAGAAATGTTGATAAACGGAAAATTTTCCGATTTTGACACTGCACAGAGTACAATTTCTAAACTTTTTGGGTTATCTTTTGATAGTTTAAGCTTAACAAAGCCAAATATTGAAGGAATCGAAACTGATTCTGAAAAAACCAAAGAAAACGAATATGCTATATCCATACTATCAATGGTGGCTTATCAAAACGAAATAAATAAAATAGTAGGCACTCAATTTACATTTAAAGATTTGCTAGAACTTATTGTTAAAGATTTGTCTGACGGAATTTTTGATGGTAAAGACGGTAATGAAAGTCTAATCATTAGTGATGGAAATTTGACGTTTGCCGTCGGTGATTTACCGAAAAAACTTTCTCAAGCAGGACAAGATAGTTTGAGCATTAAAAATCCTTTATTGTTTGAAAATATGAAGGACTACTTTTTAAGAGCAGCAACTGCGGCTAGAGTTATAGAGCCACCTATAATAGATATAAAATATAGTGAAAATATTAGATTAAACGAAAAATCTCTATTGTCCGCGGATGGAAGTTATTCATATTTTGGTTATCCTTTAACGTATGCGTGGAGTATAAAATCTTCTCCTACCAACTCTAACGCTGTTTTAAGCAACAAAAACGACGCAAATACTTTTATAACTGTTGATACTGAAGGTAACTACGTCATTTCGCTTGAAATATCTGACGGACACAATAAAGTCTCTAAAGATATAAATATTACTGCCGATTTAGATGGTGACGGACTGCTATCTTATGAAGATCTCGATGTTGACGGTGACGGGATTTTAAACGAAAACGATCTTTTTCCTAACAATCCGGCGGAATTTTTGGATGATGACGGCAACGGGATAGGAAACTTTGCTCAAGAAGACGAAGATGGAGATGGTGTAGTCGATACAGAAGATGATTATCCTTTTGATGAAAATCGTTCTATAATTACAACAATTAATGAAACAGAATTTAACGGCAACCTAAACGATGCAAACGTTTTATCCGGCTCCTTGCCGTTAAAAGTATCTGGAACAGTTTATTTTGATAGCGGTACCGACGATGATTACTTTAAGTTTGACTCCGTTGCAGGTACGATTGTATCTATGGTATTAAAAAAATCAAACACAGATTTTGAGCCTATAGTTTCAATTGTAGATAGTAGTGGTAATTCTTTAGTAGCTATAAACAATATTAATTATGCCAATAATACAGTTGTTACATTTAGAATACCTACTGATGGAACTTATGCATTTATAATAACAGATAAAAACAATTATTCTGACACAAACAATACTTATGAAGCAAAAATATTTGTAGATAGTGATATGGATGGAGTAGCTGACGATTTTGAAAGAGCTATAGGGTGTAATGAAAAATCCTCAGATAGTGATGGAGATGGAATCAAAGATTTTTATGAAATATACACAAGTTCATTTGATATAGACGGTGACGGCATTCCTAACTGGTTAGATATTGACTCTGACGGTGATACGATTTTAGATGCTAATGAAGCGTTGGTAGATTACGATAACGACGGTTTACTTAATCCTTACGATACAGATAGTGACGGTAACGGCATATCTGATGATTCAGAAATTGGGACAAATCATATCAATCCTTTAGATACAGACGGCGACGGATATGCCGATTATATGGATGTGGATGATGATAACGACGGCATCCTTGATATTAATGACAATAATAGATTAACTTCGGAAGATATAAATAGTTCAGCAACTATTTATATCGAAGGAAATATTAATTCTGTAAAAATACCAAACTTTGCTCAGACTGGTGGGGTATTAAATATAACGGGCGAAAATTTTGATCAAAACGCGATTGTACTATTGATAGAACAAAACGGAGTGCATAATCTGGTTCCAACAGAAATAAATAGTACAAATATAACGGTAACATTACCGAAAATTATAGGTCAAGCTATTGTTAGAGTTTACAATAACGACTATTTGACCGCAAGCGATAATTTAAATATAGTCGAGGCTACTAGTCCGGTACTTTATGAAGTAGTTTATCCAAATACACAGCAGTATGCACTAGATGGAGATACAGTAACTTTAAATGGCGTAAATCTATCCAATATTGCTTCTGTAAAAGTAAACGACATCGAGATTAAAACCTTTTACGCAACCAATACGAGCGTATCTTTTGACGTAAATAGTTCTATTAGTTCTGGTACGGTAAAAGTAACAACTTTAAACGGTGAAAGTAATGAATTGCCAATCTTTATAGGAAAAACAATTAACGGTAAAGTCGTACTACCTCAAGGTTCCTCTTATAACTATTCGGATTTAAAAGTAGATTTTGCCGGTATCGAATATAATATAAACGACGATGGTAATTTTACTATGGTTATTAGAAACAGAGGCTCTTCGTCGATAACTGTATTTACGCCTGAAGACGCGAGTGGAACTAGTGCTTATTATTTATCGGCTCTTGTATTTAGCGATGACAATGCTAGTATAATAGTGGATACTAACTCTACGGCTATTGATATAATGTTCTCAGCTTTTAATGCCGGTGTGGCAGATATAGATACACAGAAAAAAATTTACGATATTATTAAAAACAACATTGATGCATTTGCAAAAAATCTAGCCGAAAATTTAGGTAACAACCCTTATTATATCATGGAAGCTTCACAGGAATATATTGACGCTTTGGCAACATCTAAAAGCCTTATACAAGAGCAGTTGGAAAAAGAGTCTATTTTTACGACAATTTCTATTCAAAGCATAAAAGTTAATGAAATAGACGGTTTTAGTGTATATAAAACTGGAGATCCAATCGATGGAAAAATTCTTATAGAAAACGATACAATGGTTTTTGCCGATTTTATGATTACAGATAGTGCTACCGGTAAGATTATTAGAGATTATGTTAACGAGTTTTATAATGATGGGTTATTATCGCCTCAAGATTCAACTTTCTTTTTATATAGAGCCTATAAGGCTACTTACGATGTAAAATATAGGAGTTGTAAAGTAAATATAAAAACTCCAAAATTTGAAGGCATGACTCTATCAAATTTCAACAAATTACCTGAATATAAACTTGCTATTAGAACTTTGATAAGTCAAGGTATATTTCCAATTATTAGTACAGCTATTGGTATAAATATAGATAATAAAGCTCAATCTGTATTATTAGATTATGTAATTATTCCGGCCTTAAACGGAAACGCTATTGATTATTGGCAAGAAGGAAAGGTTGGGGATGGTTTTAGTAAATTTGTTGAAGATATTATAAAAATT
Organism: Nitrosophilus labii; assembly: GCF_014466985.1. NCBI lineage: Bacteria > Pseudomonadati > Campylobacterota > Epsilonproteobacteria > Nautiliales > Nitratiruptoraceae > Nitrosophilus > Nitrosophilus labii. The sequence goes on from NZ_AP022826.1 coordinate 1,445,859, forward strand.
ATTGCTAAAGATGACGACGTACAAAAAGCTTTAATAAAAGTTTTAGGTTGGGATAAAAAGTTTTTCGGAAAAATAGCTACAAAACTTATTGCTAAAACTGCTACAAAAGGATTTCAAGTTGCAGCTACTGCAGTCGATTTGGGATTAACCGTTTTAGATTTTGCCACTATAAAAGACGAGATAGAGTTTATAGTAAACTTTCCTATAGAAATAACTGATATTTATCCTACTTCAGTTAAAAAAGACGGTTTTTCTAAAACTATATATCTGGAAGGAAGAGGGCTGGATAACTACTGCTCCGAATATGAAAAAGAGTGGATATCTTATCTTCCTCCTAGATACATTAATGTTTGTAAAACATGGCATTATCCTACTGTTACTATCAAATCTGGTAACGATATAATAGATTTGGATCTACATAAAGAGGATGAAAGCTTATACTATTTTGAAATACCTAGTGACTTTTTAGAAAATGCAACAGAAGATATAAATGTTACAGTTACGCATGTTCACAATGATGAGCAATGGATAGATGAACTTATAAATATTACTGTTGCGGCACCTAAAACAATCTCTATAGTTGATAAACTTTCTATAAGCAAGATTACACCAGATAGTGGAGGTTCTGGAACTATAGTAGTTATAAGTGGCGCTGGATTTTCTACAAATCTGTTAGATAATAAGGTCTATTTTACTACTAACGATGGAACAACTCTTGCAACAGTTATAGATGCGACTGAGTCTGAACTAACTGTTCAGGTACCAAAAGGAGTTGTAACAGGAGACGTTTGGGTAAGTGTGGATAATGAAGAGAGTAACAGACTAACTTTTACGGTATCAACTACTAAAGTAACTATAGAGTTTGGCGATAACGGTAGCTTAACTGATGATACTTTTTCTTTAGATTTCGATAATGGAAAAGTTATAAAAACAATGCCTTATCCTATGGTTACTGACAGCGTAACGGTAGAAATGGAACCCGATGTCATATATACTGTTAAGCTTATTGGTATTACTGCACCGGATGCTATAGGGACTTATTATATAAGTTTTCCGTCCGAAGTTGAAGTTCTGCCAAATAGTGATGAGTTAAGTGGATATGACCTGACTGCTGGCGTCGTTAAAACCTTTTATATAAGATTAAACTCTGCTACAAGTACCGTAAATATAGTCAATACGTTTAACCAAAGCATTAATTACGTTCCACTAAAACAAATAATAATTCAGCCAGAAACTAGATAAGCAATTTCTAGAGTAAGGTTTTCTTACTCTAGAAATTTAGTAACAATGTAAGTTAATAAAGAATATAAATGAAAAAAATAAACTGGATTGCTTTAATCGTTGGTGTTATAATATGTATGACATCATTAAATTCATTTATCGGCAAACTTAATGACAATACCGTTGGATTTAGAGGTTTTTTCTCCATAGGAGAATGGGGTTATATTTTATTGCCTATTTTATTTATTATTGGAATATCCATTGTAAGCTATGCTTTAAATCTACCTTTCAAAATATCCAAAATAGGTAATATACTTTATAATGCTGTAGTTGATGCTTTTAAAAGTAAATTAAAAAAATAATTCTTAATAATTCTCAAATGATAATATTCAGTTAACCCTTTTTAGGACAAAAATGATTATCTAATATTTTATGATGAAAAATATCTCTTTTTTTTATAAATAGGATTGTGTCCACTATTTTTAATATCTGGAAAAATTTTAGAAATCGTGTCCCATTTCAAAATAGTTAATTATCGTGACATTTTTTTTCGGTATATGAAAAACATTTCTTAAAATCAAATATATTTAATATATTTTGCTAAAATTTTAAAGAAAAAATTAAAATAGATTAGTTCCAAATTTAATGCTAAATAAAGTTAACCACGATATGAAAAAAATCAAAATCTTAATAGTTGAAGATGAAAGTTTGGTGGCTCTAGACATCGCTGAGATTGTGAAAACGGGACTTAGTGCCGAAGTAAAGATTGCAAACTCTTTTAAAAGTGCATTAGATATTTTTGAAAAGTTTGATCCAGATATTTTATTTTTAGACATAAAAATAGAAGGAGAACTAGACGGTATCGATATAGCTAAGGAAATAAAACGCAAAAAAGAGCTTCCGGTGATTTTTATAACCGCTTACAATGATGATAAAACCTTGCAAAGAGCTTTTGAAACCTTCCCGAAAAACTTCATAGTCAAACCTTTCAAAGAAGAGGATATTCTAACGTCTGCAAAACTTGCCCTAAACTCTATCGAAAAAGAGCAGATCATAGCTTTTGACGAAATATTTTCTTTCAATCTAAAAACAAAAGAACTCTATAAAAAAGGCAAAACTATTAAACTTACAAAAAAAGAGAGTCAGCTTCTGTATCTTCTAGTAAAGAGTAAAAACTCTATAGTTACATTTGATACGATAGATTATGAAATCTGGCCCGAAGATCTCGTTAACAATAATACAAGAAGAACTCTTATCTATAGGCTTAGAAAAAAACTCGACAACTGTTTTTTGGAAACAGTTTTCGGTATAGGATGCAAGTTAAATATAAAAGAATAGTTTTTATATTTTTATCTAGTGCGTTAAAGTTTGACCCCTGTATCGTTTGGCAGAGTGAAACGAACTTCACTCCGCGCTAAAATTTACCCTCTAACACAGGCATTCAAATAGCATCACTCAAAAAGAGATAGATCTATAACTACCAAACCGCTACCACCATCCGCCACATAGGCTTTTGTGCCGTCACTTGAGAGGGTAACGCCATAAGCCCAACCTGCCGTATCGTAGGAGCCAAGCAGGATTGGATTAGCTGAATCAGAGATATCTATAATAGCCAAACCGTTACTATAATCTGTTGCATGTACTTTTGAACTCTACTAGAAAAGACACTATAAATTGTGATACTTTTTCTCATCTTTTGAAATTTTCTTTTTTTCTCTTATCATTTTAGCATATTTATAAATCCTCCTATGCTCTGGCTGTATAAATTTTTGGATCACTATACTTCAATAGCATAGCATCGGCTAATTCTGGAATTTTCATAGTTCTTAGTTCTTATAACCTTTATACGTTCCATAGTATCCTTCCGTATTACTCCAAGTGCCACTAACTTCACCTGTAATAGTATTTATATTTCCGCTAAAAGTTACACCATATGAGGCATCTCCCATAACCATTGTTCCATTAGTTCCATCTGTAATATTTCCTGATAAAGAAATATTTCCATATAAATCAGAATATGCTACTCCTTGAATATTTCCATTTGAATCAATACTAAATTCCCATATACCACTATCGTCTCCAGAATATGTACCACTATAATTTCCAATATATGAAGTTATTTGACTATTTGACGAGTCTTCAGAAATTAATTCCATAGTAATAATTTCTATGCTTCCATCACTATTATCATAAACATTAATTTCATAACTTGTTGCTGTTTTTTCTATAACACTAATTTCCCATTTTCCGTATCCGAAATTAATTTCATATAAATACTTAAATAAAAGTGTAAAATCCTCTTTTGATAATGGTTCTGATATGTTAAGGTTAGATATGTCATAAGATATATTTCCTATATATGTTGTACTACAATCATAATGCCAATCTTCACCAATATATGTGAGAGTTTTTATAATTCCATTTTCACTTGTAAAATTATAAGTTCCAGTAGCATAATTTGAACAATAATCATATTTTCCAGTAGAGGACCAAGTACTGGAAAGTATGGAAGTATTATCTGATGGAATATTAGGATCTTGTTAAAAATAATAACGATATAATACACCATTACTAAGATCATTTATTATAATAGTATGTAATCCATCAAAATAAACAGTTAATTCTCCATCTATACCATCATTTGATAGATTTTTGATAGAATCAATGTATTTAATATCGTAAGGATTTTTTACATCTAAAATAATTTTCTTGATTTATACTGTGATTTACTGCTATTACCAATACTCCATTTTTTAAGTCCATATCAAAAATATTTAAACTACCTGTTCCATACCATGTAAAGCCAAATTTAGAAGGAATATCAATATCTTCAACTTTCCTAGGAATACCATTACTATCTATTGTATAAATGTTAAGAGATGTTTCTCTTAGAATATAAAGATAATCATTATATATACCGATTAGTCCTGCTTGCAAAGTATATGTTACTTCAAAACTTGAACTATTTATAATATATATATCCTCTAAAGCTCCATTTTGGGCAATAATAAAATCTTTTATTTTTCCACCTCTTGAACCATGATAATATTGTGTATATCTACTTCTTATACCTTCAATTTGGCTTATTTTTTTTTAAAACTGGTGAAGTAGGAAAAGATACGTCTATAACTGCAGCAAAATCATTTGAAATAAAATATAGGTCGTTGTTTTCTTTATATATATAAATAGACTTATGTATCCCATTATATTCATAAGGTAGACATCCATCTATTGGGAAATTAGTAATATTTTCGTAACTTGTTCCCGACTATTTTGATATCAATAAGTTACAGCCTGTATTAGTATCATTTTCATATTTATATAAACCGTCAAATAAGGTGTAAGATACAGGATTGAAAGCAATAGTAGAGATAATATCAAATGTATTTTGATCTATAATTTTAGTTTCCCTATTCAAAGTATTATAATCCAAAATTGCTATATAATTTCCTGCTTGAACGATACCTCTAGAATAAAGTTTAGGATAATTGACAATAAATGAATCAGTTGTATCTTTTAAAAAAGTTACAAAACCATTTCTGCTTGCAAGAAGTGAAGTGTTGCTGTTTATACTATCACTATCGCCACTACTACTACCAGCACCACAACCGACTAATGTTAAAATCAGGGATAAAAAGAACACTAATCTTAAATACATTTTATCTCCTCCTTTACATAAAACTTAAAAAATATTAACAAACAAACATCACAAATTTGTTTCAATTTTTTGAATTTAAAAAATTATTTTAAAAAGGCTTTTTCCGTTTTTAGAGTCGATAAAAAAATCGCCTTTTAGCTGCATTGAAGAGAGAGTTTTTACAAGAAGAAGCCCTATGGAGTCACTTTTTTTGGAAGGATCAAAACCTTTTCCGTTATCTTCTACTAAAAGTATATATTTTTCATTCTCTTTATATAAAGATATTTCTATTTTTCCGCCGTTTTTGCCAAAAGCGTGTTTTATAGAATTTGTTACAAGTTCGTTTACTATAAGCCCGCAGTAAATGGCTTTTGCCATATTAAGATCTGCATTTATATCAAAAACTATTTCGATATTTTTACTGTTTGTAGTACTTTTTAATATTTCGTTTACAATACTGACAAAGTAGTTTTTGGTATCAATTTTGCTAACTTCGTTTTTCTTATATAGAAGTTCATGAAGTTTGCTGATGGAGCTTATTCTATTTTGAGCCGTTTTTAAAATATCTTTAGCGTTTTCGTCAACAATTTTGTTACTTTGTAATCTTAAAAGAGATATTATCATCTGCATATTATTTTTGACTCTATGGTTGAGCTCCTTAAATAAAACGTCTTTTTCATCCAAAGCTTTCAACAGCTGCTGCGTCCTTTCTTTTACCATCTTTTCTAGTCTGTTTTTCTCCTCTTTTTGCAGTTTTATCAAAAGTGCATCAGCTGCAGCTTTTTCCGCCTTGAGCCTGTTGATACGATCTGCCAAACCGATGGAAAATATTAAAGCTTCAGCGGCGATTCCCGCTTGAACAAGATATGGAAAGTTAGACAAAAATTCCAAATGCCCAAGATTGTATAGCCCCATCAAAGCCATAGAAGTTACTACACAAAGCCATCCAAAAGCAAAATACCTAGCCTGTGTGACGTTTTTTTTAAGCGCTAAAAAGATAATAGCCATAAATACAAAAGAAAGAGGTATCAAAAGAGCAATCATTATATTTGCATCCGGAACAAATGATGAAAAAGCTATATAAAAAGGCATGATTTTTAGTATTTTATCCGCCTTAGGCATATACTTTTTGGTCTCCAAAAAAGTTCTAGTAAAGGGAGGGATAAAGATCAAAGTAGCAGCTATTATAAAATGTATATAAATTCTATGTTCTATAGGTTTTTGCAATATAAAAAATTCCAAAAACCCAGTGTAGTAAGCTTGATGGAGCAATACGCCCAAAAGATAGGCACAATACCACAAATAAGTTTTGTCTTTCGTAAAGAAATATATAAAAAAGTTATAAATCAAAAGTGCAAGTAGAGCCCCAAAAAATAAAGCGTATACAGTAAATCTTACTATTTCATACCTATCAAAAGCACCATATTCCCAAAGAATGGGCTTAATAATTAGTGAAGACACGGGTGAGCTTGTATAGATATAAAACTCTTTCTCTTCTTTTGGAGCAAAATGTAACTCAAACCTTGGAGTAAAGTTAAAGTGATTTTTACCTAGCAGTAAAGTGCCTTGCTTTGAGATATAATCTCCAAATAAAGTCGCATATCCAATATGCGGCCAATCAAGCTCCAAAATCTTTTTTTGATACAATTGAGAATCGTTTTTATAGATGCATTTTAGCCATACTTCAAGTTCCGGTCGAAAACTAAAATTAATAAAAGATTTTGAAGTAGTTTTCCAGTTATCGTCTGACAACTTTTTAATTTCTTCTATAGATAAATTTTTATCGTAGTTTTCTAGATACCGACATAGAGAAAATATCTCGATTCTCTCAGCAGCCAATAAATGAATATTTAATAAAAATAAAAGAAAATAAAAAATTGACTTTTTCATTTTTCACTCATTTTTGGCGCAAAAAGCGCCAAGTTTAAGGTAGCAGTATACCCCTTATCATAAAGTAGATCATAGCTGCCAAAACAGCTGCTGCGGGAACGGTAATAAGCCAAGCTGCTACTATCATTTTAAGAGCGCTTCTTTGAACTAGTTCATATTTTTTAACGGCTTTTAAAGCCTTTTTCTCAATTTTGGTAAGTTTTATCTCACCGTCTACTAGTTTTGCGATAACCGCTTTTTCACGGTTTATCTTTTCTATCAAAGCTTTTACTACAAAAGGATCGGCTTTTTTAGGATCTCCTAAAGATTCAAGAGCTCTTTCATACTCTCGTAACTTTTCCATCTCTTTTTCTAAATGAGCCTCTTTAAACTCTTCCATCAACTCCTCTTCGCTCTTTTTCTCCCTCTCTTCTAGTTTCATCAAATATTCTCTTAAAAATCCAACCCCAAAAACCCCACCAACGGCTATATGGGTAGAGCTTACCGGAAGTCCAAGAGCAGAAGCAACTATAACTGTAATCGCGGCCGCTAAAGCTATACAAAAAGCTCTTATTTGATCAAGTTCGGTTATCTCGCTTCCAACCTTTTTTATAAGCTTAGGACCATAAAGGGCTAGTCCTATAGAGATACCAAGAGCTCCCACAAGCATAACCCAAAGTGGAATTGGTGCTTTTTTACCGAACTCTCCACTCATTATGGCATCATTTATCCCAGCAAGCGGCCCCACCGCATTTGCTACGTCGTTAGCTCCGTGAGCGAAACTAAGCAGTGCGGCGCTAAATATCAAAGGTATGGTAAATAGAGTATTTATCGATTCTCTATCGTTTGCAAGTTCGTTTGCTTTTTTGGCTATTAGAGGTTTTACGAAAAGATATATTATAGCGGCTATGATAAAACCGATTGATATTGCAAGAGGTAGAGGCACCTTTATGATATGTTTTATCCCTTTTACTATCAAATAGCTAGAAAACGCCCAGCTCATAATAGCTATATAGATAGGAACCCACTTTTTTGCCGCTTCGATTTTATTCTCTTTAAAAATCACGTTTCTCTTTATCAGATACAAAAATCCTGCGGCTATCATACCTCCAAGAACTGGAGATATTATCCAAGAAGCGGCTATTTTTCCCATTGTCCCCCAGGAGACTATGCTAAATCCCGCCGCTGCAATCCCAGCGCCCATCACTCCTCCAACTATAGAGTGAGTAGTAGAGACGGGAGCGCCGATTGCCGTAGCTAGATTTAGCCAGATAGCTGCCGCTAAAAGAGCTGCAAGCATCAACCAGATAAAGGTTTGAGTATTTGCTATCAAGTTTGGATCTATTATACCTTTTTTAATAGTTCCAACAACATCGCCACCGGCTATTAACGCCCCTGCAGCCTCAAAAATCGCGGCTATTATAATGGCTCCCATCAAACTTATAGCACCGCTACCAACCGCAGGTCCTACATTGTTGGCCACATCATTAGCACCTATATTCATAGCCATATATCCGCCGAAAATTGCCGCGATAATAAGCAGAGTTCTATTTTCTATACCAGAAGAGTAGATAGATACATATATCATAACACCTAAGATAAAAAGTAAAGCGATAAAAATCCTTCCCGCATCTTTAATATCAAATTTTCTAGCTCTTTTAACATCCGGATAATGCTTCAGCTCCAACTTTACTCCTTTTGATTGATAAACTTTATTTAAAACTAAAAACTGTTTTTACCTTTAGACTCTAGCCTAATTTCTACTGATTTTGCATGGGCTTCCAAGCCCTCAACATGCGCTAAAATTGCCGCTGCTTCGCCGATATCATGCATAGCTTGGCAACTAAAAGAGATGATTGAACTTTTTTTCATAAAATGTTCCACATTTAAAGGAGAATAGAACTTAGCAGTACTTCCGGTAGGAAGAGTGTGGTTTGGGCCTGCTATATAGTCTCCAATTGGTTCAGGAGTATTTTCTCCTAGAAAAATAGCTCCTGCATGTTTTATTTTAGGTAAAAGTTCAAAAGGGTTTTTGGTAATAACTTCTAAATGTTCCGGTGCAATTTGATTCATAAGAACAATAGCCTCTTTCATACAACTAGTAACTATAATAGCTCCTCTTTCATCTATAGACTTTTGTGCTATCTCTCTTCTTTTTAAAATTTTAAGAAACTCATTTATCTCAAAGTCCACACTTTTTGCCAAATCTTCGGAAGTGGTTATCAAGATGGAACTTGCCATCTCATCATGTTCGGCCTGACTTAAAAGATCAATAGCAACATATTTCGCATTTGCACTTTCATCAGCAAGTATTCCTATCTCGCTAGGACCCGCTATCATATCGATATTTACTTCTCCAAAAACAAGTTTTTTAGCTGTTGCGACAAAGATATTTCCCGGTCCCGTTATAACATCTACTTTAGGTATGCTCTGGGTCCCATAAGCCATAGCGGCTATAGCGCTGGCTCCACCAACTTTATAAACTTTTTCTATACCGCACAAATGGCAAGCGGCTAACAATAAAAAGTTTGGCTCGTTGTTAGGAGTCGGAGTCGTTACTACAATCTCTTTTACTCCGGCAACTATAGCTGGAATAGCGTTCATCAAAAGAGAGCTTGGATACGCCGCTTTTCCTCCGGGGATGTAGAGTCCGGCACTATCTACAGGAGTAACTTTTTGACCCAAAATAGTTCCGTTATTTTCAAAGTCAATCCAGCTTTTTGGAAGCTGCTTTTCGTGATAAGTTTTGATTCTCTCATACGCTAGATGTAAAGCGGCTTTTAATTTTTCGTCTAGTTCATCATAAGCCTTTTTCATCAAAGCCGGATCTATCATAAGTTCATTACCGTTTTTAGGTTCCCATCCGTCAAATTTTGCGATATGTCTAAAAAGCGCTTTGTCCCCTTCGCTCTTTATCTCAGCTATTATATTTTGTACGAGGGGAGTAACACTCTCTATATCCATATCAGATCTGTTTAAGATCTTCTCAAACTCTTTTTTAAAATTTTGACTCTTTGTATATAGTATCTTCATCTACTATCCTTGATATGTTATTATCAGATTTTACCAAACTTTGTTTTATATCTAGCTATCATGCTCTCATTTCCTTTTAGACCACCTTGGTGGATGTATAAAAGGGGATTTGGAATTAGGAATTGGGAATTGGTTAAAATAGTTTTAAAGGCTATAGGATCATATAACAGATCAAATTCTATACCTGTTTCTTTTTTTAAATCTAACCAGATCTCGTACAGTTCTTTGTAAAGTTTTCCAAATCTGTACTTTTTTGGAGGATTTAAAATAGTAGGATGAAATTTTTCATTTGGTTCAAGAGAAAAAAACTGTTTTTTAAGATAGGTACCCTCAGCAACGCAAGGAACAGTATAAACTTGTAAGTGGGAATTAGGAATTGGGAATTGGGACAAATTTTTTTGTAAAAATAGAGCAGTTGTGCCTGTTCCTGAAGGCAAAAAGAGATTTAATTTTTTAAAATTTTTCTCTTTTGCCCACTCAATAATCTCAGTGGCCAATATTTTTATACCTTCTTCGGCCTCTTTACACCTTCCCCCTTCTGGAATGATTAAAGTATCTCCAACTATTTTTATTTCACTCAATAGATTTAAATCACCAATGTCCAATGTCCAATGTCCAATATCCATTAACTTCATTCCATTTTCAAGTGCCGCTTTTAAATTGCCGTTAGGATTTTTCAAAACCTTTTCATTGATTCTTGAAAAATATTCAAACTCCCAGCCTTTTAATTTTGCTAAAACTGATAGTGAATACATTGCATTTGACTGCATTGATCCAAATAAAACTACCCTCTTTATATCTGGAAATTCATTAATCAAAAAGTAGTAAAATTTTCTAGCTTTGTTACCGCTAAAATCTAAATGCAGTAGATCATCGCGTTTTATGTAGAAGCTTTTGTTTTTGAAGGTTATCTTTTGGACAGGTGAGTTTTTTAAAATCAAAAGGCAACAGCCTTTTGATTAGTTAACATTAAGGCTTCTAAGATCTTCATAAGCCTTAATGACTCTTTGTTTCATAGATTTTTCACCCTCTCTGAGCCACTTTCTAGGATCATAATACTTCTTGTTTGGTTTGTCTTCCCCTTCAGGATTTCCTATTTGTCCCTGTAAATAGTCATGATATTTTTCAACATAGTTTTTTACGCCTTCCCAAAAAGCCCACTGCGTGTCTGTATCGATATTCATCTTAACAACACCGTAATCTATAGCTTCGTGAATTTTTTCAAGTTCGCTTCCGCTTCCCCCGTGGAAAACAAAACTTACGGGTTTATTTTTATCTACTCCAAGTTTTTCTTTTATATACTCTTGAGAGTTTTTCAAAATAACAGGCTCTAATTTTACATGTCCGGGTTTATAAACTCCGTGAACGTTTCCAAAAGATGCGGCAATTGTAAAGAAAGGACTTATTTTAGAAAGTCTCTCATACGCTTCGGCTACCTCTTCTGGCTGAGTATAGAGTTTTGAGTTTTCAATACCTGTATTATCAACGCCATCCTCTTCGCCTCCGGTAACGCCAAGCTCTATCTCAAGACTCATCCCAAGCGAAGCCATCTTTTTTAGATACTCTTCGCAAGTTGATAGGTTTTCTTCCAAAGGTTCTTCGGAGAGATCAAGCATATGTGAACTAAATAGAGGCTTTCCATGAGTTTTGAAATACTCCTCGCCGGCGGCCAAAAGTCCATCTATCCAAGGTAGAAGTTTTCTTGCTGCATGGTCTGTGTGCAAAACGACGGCAACTCCGTAATGCTCAGCCAAGATATGTACATGTTTCGCAGCCGATATTGCACCTAAAACGGCCGCTTTTTCTCCTTCATTATCAAGCCCTTTTCCAGCCCAAAAATGCGCACCTCCATTGCTTAACTGAATAATAATAGGGGAATTGGCTTCGCGTGCAGCCTCCATAACGGCATTAATAGAGTTCGTACCTACAACGTTTATAGCCGGAAGTGCAAAACTATGCTCTTTTGCATATTCATATAGCTTTAAAAGATCTTCACCCCAAACTACTCCAGGTTTTAGAAAGCTCATCACTCCCATTTCTTCTCCTGATTATATTTTCTTCTCTATTTTAGCGCCTTTTTTGAGCTCTGCGGCTTTTTTAGAGACAACTTCTTGAAATTTATCCATTTTAAGCTGCTGTTTTATTTTATCTTTTACCTCTTCGAAAGTTACAGTTTTGGCGGGTTTTTTATCTTCTACATATATCACGTGATATCCAAACTGAGTTCTGACAGGAGTTTTAGTAAACTCCCCCACATCTAATTTAAATGCAGCGTCACTGAAAGGTTTTACCATCTGTTTAGGCCCAAAATATCCCAAATCTCCGCCGTTAGCTCCGCTAGGTCCAACGGATTTACTTTTTGCAAGTTCTATAAACTTATCTTTTAGTTTATCTTTTGAAGTATTTTTAAGCTCTTCAATAATCTTTTTGGCTTCCTCTTCGCTTTTTACTAAAATATGTCTAGCATGAACTGTTTGGGGTCTTTTAAATTTATCTATATTTTTGTTATAAAACTCTTTCGCCTCTTTATCGCTAACTTTAATAGAATCAAACTGTTTTTTCATCCATACTTCTAAAGCTAAATCTTGCTTGATCTTTTCAAGAGTCTCTTTAAACTCCTTAGACTTATCAATCCCGGATTTTGCCGCATACTCTTTTAAAAGCTGTCTCTCAATAGCTTGATCAACTACTTTCTGTTTTAATTCAGGATTTAACTGATCATACATAACTCCGGCCGCTTTTAAAATGGTATTTACCTCCTGCTTTGTTATAGGTTTGCCATTTACAGTAGCTAAAACTTCTGAAGCCATCATAGCTGTTGCAGCTAAAGAGATAGCAACTACTCCACTTACCAATACTTTCTTCATTAATTTTCCTTTAAAGTGATTTTAATACCTCATTATATCTAAAATTATTTCATATTGTAATAAACATTTTGAACATCATCGTTCTCTTCGAGTATCTCTATAAGTTTTTCCACCTTTTCGGCTGTTGCATCATCTACTTCTATCTCATTATTTGCAACAAGTCCAACGTTGCTTTCCAATATATTAGTTCCGGTTGATTCTACGGCTTGCAAAAGAGTATTAAAATCAGCTGGATCGCTCTCTATCACCAAAACCTCTTCAAATTCTAAAATATCATTTGCTCCGTTTTCGAGTGCCGCTTCCATAACCTCATCATCTTTATCACTTCTTTCAACTGTTATCACACCCTTCTTATCAAACATCCACGAAACACTTCCACTTGTTCCCAAACTACCGCCCATCTTATTAAAAGCGTGTCTAACTGCAGCTACAGTTCTGTTTTTATTGTCAGTTAGAGTCTCTACAATCAAAGCAACACCGCCTGGACCATAGCCTTCATAAGTTATCTCTTCATATTTTACTCCAGGAAGATTACCGCTAGCTTTATCTATAGCCCTTTTTATATTATCGCTAGGCATCGAAACTGCTTTTGCTCTCTCAATAGCCAACCTCAAAGCCGCATTCGTATCCGGATTTGGACCTCCGTCCCTAACGGCTGTCATGATGTCTCTTACGGCTTTTGTAAAGAGTTTTCCTTTTTTAGCATCCTCTTTGGCCTTGATATGTTTAACTTTAGACCATTTATTGTGTCCCGCCATCAAATCTCCTAATTTTTTTTTGATAGAATTATATCAAATATAATGGATATTGGATATTGGTAATTAGGAATTGGGAATTTGGAATTGGGGATTTGGAATTTAGTTGAGTAGTTGAGTGAGCGAGAGTAAAGCAAAGCTTTAGGACAATTGCTTGTTGTCCGTGCCTGAAGCGAAAGCAACGAACATATGAGTTGCTGGTGTACCGAAAAGCAAATCAAGTGAGTAAAGCGAGCGAAGATTTGTGGTTAATGTTAGTTGAATAGTTGGGTGAAAAGTGAAGAGTGATGAGTAATCAGTAATCGGGGAAAAGTGGTAAGGGATAACTTAATACTTATTTCTTATCACTTCACTCTTAGCACTAAAAACTCACACCCACACCCACACTCACACTCACTAACACTAAAACTTAAGGACTTTATTATGGTTTTGAGAAAAAAAGAGGAAATAGCAGAAATTAAAAAAAGATTATTAGCTCATTACCCATCGGCTAAAACCGAACTAATATATAATAATCTTTACGAACTAGTAGTAGATGTAATCCTTTCGGCTCAATGCACGGATAAAAGAGTAAACATAATAACTCCCGCTCTATTTAAAAAGTATCCAAATATCGAAGCTTTAGCAAAAGCGAACGTAGAAGATGTAAAAGAGCTTATAAAAACCTGCTCTTTTTTTAATAACAAAGCAAAAAATTTAGTAGCGATGGCTAAAACCGTAGTAGAAAAATATGACGGAAAGATACCGGAAGACGAAAAAGAGCTTATAAAACTCCCTGGAATAGGTAGAAAAACGGCAAACGTAATAATGATAGAGTATTTCAAAAAAAATCTAATGGCCGTTGATACTCATGTTTTTAGAGTAGCGCATAGACTAGGTTTAAGTGACGCAAAAACAAGAGATGCAACGGAAAAAGATCTTGTAGAAGCTTTTAAAACAGACTTACACAGCATCCATCAAGCAATGGTTTTATTTGGACGATATATATGTAAAGCTAAAAATCCAAAATGTGAAGAGTGTTTTTTATATGAACTATGCAATAGTGAAGATAAAAAGATTTTAAATAGAGATAACCCTGTATCCTAAATTTGTCTTTTTAATCTTTACGATATCTATTCTAGTTTTGATATCTCCTTTTTTGAAACCCGGGAACTTTCTTCCTAAAAGTAATATACTCCCAATATCATAAATAGCTAAAGATGATTTTGGATGCTTTTTTATATAATCGGCAAGTTCTTTGTAATCCTCTTTAAAATAGAGCGTATATCTAACCTTAACCAAAAACTCATTTTTTGATACTCTCTTCTTACTTAAAATCTCTATAGAGCGTACTTTAAAAATCTCTATATTCGTATATGGGGTCAAATAGTTAATTATAGCTTTTTTTATTTTGTTATCTTCATACTCTTTTTTTGAGCACGAAGTAAAAGAAAATACGATAAAAAATGAAAGAATAAAAGTTTTAAGAAATCTCATCTAATATCTCTTCTACAATTTTTACAAAAACCTCTATAGAATTTATCTCAACTCTTTCATGTATAGAATGAGGATTTTGGATATTTGGACCAATAGATACAATCTCTAAATGTGGAAACTTTTTAGATAAAATAGCGCTCTCTAAACCTGCATGGATGGCTTTAAATATAACATTTTTAAAATGTTTTTTGTATATATCAAAAACTTTTTTCGAAAAACCGCCAATTTTAGGCTTCCAAGCAGGATATTTTCCTTTGCTTTCTACAATGAAATCTAGTGATTCTAACAGATCTTTTGTCTCCTTTTCAATCTTTGTTAGTTTTTCGTTATCCATACTCCTTGCCGATAATGATATATCTATCTCTTTAATGTTTAATTTCACAATTGCAAGGTTTATGCTGGTTTTTGGAATTTTAAGATCAAAATCGCACTCTCTAACACCATGCGCAAAACCGGATAAAAATTTTACAACTTTTTCTCCATCTTTTATTGCAAATTGTTGTTTTGAATCTTTACTCTTTATTGTTATAAAATCATTTTTAGGAGGATATTTGTCTAAAGCTATCAATGCAGTTGCAAATGATGAAATTGAGTTTATCCTCTCTCCTCCTTCAAATAGTATCAATTGATAATCATCAATATCTGATAAATAACTTGCTAGAACTTTTATAGCATTGGGTATATCTTTATCTATATCTACTCCGGAGTGTCCTCCTGGAAAAGGGATAGTTTTTATCTCATAAACTCCTTTTTTACTTATCTTTTCGTTTTCACTTCTCTTTGAAGCAAATATATCTACTCCGCCAGCACAGCCTATAAATATTGAGCCTATCTCTTCACTATCTAGATTTAACATATATTTTGCTTTTAACTCTAACTCTAGTTCGTTTGCGCCAATGAGTCCAATCTCCTCATCATTTGTAAAAAGATACTCGGCTTCTATATCCTTACTTATAAAATAGAGCATTAAAGCTACACCTATACCGTTATCTGCACCAAGCGAAGAGTCCTTTGCCCTCAAATAGCCATCTTTTTCAAAAACTTCTATATCTGGTGCTTTTCCAACACACACCATATCATAGTGCGATTGCAGGCAAACTTTTCTTCTGTTTTTGTAACAGAGAATATTCCCGGCACTATCGATTTCAACTACAAAATCGTAATTTTTTGCAAAATTAACTATAAATTCTTGTAGTTTTTTTGTATCTTTTGAGCAGTGAGGAATCGAAGTAATCTTTTTAAATATATCCAAAATTTGCATATAAATCCTTGTTATTGGCCTATTGGTATATTAGTTAAATTTTAATCAATAGCTAATATACCAATAGCTAATATACCAATAGCTAATATACCAATAACTACTAACTAAAAATGTTTCCCTTTTTCTTTAAAAATATCAGGAAGTCTATTTTTATCCGTTTTTGTCAAATCTTCTTCTATATATCTAAAAAGTTTTTGGGTTGCTTCAGGGTATTTGGAACTTAAAGATTGTATATAACTCCATACCCTTTTAAAAATACTCTGAGGTAGTGCTAAAAAATATTTAGGAGGATTGTTCTCTTCAACTATTTTTACGATATCTTCAGCAATAGCTTTGATTACATCCTCTTCCATCTTCTTTTCAAGCTCATGTTTTTCTCCTGTGTCTGCTCCCATTCTACCAGAATCAGCTTTAAATCTCCCTGCATTATCTGTTACAATATCTTGAATCCTCCAGTGAGACTCCACATAATCGATAGAGTTGATAAGATCTAGTTTTATATTTTGTGGTTTTAAACCAGCTTCTGCCTCTAAATCTCTCGGATTTGCTTTGTAAACTTTCATTTCTCCTAAATTAGATACTATTACGATATCTCCTACTTTCATTTTATTTCCTTTTAATATAAGTGTTAGTGTTAGATTGGTATTTAAATTTTTAGATTATTTCCTTCTAACATTAATTATTATTTTATCAGTTATTTCCTAAAAATTTGTTGTAAAAATAGTTTGTTGCTTCAACAAAACCTTCCACACTTCCACAATCAAACCTTTTTCCTTTAAACTTATAAGCCAAAACCATTGAGTTTTGAGCCTGAGTTTTTAAAGCGTCCGTTAACTGAATCTCTCCTCCAGCTCCAGGTTTTGTCTCTTTTAAAATCTCAAATATATCAGGAGTTAATATATATCTACCGATAACTGCTAAATTACTTGGGGCTTCTTCAGATTTAGGTTTTTCTATCATGTTTGATACTATATACACATCATCTTCTAAGTTTTTTGTTTCAACGACTCCATATTTGTGTATATGCTCTTTTTCCACTTCCATAACCGCAACTATAGAACATCTATATTTTTTATAAAGCTCTATCATCTGTTTTAACACACCTTCATTTTCCCCTTCGCAAAGATCATCTGCCAAAATAACGGCAAAAGGCTCATTTCCTATAAGAACTTCCCCCGTTAGCACCGCATGCCCTAAACCTTTCATCTCTTTTTGTCTGGTATAGGTAAAAGTACAACTGTTTATAAGAGAGCGTATCTCCTCTAAAAGATACTCTTTTGATGTACCTTTTATCTGGTGTTCAAGCTCATAGCTTATATCGAAATGATCTTCTATAGCCCTTTTGCCTCTTCCGGTTATGATAGCCATAGTGTCAATTCCTGCTTCTATAGCTTCTTCTACTCCATATTGGATAAGAGGCTTATTGACTATAGGCAACATCTCTTTAGGTATCGCTTTGGTTGCCGGTAAAAACCTGGTACCGTATCCGGCTGCTGGGAAAAGACACTTTTTAATCATTTTTCACCTTTAAACGATTTTATAAAAAGAAATATTATGATAATTTCTATTATAAAAAGCAAAAAGTGAAGATAATAGACTTGCTCTTTTTTATCTGTAATAGTTAAATACTCTAAAAATTTATAAAAGATATACGATATTCCCATCCCAGCTAAGTATCCATACTGTTTACTAACATCTACTAATGTTAGAAGAGTTTTTTTACGAACTATCAACGTCTCAGCCCTAACAAGATAGGCTCCAAACATAAAAGTTAACTGATACCCCGCATAAACTATTAGGGCTGTCATATAGTCATAAGGTTCTATTAAAAAAACAGTAACAAGACTCAGCATTATAATCTCGACAAAAAGAGCGATTAAATAATACTTTTTTATATTTAAAAGAACTTCGTAAAACTTAGCGATTATAAGCATACCTACGGCCAACAAAATACCCCCTAAAGAAAACAAAGAGGGCTCAAGCGGCTCGTATATTACAAATATTGAGCCGACCGAAAGCCCCGTAAATAAAGAGTTAAAAAGTTTATATCTAACATAAATTTTTGGAATAAGTCTCAATTAAAAACTTCCCTCTATTCCTACATAAAAGCTTCTACCAGGCGTGCCGTAACCATTAATCTCTTGATAAAATCTATCAAAAATATTCACAATCTTTACTACACCTGTAAAATGCGGCGCGAAATTGTGTCTAAGAGTTATATTTGTTACGTTATATTTTCCGGTTTGATACCCGTTAAAATCATATCTTTCACCAACGTAATAACCATCTAAGCTAACACTATGTTTATCAGTTGGATACCACAAAACTTCATAGCCGAGTTTCCAGTTTGGCCTGTTAGCTAAAGATTGACCCTCTGAATCTTTTGTTATAAATCTCGTATAACTTATGTTAGAAAAAAGATTTTCTAACATATCTTTAGAAATTTTAGCTTCCACACCTTTAAAAATCGTCTCTCCTATCATATTGTAATAGTAATCGTTTGGAGTTAGCCAATTGTTATCTGGGTCAATCCACTGTATAAGATCTTTTACTTTTGTTTTAAAATATGTAATTTTCAAAATATCGTTTCCCAAAGATATATCGTATCCTACAGATTTCTCCGGATTTAGATTTTGCGTTGCATTATAATTTAGTTGAAAGATTAATGGAACCTGATATCCACTTCCGTAATTAGCACTTAAATAATAATCCTTAAAAATATACTGTTTAACTCCAAGTTTGTAAGTGATTTTATCATCAAAACTGTCATAATTGTCGCTTCTTAAAGTTTGCGAAAATATCGTTTTTCCACCTAAAAACTTATTGTAGTTCGTCACATAGAAGTATCTATTGTGATAATCCTCGTTTAAATCTGTTCCTGCGGAAAGCCCCTGATAAAATCTCTGATATCCTACTCCAGCTTGCAAAAACGAGTTTTTATTGTAATCAAATCTATCTTTTATCTCATACTCTTTTACACTGCCGCTATATCCTCCATACTGACTTCTTTTAAATTTTGAATATTTGAAATTTGCCTCTATTTGGTGTTTTTGAAGATTTTTTAAATATTTGATATTGTAAAGTTTATCTCTTATATCATTATAGTTATATGCAGTAGTTCCCCATAGTGTTGTTTCTATATCATTACCGTCAATCCCGGCACCTGTATCATAATGAACATTTGCTTCTATGGAAGTAAAAGAGGCTTCTAGGCGATCATTTTGAGTGATATCATAGCCTAGTTTAATGTTTAACGTACTATTTTGATACCCATCATCTTCCCAATCAAGTTCGTCTCCTCTTTGACCATATAAAGTCGAGTCCTGTCCTGGCTCAGCAACAGAAAAACCTTTGGTATCAAATCTGTCAAATCCCAAAGAGATATCAAAGTTTTCGCTTTTTTTTGCAAAGAATATTGAAAAAATCTTAGTATCAAAACTTCCGCCTTCTACTTTCATATTAAAGACGGCTTTTTGCTCTTTTGTAGCTTTTTTTGTTACGATATTTATAACGCCAGCTATAGCGTCGGCTCCCCATATCCCGCTTTGAGGCCCTTTTATGATCTCAATTCTCTCTACATTGTTAAGATTAATAAGTTCAAAAGCAGCACCGTTAAGATTTGAAGGATCGTTAAATCTCACTCCATCAATCAAGACTACCGTTCTTTTAGGATCAAGTCCTCTTAGATAAACCCCCGTCGTCTGGCCAAAACCGCCGTTTGAAGTAAAAGCTACACCGCTTACTTCGCCAAGTGCTTCCTTTAGCGTTCTATAACCTTTCTCTTCAATCTCTTCTGAAGTAATTACCGTAACATCGTCACTAACATCGCTCTCTTCTTGCAAAGTTTTACTAGCGCTTACCACAACCTTTTCAATAGTAGCGACTGTAGCAGCTTTAGCATTTAAAGATACCATTGAAACAGTTGCAGCAATAGCCGCTAAAGAGAAGTATCTTTTTTTAAACCCTTTTGCTATCACCTTTTCTCCTTTTAAAGATTTTAAAAACCAAATTCTATCACAACTATCCCCTAAAACTCTATCCCTTCTCTTGCTTTAATTCCCCTGTCAAAATAGTGTTTAATCTTTTTCATTTCAGTTACTAAGTCGGCCTTTTGTATCATCTTTTGAGTAGCCCCTCTTCCCGTTAAAACAAGTTCAAACTCTTTCGGTTTTTTACTCATAAGTTTTAATATATCATCCTCTTTTAAAAGTCCAAAATGTAAAGTTACAACTATCTCATCGAGTATCAAAAGATCAAAATTTCTTTTATAAACTTCAAAAACCTTTTTATACTGATCTCTTACCATAAATATCTGCTCTTTTGATGGTTCTTTTATTATAAACTCTCCGTTCCACTCTCTATCAACATTAACACCGAGATTTTTTAGTATTTCAATTTCATATGATTTCCAAGACTTCATAAACTCAAATATAAAAACCTTTTTACCTGCCCCTATGGCCCTTAGCGCTAGACCCATAGCCGCCGTTGTTTTACCTTTACTATCTCCCGTGTAGATTTGGATCATTACTATCTCCAAAATCTTTATGATGATTTCATCTCCATGCTTTAATACAAAAACCCAAACAACCATAAAGGAATAACATTTTTACTTCCAATTTCAATATCGTCTTTTACGATAAAAGCGTTTTCAATATTTTTAATCTGTTTTTTTGTTTTATTTTTACCGCCAATTTCAAAAGTATATCCATTTACTGTAAAATCACCTTTTTTAGCAACCTGAAGTTTATAATTTTCAAGCATTGATGCAAAGAAAACTTCTCTAACAGTTCCTATTTCTCGTGTAGAACAATAAGCATAATGTAGATTAGTATTATTTAAGTATATTTTTTCTGGTTTAGTTAAAATATCATTTCCTCTATACTTGCTCCAAAGAAGTCTTAAAATTTTAGATTTTTGCAAATAATAAAAATAGTTATACAATCTTTTGTAATCATTTTTGCTCATTTGCATTTTAGCCAAAAACTCTTGCATATTGAGGGTAAAAGGATAGCTCTCGCATATTAATCTGACAATCTTTTTTAATTTGGTAACTGTTTCATACTCAATGGGAAAAACAGACGGGATATCCACTTCAATAGAGGTATTTACAACTTCATTTAGTTTTTTAAGATAATTTTCCTTGTCATCAAAATAAAAAGGATAATACCCTTTTTGAATATACTCTTTAAACTTCGGTTTTAATAAAAATTTATCCAATAGTTCATAAGCAATATCAGTATGATTTTTTAAAATATCTTCAAGTGAAAAAGTAGGCAGAGTTTTTTTCAAATCCATCTCTAAAAACTCTCTAAAAGAAAGTCCCCTAACCTCAAATATAACGGCCCTTCTACTTAAGTCTGCTTTTGCATTATCAAGCTTTATTGCACTACTTCCGCTAAAAAAAACTTTTATATTTAAAATATCATAAATTTTTTTTAGTTCTATCTCAAAATTAGAATATTTGTGAATCTCATCTATTACAACAACCTCACCCCCCTCTTTTACAAAAGCTTTCACAATTTCAAACAATGAATCTATCATAATAAAATCAGCACTAATATAAAGTTTCTTACTAAAAGAGGCGGGATACTCATTCAAATACTGTATTAAAGCAGTTGTTTTTCCAACACCTCGTGCCCCGATAATTCCTGTCAGTTTAGAAGAAGTATTGAAAACTTGATTAAAAAAATATCTTTTATAATTTTTATTTTTATAAGAAGAAAATATCTCTTTTTGGTAATCAAAGATTTCATTTAATATTTCATTTTCAAACATATAAAGCCTTTTATGTTTATAAACATAAAAATTATATCATGTTTTAGGTTTAAAAACATAATTTATACAATTTTTTTCTTTCTTTTTTTATCTTATGGAGTAGCATGTGGTATAACTTGTGAGACCTTTTTTCTTGAATGATATTTAAACCATGATTTTGCAATAGACTTTATCACATTACCACTTAACACCAGGTTTTTGGCAATTAAAAATTTTTTGACTTATCACTTGTAGAAAAAGCTCAAAATTTTTAAAAAGCCTTTAAATCTCAAGCAAAAGCGCAGTGCAACAGATTCTATTGCAAAATCCTGGATAATACTTGCTTCGCAAGGCATATTGCTTCCCTCTATCCAACTATTGCGCTAATGAAGAAGAAAAATATGTAGCTTTTTCAATCAATAGTCGGGTTAGAGGGAAAATTTTTTTTGGATAGTGTTAAATTCTCTTTTTAACTCATCCAAAGTTATAAGCTCTCTTTGCGGCTCATTAACTCTTTTTTTCGCTTCCAAAACATCTTTTATATCTTGCAAATACTCTTTTAAAGCCTCTTTTATAAAAAAGCTTTTTGGCCTTTTAGTAAGCTTTGCTATCTCTTCTAACTCTTTTTCTAGCTCTTTATCAAGTCTAACGCTTATCATAACTTCTCCTACACATTAAAATACTTCGCCTCTGGATGATGCACCACTATTGCACATGTGGATTGTTCAGGATAGATTTGGAAAGTCTCACTAAGTGTTATGCCAAACTCCTCTGGTTTTAAGAGGTTAAAAATATGCCTATTTAGCTCCAAGTCTGGACAAGCAGGATAACCCGGAGAATATCTTGCTCCCTGATAACCCACCATCTTAACATCTCTTAAATCCGGTTTTTCAACTCTTAATATTCCAAGTTCTATTCTAATCTGTTTATGAACAATTTCCGCTAAAGCTTCGGCAAGCTCAACACTAAGACCGTGAACCAAATGATATTCGTGATATTTTCCAGCTTTAAAAAGTTCGCTTTCATATTCACTAAAAGAACTTCCCGCACTCACACATGTAAAAGCACATACATCCATTCTTTCTGAATGAAAATAATCGGCTAAAGAGCGGTGAGGTTTTTTTCTCTGCCTTGGAAAAGTAAAAACTTCGATAGCATCGCCTATTATATTTTCCAAAGGCTCTTTATTTATATTATTTTCATCAATCCATCCAAAACATTCTGGAAATACAAAAAGCTTGTTATCCTCTCTTCTAACAGGCCAATATCCATAGAGAATGGTGGGTTTAAAAATATCTTTTAGTTCGCTTTTGAGTCTCTCAAAAGCTGGTATTACCTTTTCGTTAAGTTGTTTTTCGTACTCCTCTTTAGTGAGTCCTTTTGATTTATAACCCCATCTCTGTTTAAAAAGTAGTCTCTTATTTATCCATTCATATGCAAGTTCTGGCTCAATTTCTAGTGTTTTTCTTCCCCAAAAGGGTGGAATGGGAACTAGTGCCAAAGCAGGCAAAACAACATCTTTGGGATCTATTTTAATCTCAACTTTTTCTTTAACTTCAACTATCACCTCATCATCACCGTCACTTCCAAGCCGCGTATCAAGGTTGCCCTCCTCTATACGGCTCATAGCTACTATCCCGTCAAATGCATCACGGCAGTAAAATATAGCTCCATCGTATGCGGGCCTGCAAAACTCGTCCACAAACTTTTTAGTCAAAGCCGCGCCTCCGAGCAAAACGGGCACGTTGATTTTTCTTTTTTTCATCTCTTTTAAATTTTCAAGCATAACCTGAGTTGATTTGACTAAGAGTCCGCTCATTCCTATAGCATTGGCGTTATGTTCTTCATAGGCTTTTATAAAATCTTCCAATTCAACTTTTATTCCTATATTGACAACGTTAAACCCGTTGTTTGTTAGTAAAATATCTACCAAGTTTTTTCCCACGTCGTGAACGTCGCCTTTTACGGTTCCTAAAATAAGTGTAGTCTGCGAAGACTTCTCCTTTTTGGGTAAAAACTGGTTTAGATAATCCACAGCGGCTTTCATAACTTCGGCGCTTTGCAACACAAAAGGAAGCTGCATCTTTCCGCTTCCAAAAAGCTCGCCCACCTCTTTCATTGCCTCTATCAATATTTCGTTAATAATCTTTTCTGGATCGATTTTATCTTTTGCTCTTTCTAAAAGAGGCATCATCCTCTCTTTATCACCATCTATTAATAGCCTCTTTATCTGCTCTTCTAAAGGAAGTTTACTAAGTTCGTCATCGCTTTGCTGCTCTTTTTTCTCGGCTTTGCTAAAATGCTCTATAAACTTAAAAAGCGGATCTCCTTTTTCTCGTCGATTAAAGAGTAGATCTTCACAAACTTTTCTATCCTCTTTGCTTATCTTATGATAAGGTATAAGATTTTTAACATTTACTATAGCCATAGTAAGACCCGCTTCTACGCAGTGGTGCAAAAATACGCTGTTTAGATACTCCCTTGCATGTTTATCAAGACCGAATGAGATATTTGAAACACCTAATACAGCTCCTACTTCTGGATGTCTGCGTTTAAGTTCCTTTATGGCCTCAATAGTTTCTATAGCGGCCGTATGATACTCTTCATCACCGCTTCCAACTGTAAAGGTTAGAAGATCAAAGACAAGATCTTCTGGATTAAGGCCGTGTAGATTTACAGCTCTATCATACATTCTCTCGGCAACTTCCACCTTTTTCTCTTTAGTTTTTGCCATCCCCTCTTCATCTATAGCCAACAATACAAGAGCCGCTCCATATCTTTTTGCCAATTTACATATAGCGTCAAACTTCTCTATCCCATCTTCTAAGTTAGCTGAGTTTATAATAGGGCGTCCACCTATATGTTTTAAAGCAGCTTCAAGAGCTGGAACCTGTGTAGAATCCGGCATCAAAGGTAGAGGTATCTTTTCGTTGTAAAGTTTTATCACTTCTTTCATATCTTTTGTTTCATCACGACCCGCAAAACCTACTGAAACATCAAGTCCATGCGCTCCGCTTCTTACTTGCTGCTGAGCCACACTCAAAGTTCCCTCATAATCGCTATTTAAAAGAAGTTCTCTAAAAGCTTTGCTTCCAGTAGCATTACTCCTTTCGCCTATCAAAAACGGAGGTGGATTCTGTTTTAAAGCTCTTCTTTCAAAAAGACTTGACAAACTTCTCTCTATCTGTCCTGAAGGAGGAATAGGTCTTTTACCTTTTACCGCATCAGCAAGAGCCTTTATATGCTGAGGGGTAGTCCCGCAGCATCCACCCAAAAAAGTAACACCCGGATATTTTGTAAATCTTGCTTCAAGTTCTGTAAACTCTTTAGGCCCCATAGGGTAGTATGTATATCCTCCTCTGTTTTGTGGAAGGCCCGCATTGGCGTGAACGCTTATAGGTTTATCCCAAACCTCGCTTAAAATCTTTAGATGTTTTTCCACCTCATCAGGACCTGTTCCGCAGTTAAAACCCAAAGAGAGAATATCAAAAGGCTCTAAAATCACCGCTAGCGTCTCGGCATCCGTTCCTATGAGCATAGTTCCGTTCAACTCTATAGTAGCACTAACCATTATAGGGATTTCGCTAGCCACATCTTCACATGCATGGATTGCCGCTTTTATCTGAAGAGGGTCCTGACAAGTCTCAAGCAAAAAGATATCGGCGCCTCCATCTTTTGCTCCCTTAAGAGTCTCTACATATCCGTTATACATCTCATCATAATCGATATGATTAAGACTAGGCAGTTTCGTTCCGGGACCTATAGAAGCCGCACAAAATCTTGGTTTTTCAGGAGTACTAAACTCTTCGCAGGCCTCTTTTACTATTTTACATCCAAGATAGCTAAGTTCATAGGCCATATTTCCTATGCCATACTCGTCTAAAACCCATGGCATAGCACCGAAAGTGTTGGTTTTTATGATATCCGCATCGGCTTTTAAATATGCTTTGTGAATGGAGCGTATCACATCTGGAGCAGTTTTATTTAGAAGCTCGTTACAACCCTCTTTCCCCTCCCAAGCACTAGGCGGAATCTCTTTAGATTTTGCTTGGAGCTGCGTTCCCATCGCTCCATCGATGACTAAAATTTTTTCTTTAATAAGCTTTTTAATATAACTTTTTTTCATATATCCTCTTAAATTTAAGAAAATTTATTTATAATTATACATTAAAAAATATCATAAAAGGGTAAATATGGGATATAAGAAAAAAATTAAAAACTTACTTACAGGCCAAATTATAGAAAAACCAGAACCAGTCGATGAAGAGGTTCTATTTGACGGTGGCGTAATGATAACCGAAACTGATACAGCCGGTATCATTACTTACGCCAATAGAAAATTTAGAGAGATGACAGGATATACTAAAGAGGAACTTATAGGCTCGCCCCACAATATCAACCGTCATCCCGATATGCCAAGTGCCGCGTTTGAAACTATGTGGGAAACAATAAAAAGTGGCGAATATTGGGAAGGATATGTAAAAAATATGCGAAAAGACGGTCGATATTATTGGGTTATTGTTTGGATAAAACCTAAATTTGACGATAAGGGCAATATTGTAGGTTATATAGCCGGAAGAAAAGTTCCCGATCGAAATATGATAAAAAGAGTAGAAGAGAAATATAAAAAGATGAAAGAGCAAGAGAGTTAAGTTTGAGACCGTTCATAATTTTGTGTCACCGATAGTTCATAGGATTATATCATAGCTCGAGAGCTTTCTCGAGTCTTCCTTCAAAAAATATAGCCAATTGGGAGAGAGTAAGACTCCAGTTTCTAATTGGCATTGTCCACTTTTTTTGAGCATTCTGAATACCAAGATAGAGCAGCTTTAAAAGGCTGTTTTCATTGGGAAACGCTCCTTTTGTTTTAGTAAGTTTTCGAAACTGTCGATGGACAGATTCTATGATATTTGTAGTATAGACGATACGACGGATATCTTCAGGGTATTTGAAATAATAAGAGAGATTTTCCCATTTATTCCTCCACGAGTTGATAACAATGGGGTATTTTTTGCCCCATTTCTCTTCAAGCCGATCCAATTCCGTTTCGGCAGCCTCTTTGGATATTGCCTGATACACTTTTTTAAGGTCTTTCATGAACTCTTTGGAGTCTTTAGAAGCTACATATTTAAGGGAATTTCTTATTGTCCTCGGCTTCGCCTGCGGGGTTGTCGCTTCGCTCGGACGATGAATAATGCAAAGTTGCACTTCGGTCTTAGGAAATATTGCATTGATAGCCTCTGAAAACCCTTTGAGTCCATCCACTGATAATAAGTATATCTTCGACTCCTCTATTGTTTAAATCTGTTAAAATAGATAGCCAGAAATTGGCACCTTCAGACTCTGATAGATAAAGTCCCAATATCTCTTTTTTGCCTTCCAAATTTACTCCAAGGATAGTATAAACAGCTTTATTAACATATTTACCATTATCTTTGATTTTATAGTGTATTGCATCAAGCCAAATGAAAGGATATACTGCCTCTAATGGTCTTTGCTGCCACTCTTTTAACATTGGAATAATCTTATCTGTAACAGCACTAATAGTGGCTTTGGAAAATTCAATACCATAAAGTTCTTCAATATGCTGGGCTATCTGGCTATAGGAGTTTCCAAGAGCATAGAGTAATAGTATTTTCTGCTCTATTTGATCGCTCATATGAGTTTGATACTTTTTAACGATTTGAGGTTCGAATGTCCCTTTTCTATCTCTTGGAACCACTAGTTCAAACTCGCCAACTGAACTCTTCATTGTTTTTGAAGATTTGCCATTTTTGCGGTTTTTTATCTCTTTAGCTAGATGTGATTCAAGTTCTGCTTCTAAAGCAGCCTCTGTGAGTTGTTTAATAAGTGGTGCAAGTACTCCATCTTTGCCATCTATTTTTGCTCCAGCCTTGATAGCCTCAAGAGCTTCATTCAAATCGAAGTTTTCCATATTGTGTCTCTCCTTTAGATTATTTTATTCTATCGGATTGACACAAAATTTCTAACGCTCCCCCCGGAAACGTAACATGGAGTATAACTTTTATAATAATAGGTCTTTCAATAGGTCTATATACTGTATGGAGATTCTATTTTTATAAAAAATGATCTATTTGTTACTTTTT
This sequence comes from Nitrosophilus labii, assembly GCF_014466985.1. NCBI lineage: Bacteria > Pseudomonadati > Campylobacterota > Epsilonproteobacteria > Nautiliales > Nitratiruptoraceae > Nitrosophilus > Nitrosophilus labii. The sequence goes on from NZ_AP022826.1 coordinate 1,473,839, forward strand.
ATCTACGGAATTTTAATATCTTTTATATACTTTTTTCATTTAAAAAAAGAGATAGAGTCTGTATCTTTAAAAAAAAGAAAAATTATTTACACACTTTTTTTCAGACTAGCGATTTTAGCCATCCTTTTTGGAATACTATTTGTTATATACAAAGATAAAGCTATTATCTCATTGATAAGTTTTTTAATCTCAAGATGGCTATATCTAAAATATAAACTATCAAAACAACCAAAACAGCTATCTTAATTTTTTTACTCTATTTTTACCTAGCTTTATCAACTTTGAAGGTTTTCCTTCAAAAAACTCTCTATTATCTTCTACGATAACTTCAGCGTTTTTGTATGCAAATAGATAATCAAATCTTTTCCCCGACTCATTTGCGCTAGTAGAAAACATCCAGCCAAATTTTTTTAAAAATCTAAGATGATTTTCATCTTTTATAACTCTGAGGGCTTTTCTATTTGGATAGACAAAAGTGGTCTTTTGGGCTCTTCTAACCATCTTTTTATACTTTTTTGGAACTCTTGCAAAACGTTTTAACGTTTTAAAACTATCAACTGAAATTAAAAAAGGTTTGTTTGGATCTCTTTTTTTAACTTTTGCCAACTTTTTAGCGTTTTGAGACAAAAAACCTACGGTAGTTTCAGTTTGAACAAGATATATTTTGTCAGGTTGAAGGTTGAAGGTTGAAGGTTGAAGGACTCTTTTTTCTCTCTTCTTATTTCTTACTTCTTCATTCCTACTTCTCCCTTCTCCCTTCAACCTCTACTCCTTAAGATAATCCTGAAGTGCCTTTGGCTCTAACTTTGCCTCTTTAAGCTTTTTGATAGCATCTGCAGCCACTCTCGCTGCTGCAAGAGTCGTAAAGTAAGGTATATCAAACCTCAAAACCGCTTCTCTAATCTTTTTTGCATCATCTTTGCTTGACTTGTTGTCACTTGTATTTATAGCCATCGCTATCTCGCCGTTTTTTATCATATCTTCGATATTTGGGCGACCTTCACTGATTTTTAAAACTCTCTGAGACTCAACTCCGGCCTCTTTTAAAACTTTGTGGGTTCCGCTTGTAGCTACTATTTTAAAACCTAAATCTTGATAGAGTCTAGCAATTTCCGCTGCATACGGTTTATCATAATCTGTCAAAGACAAAAAGAGATTACCTTCTAGCGTAAGTCTATTGCCGGCGGCTATTTGAGATTTTGCGAAACTTATACCAAAACTATCGCTTATACCCATAACTTCACCGGTAGACTTCATCTCAGGACCTAGTATAAGATCAGCACCTATAAGTTTATTGAAAGGAAAAACGGCCTCTTTTACGGATATATGAGATTTTAGTCTAGGTTTTAATATACCATCTTCTTCGTAAACTATGCCGTATTTGTCGTAATAACTTAAAGCCTCTTTAAGATCTCCTTTAAGCATAACTCTTGTCGCCACTTTTGCCAACGGCAATCCGGTAGCTTTAGAAACAAAAGGAACTGTTCTGGAAGCTCTAGGATTGACTTCTATCAGATAGACTCTATCTTTGTAGATTGCATACTGGATATTTAAAAGCCCTTTTACCCCTAGTCCCAATGCTATAGTTTTAGTCTGCTCTTGAATCGTTTTTAAAATCTCCTCTTTTATGGATACGGCCGGTAAAGAACAGGCACTATCTCCCGAGTGAATCCCGGCTTCTTCTATATGCTGCATTATACCGCCTATATATACATCTTTTCCGTCACTTATAGCGTCTACATCAACTTCTACGGCATGATCTAAAAATTTATCTATAAGAACCGGAGACTCGTGACTTACGCTCACAGCCTCATCCATATACTCTTTTAGTTCCTTTTCGTTATAGACTATCCTCATGGCTCTACCGCCAAGAACGTAGCTAGGTCGAACTAAAACGGGATAACCAATGTTTTCCGCTATCTTTAAAGCTTCCTCTTTTGTGGTAGCAGTACCGTTTTGGGGTTGCAAAAGTCCGTTTTTGGAAACAAATTCACTAAACTTTTCCCTATCTTCGGCTAGATCGATAACTTTCGCGCTAGTTCCTATTATTTTCGCCCCTATAGTAGTTAACGGTTTTGCTAGTTTAAGAGGTGTTTGTCCTCCAAAATGAACGATTACGCCGTCTGGTTTTTCTACCTCTATAACGTTTCTTACTCTTTCAAAATCTATCGGCTCAAAATAGAGTATATCACTGGTATCATAATCTGTAGAAACAGTTTCTGGGTTGCAGTTATACATTATCGTTTCACAACCCATGTCTTCTAAAGCAAAAGCTGCGTGGACACAACAGTAATCAAACTCTATCCCTTGCCCTATTCTATTTGGACCGCCGCCTATTATCAAAACTTTTTGTTTACCACTTCTTTTTTCTTGAGCCTCAATTTTTGGAAGTTTTGTTATATTTGTAGTTGAGTAAAGATAAGGCGTCAAAGCTCTAAATTCTGCAGCACAAGTATCTACCTCGTTATACTCTAACTCTATTTGAAGATTTTTCCTTGCATTGTAGATATCATTTTCACTAAATTCGGTATTTTCTTTCTCGTTTATTATCTTGGCTATCATTTTATCGCTAAAGCCGATAGTTTTAGCTTCTCTTAAAAGCTCTTCGTTTTGTAAAATATCAAGGTCTATCTTCTCCTCAAACTTCACAATTTCCTCTATTTGATACAAAAACCATCTATCTATCTTACACAACTCGTAAATATCTTCAACGCTTAGCCCTTCTCTAAAGCCTTGGGCTATATACAAAAGTCTTTTTTCATTCGGTCTTCTAATCTCTCTTTTTATAGTTTCGATATCCGCATCTATCTTATCAAAACCGCTAAGACCAGTTTCGAGTGAGCAAAGCCCTTTTTGAACCGACTCTTTGAAAGTTCTGCCTATCGCCATAACTTCACCCACACTCTTCATAGATGTTGTCAGTGTGGAGTCTGCATGAGGAAACTTTTCGAAAGTAAATCTCGGTATTTTTGTAACAATATAGTCTATTACAGGCTCAAAACTTGCGGGAGTCCCGGTTATATCGTTTTTAATCTCATCAAGTGTATATCCTACGGCTAAAAGAGTGGCGACTTTGGCTATAGGGTAACCGGTAGCTTTACTAGCAAGAGCGGAGCTTCTACTAACTCTTGGATTCATCTCTATAACTGTCATTCTACCGGTCTGGGGATGTACAGCAAACTGAACGTTACTGCCACCGGTATCAACACCAATCTCTCTTAAAATCGCAAAAGAGGCGTCTCTCATCCTTTGATACTCTTTATCCGTCAGCGTTAAAGCCGGAGCTACGGTTATGGAATCTCCAGTATGAACGCCCATTGGATCTAAATTTTCGATAGAACAGACAATTATACAGTTATCCTCTTTATCTCTGATAACCTCCATCTCATACTCTTTCCAGCCAAGTAAACTCTCTTCTATCAGTATCTCATTTATTGGGCTAGCTTCTAAACCTTTAGCGGCCAATGTTTTAAACTCGTCTATATTGTATGCAACCCCACTTCCACCACCGGCTAATGTGTAGCTAGCTCTAATGATAAGAGGAAAACCTATCTCCTTTGCAGCATCAACAGCCTCATCCAAAGAGTAGGCATAGCGGCTTTTTGGAAGATCCATACCGATTTTTAGCATTGCTTCTTTAAAGGCTTGTCTATCTTCACCTTTTTTAATAGCTCCCGGGTTAGCGCCTAAAAATTTAACACCTTCTAACATGCCTTTTTCATACATACTCATAGCTACATTTAAAGCCGTCTGTCCGCCCATTGTAGGTAAAATTGCATCTACTTTTTCTTTTTCGATGATTTGAGCCACTATATCTTCAGTTATCGGTTCAATATAGGTTCTATCGGCAAATTCTGGATCGGTCATAATGGTAGCTGGATTTGAGTTTATAAGTACTACTCTATATCCGAGCTCTTTTAGAGTTTTGGTGGCTTGAGTTCCGGAGTAGTCAAATTCGCAGGCTTGCCCTATAACAATAGGACCTGAACCTATAAGTAGTATAGTTTTTATATCTTCTCTTTTTGGCATAGTTTTTTACCCTTTTGTGGTTGTATCTATATAAAAATTTACTAATTTTACAAAAATGTTAATAAAAACGATATTAGAATAAAACTTTGGTCCTTAGTCATTGGCAACAATAAATATTGATAAACGATGTATTGGTTATTTGAATCTCAAAATATATGTTTTTTTAATTTTTCATCAACTATCTTAATCTACACATCAATACAAACAATCAACCATTAACAAATAACTTATAACTAATGGCTATTTAAAACAACCCAAAAATACCTCGAATTTGCCAAATCGGCGTACGGTTTAACGAGAGCAACTTTATAACTCCCCATTGACTCCACTTTGATAACCTTTCCTACTTTTATCCCGTAAAAAAAGATATTGTCCATCCCGCTTGTAACTACTTCATCTCCAATTTTTATATTTTTATACATAGGAATAAATTTTACTACCATAGTTCCGTTTCTTTTTCCCATAGCTATCCCGGGAGCTTTTGAACGACCTATCTCAACCGCATAAGCACACTTTTCGTTGCTGTTTAATAAAGCAATAGGTTTGCCATTTTTGTTTGCTACTATCCCGGCGGCAAAATCATCTTTTATAAGACCGTAAATCTTTGTTTGGTTAAAATCCTCCATCTCAACCCACATAGAGGAAAAATCACCAAGTTTGGTATATGATATAGCTCTTGTTAGTTTTACGTCTAGATAAAATTTCGTATTTAAGTTGCACTCTTTTTTTAGACTCTCTAACTCTTTTTTAATAGCGTTTAGCTCAAGATAATACTTTTTTAATTTTTTATTTTCCAATAAAAGTGAAGATATAGTCTCCTCTTGTTTCAAATATTTTATGATAATATTTTGTAAATAGGAACTAAAATCATGATAGGTGATTTTAATAGACTCAGTTAAAAAAAGAAACCCTTTTTGGTAGGCATCAGAAAATTTCAATCCTCCCAAAAAGAGCAGAAGTAGTAAAAAAAAAGAGATATATTTTTTACTCATTTGATAACTGTTGCAATATCTCTATCTCTTCTAGTGCTCTGCCCGTCCCTTTAGCGACGGCTAAAAGAGGTTCATCGCTCACATATACAGGGAGTTTTACAAGTTCCGAAAAGTATCTATCTATATTTCGTATCAGTGCACCGCCTCCTGTCATTACTATTCCATTTTCAACTATATCACCCGCTAGTTCCGGCGGCATTTTTTCCAAAACCTCTTTTAAAGCATCTGCAATCTCTTTTAAAGGTACTCTCATCGCTTCATGAACATCATCACTTGTAACTTCTATGGAAGATAGCATTCCAGAGAGTTGATCTCGACCGTTAACTATCATCTTTAAAGGCTCTTTCAAAGGTAAGGCAGTTCCTATATTGATCTTAACCTCTTCGGCTACTCTATCGCCTATCAAAAGATTATACTTTTTCTTGATATAATCAGCTATAGCTTTATCTATCTTATCTCCAGCCGTTCTAACAGATTTGCAAATAACTAGACCACCAAGACTAATAACGCCTATCTCAGTCGTACCGCCTCCGATATCTACAACTAAATTTCCTTGAGGCTCTTTAACGGGCAATCCCGCACCAATAGCCGCCGCCATAGGTTCTTCTATCAAAAATACCTCTCTTGCCCCTGCACTAAGGGCCGACTCTCTGACCGCCTTTCTCTCAACCTGAGTTAAACCGTATGGAACACAAATAATAACTCTTGGTCTTAAAAAAGCCTTTCTACTATGAGCCTTCTCTATAAAATATCTAATCATCTTCTCAGTCATATCAAAATCGGCAATAACCCCGTCTTTCATTGGCCTTACGGCTTTTATATCTCCCGGAGTTTTACCAACCATCTCTTTGGCTTCCCTGCCTACGGCTAAAATCTTTTCTCTACCGTATTTATCCTTTTGTACGGCAACAACTGATGGCTCATTTATAATGACCCCTTGTCCTTTTACTAATACCAAAGTATTCGCTGTTCCAAGGTCAATCCCCATATCGTTAGAGAAAAAACCCACGATTTTGTCAAATATCATCTTTTTCCCTTATGCACTCTTTTTTCCGCTCTTTTTAATAAATATAGGCTTCTCTCTTTTCACTATAACATCTTTTGTTATTATAATCTCATATCCCCTATATTCAGGTAAATCAAACATTATATCTACCATTATCTCTTCCATGATAGCTCTAAGTCCCCTAGCTCCCGTTTTTCTCTTAATGGCAAGTTCGGCTATACCCTCTAGCGCCTCTTTTTCAAAAATAAGCTCTACATCGTCTATGGCAAAAAGTTTTTTATACTGTTTAACAAGGGCATTTTTGGGCTCTGTTAATATTCTTACAAAATCCTCTTTTGTAAGCTGATTAAGCGTTGCAATCATATGCAAACGTCCTATAAGCTCTGGAATTAACCCATAATGTACTAGATCGTCTGGTTCTACATAATTTAGGAGTTCCTCATCTTCCATTTTGCCTCTTTTTTCTTGTCCAAATCCTAAAACGTTTCCACCAATCCTTCTTTTAATGATTTCTGTTAATCCGTCAAACGCACCGCCACAAATAAAAAGAATATTTGAAGTATCTATCTGAACAAATTCTTGATTTGGATGTTTTCTTCCCCCTTTTGGAGGAATATTAACTAAGCTACCTTCGATGATTTTTAAAAGTGCTTGCTGAACACCTTCTCCCGAAACATCTCTAGTAATGGATCTATTTTCGCTAAGCCTTGAGATTTTGTCGATTTCGTCTATAAAAACAATCCCTCTCTCGGCCTTTTTAACGTCTCCGTCTGCGGCTTGCAAAAGTCTTGTAAGGATATTTTCAACATCTTCACCCACATATCCGGCCTCAGTCAAACTAGTAGCATCGGCGATAGCTAAAGGAACATCCAAAAATCTTGCCATTGTCTGAGCCATTAACGTCTTTCCACTACCGGTAGGACCTATGAGTAAAATATTGGATTTTGCGATTTCCGTGTCATCATCATCGATTTTATGCTGCTTAAAAATTCTTTTATAGTGATTATATACAGCTACCGCAAAAATCTTTTTAGCTCTATCTTGTCCTATAACATACTCATCCAATACCGCTTTTAACTCTTTGGGAGTCAAAAGTTCTTTATCAAAACTCTCTTCATTTCTCTCTTCATCATCTTCTTCGCCAAAGAGTATATTATAAGCTGATATGACGCAATTTTTACAGATATATACACCGCTTCCGGCTATCAAAGGGTTGTCGTCGCTCTCATAAGCTCCACAAAAACTACATTTTCTAAGCATTAATTATATTCCTTTCTTTTTTGTATATTAGTTATTGGTTTATTGGTATAATTTAATATTTATCCAACTATAATTTACTAATACACCAATATACAAATACACCAATAACAATATTATAGCCACTCCTATGCTCGCTCACGAAACTCCTTGAGTTTCGGACTCGCATATACTACAAGCTTTCGCAAAGGCACGCAAGCAAAGCAGTTTGCTTGCTAAAACCCTTACGGTTTTTGCAAACCTAAAATCTAACTCGCTGCGCTCCTTACGATTTTATCTAAAGTAACCCAGCTTGTAGTATGCTCGCTCACGAAACTCCTTGAGTTTCGGACTCGCATATACTACAAGCTTTCGCAAAGGCACGCAAGCAAAGCAGTTTGCTTGCTAAAACCCTTACGGTTTTTGCCTTTGCTCATCTAAAAGGGATTCCTCTTTTGGTATCTAAAACAAATTTTGCTAGATTCTTTACGTACTCATTATCGCTTTCTTCATACAGCCTCAAAGCGGTTTCTTGTAAAGGCTTACCACTTAAAAAAAGCTCTTTATACGCCTTTTTTAAAACATCTACCGCTTCACGTCCTAGCTTTCTTCTAAGTCCAACTAGATTTAAACCCTTTAAAACCGCTCTATTTCCCTCTGCAAGGCAATAAGGAGGTATATCTTGAGACACGGCGCTAGCTCCAGCAATCATAGCATAATCACCGATTTTTACAAACTGATGTATAGGAGTCATTCCGCCTATCACTACGTTATCGCCTAGTTCAACGTGACCGGCAAGAGTTGCCGCGTTGGCTAAGATGCAGTTATTACCTATCTTGCAATCGTGAGCTATATGAACATATCCCATAAAAAAGTTATTATCACCTATAACAGTTTTTCCACCTCCCCCCTTGGTTCCAGGATTAAATAAACAAAACTCTCTTATAACGTTTCCATCGCCTATAATTAACTCTACACCTTCGCCGGCATATTTTAGATCTTGAGGTTGAGAACCTACAACTGCATAGGAAAAAATTTTGCAATTTTTCCCCAGTTTTATTTTTCCGTATACACAAGCGCCTTGCAAAATCTCGCAGTTATCACCTATTTCGGCATCTTTTGATATAAAAACATTCGCTTCTATCTTCACATTTCGACCGATTTTAGCTCCATCTTCTATTATCGCTCTATCAGAAATCATTTAATATTCCTCATTTATCTACTACCATAGCTTTAAGTTCGGCTTCCGCAACCAACTTATCATCAACGTAAGCTTTTCCTTCTAATACCCAGATAGCCCCTTTATGTTTTATAACGTTTATCTTATAAACGAGCCTGTCTCCAGGTCTTACCGGATTTCTGAATTTGGCTTTATCTATACTCATAAAGTATACAACTTTATCTTGGGCGCTCTCTTGTTCCTCTTTACTCATACTCTTAAAAGCCAAAACGCCGCCTGCCTGCGCTATTCCTTCGATAATCATTACACCTGGATATATTGGGTGATCCGGAAAATGACCTTGGAAAACTTGTTCGGCAATAGTTACGTTTTTATATCCTTCTATATACTGATTTACTTTTATATCAGTAACTCTATCTATAAGTAAAAAGGGGAATCTATGAGGGAGTATATTTTGAATCTCTACAACGTCCAACATCATATTCCTTTATATAAAGTTTTGGCCAATTTAAATTTGGAATAATTTTATCTTAAAGTTACTAAATTTTCTCTAACGTCATTATATAGTTCGCTTTTTAAATATACTTCCACTCTTTTTTGAGGTATTTGTTCTACTACTATGATAGGAGAGGTATCACAGTCCCCTAAAGAGAGCAATTTTCTAACATCTATCTCTTTTTGTATCTCAATAGGAGAAAAAATCATCTCTTTTAAACTTTTAAGACTATAACCACTTAGTTTATTAAAAAGTTCAAGCTCTATAAATCTTACCTCTTCCCTGTTTAAATAGTAAACATCCTTTAATGAAAACTCTATTTTACCTTTTGTATACTCTCTTTTCAAAGTAGAATAAAAAAGAAAATATGATGGAATAACTCTTTTATCCACTTTGACAAAAGCCCTTAAAATCCTATAATTTAAAAATTTCTGCCTAATTATTCTATATTTTTTACCCTCATTTTCAAGTTCTATCCTCTCACTGTATAATTTTAGCCTCTCTTCGATAGAAGCGGGTAAAATCTGATTGTTTATAGGAGACAATAGCTCATCTAAAAATATGTTTTGCTCCTCCCTTTGCTTTTTAAGCCCAAACATACATCCACAATAATCTTGTCTGTAAAGTTGTTCCTCTTTCGTGACTCTTGCTTGATCTTGAGTTCCACCCTTTGCTCTATAATCTACAAAAACAAACTCTAATCCCAACTCTTTATCAACTCTTCTAGCAGATTCTTTTAACTGCTCTTGAGACTTTTTAGGGCTTACCAATAAAGTTGTAGTATATCTTTTTTCACCAAGTTCTTTTGCCTTTTTTGCAGCCACTTCCAAACGTCTATCAAAGCAGACCATACATCTAGCACCCTTTTCGGGCTCATTCTCTAATCCTCTAACCGCTGCAAGCCAATTTTCAAAATCGTACTCGCCCTCTATAAGCTCTACTCCCAATCTTTTACAACTTCTTTTTACGTCTAAAAATCTTAGTTTATATTCACTGTATGGATGAATATTTGGATCATAAAAAAAGGCTATCAGCTTTTCGTTCGGAAAATCTTTTTTAAGTTTTTCTATAAAAAAGTGGCTATCTACGCTACAACAAATATGAACTAACATTTTCCTCCATTAACTATGCTTTAACTAATCAAGCTCTTTGATCCAATCTTCAGCAACGGCGTCACTAGGCATTCTCCAATCACCTCTGGGACTTAAAGATATGGTACCTACTTTCGGTCCATCCGGCATACAACTTCTTTTAAACTGATTTGCAAAAAATCTTTTAATAAAGACTTTTAGCCATCTTTTAATAGTCTCTTCTTCATACTTTTGTCCAAACGCGATCTTTGCTAGATATCCTATCTTTTTAGGTTCAGCTCCATACTTAAAAAAATGGTAAAGAAAAAAATCGTGAAGCTCATAAGGACCTATAATCTCTTCCGTTTTTTGCTCAATCTTTTCGTTTTTGCTAGGAAGTAGTTCAGGTGATACTGGAGTGGAGCTTATATCTTTTAAAATATTTGCCACCTTATCATCCATCTTTGAAGCCACCCACTCTATCACATATCTAACCAAAGTTTTAGGAACAGAAGCATTAACGTTATACATAGAGATATGATCCGCGTTATATGTAGAAAAGCCTAGCGCTATCTCGCTTAAATCTCCAGTTCCAACAACTATACCGCCCTCTTTATTGGCTATATCCATAAGGATCTGAGTTCTCTCTCTTGCTTGAGCATTTTCGTAAGTTACGTCGTGTAACTTAGGATCGTGCCCAATCTCTTTAAAGTGCTCTAAAACAGCATCTTTTATATCAATCTCTCTAAAATCGACTCCCAAATATCTACATAAAGCTTTCGCATTTTTATAAGTTCTACTAGTTGTTCCAAATCCTGGCATAGTAATGGCTATGACATTTTTGGTATCCATTTCCAATAGTTCCATTGTCTTTACGCAGACTAAAAGCGCCAAAGTAGAATCAAGACCTCCAGAAATTCCTATGATGAGTTTTGGGTTTCCTATATGCTCTACCCTCTTTGCCAAACCGGCCGTTTGTATATTAAAAATCTCTTCACATCTACTGTCTCTCAAAGCCGGATTTGACGGAACGAAAGGGTGTGGGTCGATAAATCTTTTTATATCCGTTAGCTTGTTAGTATCGTAAGTTTTAACAAATCTAAACTCTTCTATATCTTCATCTTTAAAAGATGTTTCGCTAACTCTAGTATATTTTAACTTTTCTACGTCTATATCGGCGTAAACTATCTGGTTCTCTCTTTGAAACCTTTCATTTTCGCTCAATACAGTACCGTTTTCGGCTATTATAAGATGCCCCCCATAAACAAGATCTGTTGTTGACTCATACACCCCGCTAGAAGCGTAAACATAAGCGGCTATACATCTTGCACTCTGAGTCTTTACTAATTCTCGTCTATACTCGTATTTGCCTACATACTCGTTACTTGCGGATAGATTAAAGATTATCTGCGCTCCGGCAATAGATTGATATAAAGATGGAGGAGTCACCGCCCATAGATCTTCGCATATCTCAACACCAAAAATTGTCTCTTCTGTCTCAAACAAAATATCTAAACCAAAAGGTACAACTTTATCTAAGACTTTTAAAGACTCATTTTTTATATCTTTTCCGCTAACAAACCACCTCCTTTCATAAAACTCTCTATATGTGGGAAGATACTTTTTGGGTACCACTCCCAAAACTTCGCCTTTTTGACATACAAAAGCGCTGTTGTACATCCTACTTTTAAATAATACCGGCGCTCCGATTATAAAGATGATATTTAACTCTTTGGTTTTTTCTAATATATATCTTAGTCCCTTTTGAACCTCGCTATTTATTACCTTTTGAAAAAAAAGATCGCTAGCACTATAGCTTGTTAGAGAAAGCTCTGGAAAAACTAAAATTGATATACTCTTTTTTTCCGCTTCAAAAACCAACCGTACAATCTCTTTAACGTTTTTCTCTACGCTGCCTACCCAAACTTTCGGTGAAGCAGCGGCAACTCTTAAAAATCCGTACATCTTTACTCTCTGTTTTCAAAAATCTCAATTTTCTCTATGATATCTCCTTGATCTATCATATCGAGCGTCATAAAAGAAGTTGCATCATTCTCCTCTATCTGCCCAAAAACAGTATGTACCCCGTCAAGATGAGGACAATCTACAAAACAGATAAAAAATTGACTTCCACCGGTATCTCTTCCGGCGTGAGCCATAGAGATAGCTCCTCTTTTATGTTTATGTATATTTTTATCACATTCGCAAGGAATCGCCCAGCCAGGACCCCCCGTACCTGTTCCGCTAGGACATCCTCCTTGTGCCATAAAACCTTTTATGACTCTATGAAAGTTTAATCCCTCATAAAAACCCTCTTTTGCTAAATGAGCAAAATTGGCTACCGTGTTTGGAACCTCTTTGGGAAATAGTTTTATCCAAATATCCCCTTTATTTTTTATCACAATTTTAGCCCACTGAAGTTTTTGTAACTCATCTTTAGAAAGATTGTAAGTTTTAAGTTTTTTACCAAATCTTGAAAACATCCTTTTCCTTTTTATACAAATTTAAACTATTTTTAATTATACCAAATAATTTCACCTAATTTTTCGTTTCATTTTGATAAAATATCCGAAATAATTCCAAATCAAAAGGACTAAATATGAAAAAAATTACTTCCATCTTGCTATCAACAGCAGCGGCATCAACACTCTTTGCAGCAGCATACAAAATCCCGGAGCAATCAGTCAAATCGGTGGCCCTAGGAGCTGCTTACGTTGCAGGAGCGGACGAAGCGGACGCGAGTTACTTTAACCCAGCGAATATGAGTTTTATGGATGATGGACAAAAGTTTGAACTATCTCTAACTGCAATCTATCTTCCAAAAGTAAAATATGAAGGAGAGCAGATAGTTTCAATTTCTCCTCTTACGACAATTGGTGCCGATAATAAAACTAAGTCAGAGTCTTTTCTTATACCTCATTTACATTTTGTTTCAAAACCTTACGGAAAGTTTAGATACGGTTTCTCGCTTACAACTCCAGCTGGACTTTCAAAAAGATGGGAAAACACGCCCCAAACTTGGTTTGCTAAAGAATTTACACTAAGAGTGGCCGAGTTTAACCCAACCTTTTCTTATTTGGTAAATGAAAACTTCTCTATTGGTGGGGGATTAAGAGCAATATTTACGGACGGAAAGATAAAGTTCACGCCGCCAGTTAATTCGACTACATCACTAGATTACGATCTTGATGGAGATATAAGAACCTCTTACGGTTATAACCTTGCTTTAAGTTATAGATTTGATGACAGTTTGATAGTTTCTGCAACATATAGATCAAAAGTTAATCTCAAAGAAAAAGGAGACGCCACAATTACAACTTTAGTAAACGGTGCCGTTGCCGGAAGCGTAACTACAATAGGAAGAGTCACGGTCCCTCTTCCGGCAACATATACTTTGGCAACTGCATTAAAAATTAACGAAAAAGCCAAATTTGAATTAGTTTACGAAAGAACTTTATGGAGCAGTTACGAAAGTTTGGATATAACTTTCGATAACGCTTCAGTATACGATGTCCATAAAGAAAAGAGCTGGGAAGACACAAACACTTTTAGAATGGGACTTACCTACAAGAATAGCGACAAACTCACGACAATGTACGGCTTTGCCTACGATCAAACACCGATTCCTAGTAGAACTTTAGGTTACGAACTACCAGACAGTGACGCTTTGATCTTTTCGCTAGGCGCTCTTTACAAAGCAACCGAAGATATCAAAATCGGCATAGCATATCTGTATGATTATAAACTAGAAAGAACTATTGAACTTTCAGACCAAAATATCAACGGTATTGTTGGAACTTTTTCCGACGGCGGTGCCCATCTATTAAATCTATCTTTAAACTATAGGTTCTAAAATGCTCGAATACAGATTCAACAGCTTTTATGAAATTCTCTCGCTTCACGCTCAAAAAAGGCCAAAACATACGGCCCTTTTTGACGGAGATAGAAAGATCTCATATAAAAGATTGAAACTTAAAGTAGATACTTTTGCTAGGTTTTTAGAATTTATCGGGATAAAAGAGAACGACAAAATAGGCATATTAGTAGTAAATTCGCCAGAATTCATAGTTTCATTTCTAGCTGCCGGCAAATTAGGGGCAATCCCAGTACCCATAAATACCTTTTTAAAAGAGGAAGAGATAGCCTATATCCTAAACGACTCTAACGCAAAGATTCTAATCTCATCGGCAAAGTTCTCAAAAGAGACCAAAAATCTTTTCGATAAAACCTCTATCCAAAAGATTATATGGGAGGGCGATTTTGAGGAGCTTGACGAGAGAAATATAAGCTTTAAAGAGATTTTGTCAAATCTAGAATCCCACGAAAAAATACTCTTCAATGCCGATATAGATCATATTGCTACTATCATATATACTTCAGGTACTACCGGTAAACCAAAAGGCGCTATACTTACTTATAGAAACATATTTTCAAACATATTGGGAGTGGAAAAACTCTTAACTATCACGCCCAAAGATAGATTTATAGTCTATTTGCCTATGTTTCACTCATTTACTCTAACGGTAACTGTACTTCTTCCGCTATATTTTGCAAGTCCCATCGTTATAGTTAGATCCATAATGCCTTTTTCAAATATAATCAAACAGGTTCTTTTAAAAAGAGTTACTATTTTTACCGGAGTTCCCGATGTTTACAAAGCTTTGTCAAAAGCAAAACTTCCTTGGTATTTTCACTGGTTTAACAAAGTTAAATTTTACATTAGTGGAGCTGCGGCACTTCCTGAAGATACTTTAAAAAGATTTAGCCAAAAATTTAAAAAAGGAAAGCTCCTAGAGGGCTACGGACTTAGCGAATGCTCTCCGGTGGTTGCGGTAAATCTTCCCAAAAAACAAAAACCAAAATCGGTGGGTCCGGCAATCCCAGGAGTTGAAGTCAAAATAGTAGATGAAGATATGGTAGAACTTCCATTAGGAGAGATAGGAGAGATTATAGTAAAAGGCGACAATGTAATGCAAGGCTACCTAAATCGCCCTGAAGCCACGTCGGAAACTATAGTAAACGGATGGCTAAGAACCGGAGATTTGGGATATATAGACGAAGATGGTTTTATTTATATAGTAGATAGAAAAAAAGATCTTATTATCTCAAAAGGTATCAACATCTACCCAAGAGAGATAGAAGAGATATTGATGAACAATCCTTACATCAAAGCCGCAGCCGTAATAGGCCAAAAGGATGAAAAAAGTGGAGAAGTACCTATAGCTTACGTTGAAATTGAGGAGGATGCTAAAATCAGCGAAAATGAGATAAAAAAATACCTAAAAGAGCACTTAGCCAATTTTAAAATACCAAAGTCAGTATTTATAGTGGATGAACTTCCAAAAAACGCCACCGGAAAAGTTTTAAAAAGAGTTCTGAAAGAGAAGCTTGGCAAAGCCGATAGGTCTTAAAAACAAGGAAAAAATGAAAATAGCAATAGTTGGCGTCGGAGGAGTAGGAGGATATATAGGTGCAAAATTGTCCAAAGTGACTAAAGTAGATCTTATTACGCAAAATCCTCAAAATCTTAAAGATGGTATCGTGTTGATAGAAGATGGCAAAAAGAGTTTTTATAAAAACTTTAGCACCTATCAAACTCCTCCAAAAGATATAGTTTACGACTGCGTTATTTTTGCCGTCAAAAGTTATGTTTTAAAAGAAGCCGTAAAAAATATAGAAAATAACGTATCAAAACATACTATCATCTTGCCTCTTTTAAACGGTATAGAACCTTATGAGATCTTAAAAAATAGTTTTAAAGACTCAAACGTAGCTAAAGGGGCTATATATATTATCTCAAACAAAACAGGTAAAAACGAGATAACCTTAAAAGGAAAAGGTGCATATATAGTTTTTGGAAAAGATTATGAAGTTAATTCTCTTTTATGGTTAAAAGATCTTTTTGAAAAATCTGACATAAAAACCAAACTTACAAAACAGATAGATAAAGAGATCTGGAAAAAGTATCTATTCATCGCGGCAACCTCGGCACTGACAAGCTACTATAAAGCCACATTCGGCGAGATAGGGAAAAATCATTTAAAAGAGTATGAGACTCTGCTTGATGAGATTATCCAGATAGCAAACGAAAAAGGCGTCTCCTTAGAACAAGATGACAAAAAAAGAGCAATAGAGCTTCTTTTAAAATCTCCCCCAAACTCAAAAACATCTATGCAGCTTGATTTTGAAAATAAAACTAAAACAGAAATAGACAACATATTAGGTTATTTAGTCAAACTACATATAAACGAAAAAAACTCTAAAATCAAAAAAATATATACCGAATTGAAACCCCAAAATCAAATCTGATTTATTCCCCTGGCCTTAAGGTTGGAGATTTTGATTAAAACTGAGATATTCCGCACAATTTTAACAAAGCTTCGCTTTTAGGTTCACGCCCTGCAAATGCTTTGAAACTCTCCATTGCCGGTCTACTTCCACCTTTACATAAAATCTCTTTCAAATAACTCTCACTAATCTCATCATTATATATTCCGTTATCTACAAACATAAAATAAGCATCCGCACTGAGTACTTCAGCCCATTTGTAACTATAATACCCAGCAGCATATCCTCCAGCAAAAATATGAGAGAATCCCCACTGGAATTTGTTATATTTTGGAGGTTTTACCACAGAGACTTCTTCTCTTACCTCATCCAATATCTTTTGAACCTCTTTTGAGCTCTTTGTCCCCATATGAACTAGCATATCAAAAAGTCCAAATTCTAACTGCCTTACCATAGCCATAGCCGATTGAAAATTTTTAGACTCAACAAGCCTCTTTATCATATCTTCACTTAAAGGCTCATTTGTTTCGTAATGGTAAGCAAACTCTTTTAAAACCTCTTTTTCGTATGCAAAATTTTCCAAAAACTGACTTGGAAACTCTACAGCATCCCACTCAACACCTGCTATACCACTAACCGCCGGCTCTTTTACTGTGCTCAGTAGATGATGCAACGCGTGTCCCATCTCGTGAAAGAGAGTCTCCACATCGCTAGGTCTAAGCAAAGATGGAGCATCTTTTGTAGACTCAGCAAAATTTGCTACAATGTAAGCTATCGGCAATACCTCTTTCCCATTTTCATCAATATGATGTGTGATCCACTCATCCATCCACGCTCCGCCTCTTTTGCCCTCTCTGCTTTCCAAATCCATATAGAGTCTACCTATTTTTTTTCCAAATCTACTTAATTCGTAGCAGCTCACACTCTCATGCCATACAGGAGTATCAACTTTTTCAAAATCCAATTTAAAAAGTTTTTTTAAAAATCTAAATAACCCCTCAATGGTTCTGTTTTTTTCAAAAAACGGCCTGTATAAGTCTTCATCTATGTTAAATTTCTCTTTTTTTAGTTTTTCGCTAAAGTAAGCCAGATCATAAGCTTGAAGCTCTTTGTCAAACCCTTTCTCTTTTGCAAATTTTTTAAGTTCTTCATACTCTTTTTGAGCTTGCGCCTTACTTTTTCTAGCCAACTCTTTCAAAAACTCTACTACGATTTTAGGATCCGCGGCCATTTTAGTCTTTAAACTAAACTCGGCATAATTGTTAAATCCCAAAAGCTTTGCCTTTTCATCTCTTAACTCTAAAATTTTCTCTATTAACTCCTCATTTTGCGGAGCTCTAGTTACGTATGCGCGATACAGCTCTTCTCTTTTTCCTCTATTGCTTCCATATGTCATATATGCAACATAGCTTGGCTGCTTTAATGTAAATCTATAAAAAACTTTTCCCTCTTTTTCTATCTTAGCGGCCTCTAGATCCCTTTTTGGAAGCTCTTTTACATCCTCATAATCTTCTATCAACATCTCATAGCTATCGGTAGCTTTTAAAAGGTTTTGAGCAAACTTGGAAGTTAGTTCGCTAAGTTCAATATTTATCTCTTTTAATCTATCTTTCTTGCTCTTTTGTAATCCTACTCCGCTCAGCTCAAACTCTAAAAGTAGATCTTTTAAAACTTTCTTTTCCTCTTCGTTTAAATTATCTCTCTCTTTGTCCATAATCTCTTTTAAATAAGCATATATATCTTCATTTTGTCCAAGCTCGGTATGATAACGGCTTATTTCCGGTAAAAGAAGATTATATACCTCTTCAGTCTTAGGAGAGTTTTTAACATAGTTCAAATGAGAAATAGGGCTAAAATAAAAGCCAAGTTTTTCCTCCATCAGCTGCAAAAGTCTTACAAAATTTTTATAGTTTTTTTCATCTTGCTTTAAAAGCTCTTCGACTCTTTTTCTATTTTCTTCTATAGTTTTTAAAACCAACTCTTTTTGATTGTCTAAATTATCTTCGGTCACTCTGAATTCGACAAAATTCATAAATTCTCCTCCAAAATTTTTTCCATATTTTTACAAAATTTTTCAAAGTCGGGCAAATTCAACACTGCTTCTCTTTGTTTTTTACCCCACATAGGTTCTGGAAAATAGTTATCTTCTTTAAACCTAGACATTATATGCCAATGCACTTGGGGAACATAGTTTCCAAATGAGGCTATGTTTATTTTATAGGGTTTGAAATATTTTATCATCTCTTTTTCAATTAACTCCAACGCTTTAAAAATATGCCTTTTAGTCTCTTCATCACACTCGCTCATCTCTTTGCATTTTTTCTTAGCAAAGATCTTCAACCAAGGAATCTCACTTTCGTGTACTTCTACGATTATAAAGTCGTTTTCGTATATCACTTAGTCCCTTTCACTGTTTTTGTAGTAAAATATCATATAAAATTCGTTTAGGAGTGTTTATGAAACACCTTTTACTTTTCGCATTAATTATATCATCATTATTTTCCGATATTAAGTGGGAAAAAGATTTTAATACAGCTCAAAAAAAGGCTATAGAAGAGAATAAACCAATTTTAGTATTTATGGAAAGATTAAATCCTCCTTGTCGATGGTGCGAAAAGATGAAAAACACCACTTTAAAAGATAAAATCATCGAAGAAATCATCAATAGCAATTTTATTGCAGTAAAAGTTGCAAGAGAAAAAAAAGAGTATCCTTCCTCTTTAAAAGCAAAATACGTCCCTACCACTTTTTTCTTGACAAAAGATGGAAAATTGATAGGAAAATCTGTAGGATATTGGGATGTTAAAGACTTTAAAACGGATCTTTTATATGTTCTAAAAAGAAGCAAACATTAATTTTAACTTTCTCAAAATTCGCTTCTTTTTTACACACTCTCATAACTTTTATAACCATTTTAAATAGTATTAATATTTTTTAATAGCGTAAGTTTATACAATTATACTAATTAAAATAATAAATTTTTTTGAAGGAGTCAACTATAAACAACACCTCCAAAAAATAAAATAGAAAGCTTAAAAGTTCTGTTTCAGATAGAAACAGAGCAAGTGGCTAAATTATCAATAAATTTGGTTCTGTTCTTTAACATAGCATAAATTGTTCTTAAAAGTTTATTGGCAGTGGCAATAACGGCTTGCTTGAAGGGTTTGCCTTCATCTCTTTTTTTGTTGAAGTAGGCTCTAAAAGTATGGGAGTTGCGAATAACACTAAAGCCATAAGTCAAAGGGTTCTTCGAAGATATCTATTGCCTCTTTTGGTAATCTTGCCAAAGGAGTGCAAAGAGGAGCCACTTTGATAAATAGCTAGGTCGGTACCAATAAAGGCACAAAACTTTTTATAGGAGCAAAACTTGTTAATAGAGCCAAGTTCACCTAAAAAAGAGATAGCCGCTGTTTTGCCAATGCCAGAGATAGAGGAGAGAATAGTAATGTCATCATCAAGGTCTTGGTCTATCTCCTCTTCAACTCTTTTTACAAGAAGAGTAATCTCTTCTTGTAAAGTAAGAAGGTGTCTTATTTTTGATTGTAAGATGGCTTCTAAAGAGGAGGATGAGATACCAATAGATTTTTTGGCAAGTTCCTTGATAGTTTTTGCAGATAGTTTGGTTTTGCCTTCAGAAGCTTGGTCTAATATTCTTTGAATCATTTGCTCTTTCAAGTTCCTTACTCTTTTTCGTGAAGGGGCTTGCAAGAGCAAATGAAGAATGCTCTTAGTAAAAATGTTGTAGTTCTTTGATAGTTCATAAAAGAGCTGATCGACCAAGGCTTTTATCTCTCTCTTTAGCTTTGCCACTTCTTGTGAAAGAGCCACTCTTTCTCGAAGAAGAGGCTTTATTGAGCGAAAAAGCTCACTTGTGGCTAAAGAGAGATTATTGCAGTGATAAAAGCCAAAGAGTGCAATATACTTTGCATCTATTGTGTCGGTCTTGCTCTTTCGTAAAGTAGAGGATTGGATATTTACTCTTTTTCCTTTTTCAAAAGCTTTTGATTGGTATCTATCAATGCTATATCAAAGCTATCCTTTGCAATATCGATACCTAAAAAATTGGTATTGCATATCCAATCCTCCTTGATGATAGTTTATGAGTCTAAACAGATGAGCAAGTTTTATCTTGCTTTTGTCCTATCTCCACTGTGACACAGGCTCTAATCCTAATCAACCTATTGGGACTAAAAGTAAGGTGATAGACTCCTTTGAGGTTTATCTCAAACTACTCTTTTAGCTTAAGTTTGAGACAGTGACCTAGAAGCTATGTAGTCATCCTTGCTCATCTCTTTAGGCTTTATTGTACAAAATTTATTAGTAGGAGAAAAAATGAGGAAATTTTCCTTTTCTATTTTAACAGCTTCACTTTTGCTAACATCTGGTTTTGCGGCGGACAGTTTAGACGAAGCTTTTAAAAACGGAACTTTAAATGGTCACGTAAGAGCTTTTTATATCGATAGAAACTGGCAAGGAGCCCTTGAATCGGCTAAAACTGACTACAGTGCTTTTGCAGTTGGAGTAGATTTACACTACCAAACTGCAGATTACAAAGGCTTTAGTGCCGGAATAGGTCTCTATAGTGACAATGATTTCGGTCTTAATAGCTCAGACCCGGCTAAAGTCCATACATCAATACTTGGTGACAATGGTGATAGCTACTCTTTTGTAGGTGAAGCATATATTCAGTACAAAAATGGCAATACTTCAATAAAAGCAGGACGCCAAAAACTCAATACCCCTCTTGCAGCAGCTGATGATGCAAGAATGATACCAACTCTTTTTGAAGCTTATGTCTTAACAAATACAGACCTTCCGGATACAACTTTGGTTGCGGCTCATGTTACAAAAGTTGCTCCCGGAACATTCTTTAACCAATACAGAGGCTCTACCGCTTTAGCCCTAACGGCAGGTTACGGTGCAAACCCAAATGCCAGTATAGGAAGATTCGAAGATATGGGATGGTACGCCATAGGAACGGAAACAGACGGGGTTACTGCGGGCGCT
This sequence comes from Nitrosophilus labii, assembly GCF_014466985.1. Classification (NCBI taxonomy): domain Bacteria; kingdom Pseudomonadati; phylum Campylobacterota; class Epsilonproteobacteria; order Nautiliales; family Nitratiruptoraceae; genus Nitrosophilus; species Nitrosophilus labii. Next base: position 1,495,143 of record NZ_AP022826.1, read on the forward strand.
ATAATCTACAAAGGTATTAAAAACCTTACTTTACAAGCTTGGGATTACTATGCTTATGATATACTAAACGCAATCTACCTTCAAGCCGATTTTAAATGGAACTCTCTATTAAGTGAAGATATAAAACCTTTTGCAGCTTTACAATATATTAATGAAAGTGATGTAGGCGACAGTTATGCCGGAAAGGTAGACTCAAGTTATATAGGCTTTAAAGTAGGCGGTAGTTATAACAACTTAACCGTTTACGGAGCTTACTCAACAACAGACTCTAATACTAATGCAGCAGTAAATGGAGGTATTATAACCCCTTGGGGAGGTATGCCTGCTTTCACTCAAGGTATGGTTACTAGACATCAGTTCTTTGCCGATACGGACGCATGGAAAGTAGCCGGTACTTATAAATGGAACTCTTTTGGTATAAATCTTAAAACTACCCTCTATTATACCTCATTTGACGTAGGTAGTAATAACGCATACTCTCCTAATCACTCGTGGACAGCAACGGAAGCAGGTTTTGACTTTATCTACTATCCTAAAAACGTCAAAAACCTACAACTAAGATTTAGAGGCAACTTCCCTAGAAACTTCTACGAAAACTCCAGCGGCAACGACCTAGGCTGGAACGAATATAGACTTATCGCCAACTATAACTTCTAAGGAACAATAATCGTTTGGCTTTTGCCAAACGATTATATTACTAAAATAGAAGAAATTAGGTATCAATTACAACTTGCACAAGATATTATCACTCAACTTCCAATATTTCTAAAAACCCCAAAAACTAAAATTCTTAATAAATTTAGGGTCAAGACCCGTTTAGAGGTTCTTTTCTAAAGTTTTTTATAAGAATTTTAATAAATGTCATCGGCAATGCTAAAATACACCATAACGGCAAAGTGAAAATGTACCACCTGCGAAGTTAAAAAATAGAAGATTTTGTAAAATCTTCTTCTTTAGTTTTAAAGAGGGAGATTGGATGAAATGATAAGCTATGAGGAGTTTGTAATGATACACACTTTAAAAAAGCAGGGGTACAGCATAAGGGGGATATCGAGAATTACCGGTTTAGATAGAAGAACAATTTCAAAAAGACTCAAGGAAGAGAGTTTGAAACCAAGGAAAAAAGTTGTTTACAAATCGAAGCTCGATACTTTTAAATCGTATATTGAAAAAAGAGTAAAAGAGGCTTTGCCAGATAAAATCCCTTCCACTGTTATTTACAGGGAGATTTTGGATATGGGATATGAAGGAAAAGGAAGAGTTGTTCAAAGCTTTGTAAGTGATTTATATAAAAAGTTTATGCCTTTAAAAGAGGAGAGTATTGTAAGATTTGAGACTTTGCCTGGTGAGCAAGCTCAAGTTGACTGGACAGTTATAAAAGGCGGCAAAAATCCAATATATGCATTTATAATGATACTTGGATACAGCAGATATACATACGTCTGTTTTACGGACAATATGAGATATGAGACATTTGAAGATTGCCATAAAAAAGCATATTCTTACTTTGGCGGAATACCTAAAAATATACTTTATGATAACCTAAAAAGTGTTGTAATAAAAAGAAACGCATATGGAGCAGGAAAACACAAATTTAATGAAAAGTTTCTTGATTTTTCACGAGACTACGGTTTCAATCCACTTCTATGCAAACCATATAGAGCTAAAACGAAAGGGAAAGTTGAAAGATATATAGGATATTTGAAAAGAAACTTCTATATACCCTTAAAAGCAAAGCTGAAAAATTCTTCTCTTGTCATCGATTGTAAGCTTTTAAATTCACAAATATTTAGCTGGCTTGAGATTACAAGTAATAGAGTACATTCTACACTGAAGCAAAAACCGAGAGAACTGTTTGAAATAGAAAAGAAGGCTCTGCTGCCACTTGTAAAAACAGCAGAGCCGAGGAGTTCATTAATGATACATACGAAAAGTAATTCTACAAACAAAAAGGTTTTTGTGTCAATAGATAAAAACAACAACTTTTTTAGAAAAACCGAATATTCAAAAGAGGATAATAAACTTTATTTAAAAATATTGGATGATAAAGTAAAAATAGAACCACAAACCTCTTTGAAAGATTATGAGGATTTGTTACAGGAGGCTGTAAATGAGTAGCAATAAATCAATACAAAAAAAGAGCATATCATATGAAGCAGCCTCTATAGATGAAAGAATAAAAGAGTATGCCCTAATTTTCAGATTACCGGCAATACAAGAGAGCTACTCATATATCGCAGAACAGTCTATGAAAGAGAATCTCTCATATACCCGGTTTTTATTGAAACTATTTGAGTATGAGTATGAAAAAAAGATTCAAAGGTCCAAAGAAACCACTCTTAGATTGGCGGGATTTCCAAAGGTTAAAACTTTAGAGATGTTTGACTTTAAAAGCTCATCTGTAGATAAAAATATGATAAATGAACTATCTACTCTAAGGTTTATAGATAATGCCGAAAATATCCTGCTTATTGGTCCAAGCGGTGTAGGAAAAACCCATCTTGCCATAGCCTTGGGATATATAGCAACACAAAATAGAATAAAGACCAGGTTTATTACCGCTGCAGATCTGCTATTGCAGCTTGAAATAGCCCAGCAGGCAGGCAGATTGAACGACTATTTTAAAAAAGTGATAAATATCCCAAAACTCTTGATAATAGATGAATTTGGATATATAAAACTAAATGAAAATCAGGCCAACCTCTTTTTCCAGGTAATCAACAAAAGATACGAGAGCGGCTCGATCATAATCACATCCAATCTTAACTTTACCAAATTCAAGGAGGTACTTAACAATGATGAAGCATTGACTACTGCAATACTTGATAGACTTATTCATCACAGTCATATCTTAAACATTCAGGGTGAAAGCTATAGGCTTAAGCAAAAAAGAAAAGCAGGTATTTTTACAGGGTTAAACAGTTAGTTTCTCAATGTAACAGGTGGTGCATTTTTACATTGCCGAAGTGGTACATTTTTGGGTTGCTGTTGACAATAAATCATTATGACGATTATTAAATCTAAACTCACACTCTTTTAAGTGTAAATTGAATTTGTCTTTAGAGAGTCTTCTAAATTTATATAATCTCATTTTAGCATAACTCCAAAATGATTCTATGTCATTAATGTGATTCTTTCCATTTGCAAATTCATTGTCACCATGATTTACTCTAAAATGCTTGTCATAACCAATATCAAAAGTTAGTTATAACCTCTCAATTTGTCAGAATAAATTACACTCTCTATCGAAATTTTCCCTCTAATTATTGCCTGTAATGTGTCTTTTTGAACATCTGAAACTATCTCTGTATAAACTTTACCATTTCTTTTTAAAATACCAAATACGATAGTTTTTCCTTTTGCTCCTCTGCCTCTTTTACCTTTTACTCTTTTTGCTCCAAAATAACTCTCATTAACTTCAATTTCTCCCTGAAATGGAGAATCAATTTGACAAAGTCTCACTATTCTCTCTCTGAATTTATTAAAATATCTATTGATTGTATTTCGATTAATTTTTGTTATTTCAGATGTCTGTTTTGCTGTTAAATCTAAGCAAAAACTCTAATGCCCCTAAAATTTTAGACAACAAAATCTAATAAGGAGCTTCAAATTAGCTAAAATGATAAGAGGGAAAAAGAAAGGGGCTAAAGATGAGCAAAAAGAAAAAAAGCTATAGCGCAGAGTTTAAGACCAAAGTAGTATTGGAGCTATGAAAAGATGAGGAGCCTGCTGCAAAGATAGCAAGTAAATATGGTATCAGCGTTCAAACACTCAACCAATGGAAGAAGAAGTTTTTAGAAAACGCTTCTTTGGCATTCGATATCGCAGAGGCTACAAAAGAGTATAGAGAAAAGATAAAAGAGCTAGAAATTGAGAATGAAGTTTTAGCGAAAACTTTAGGAAAGACCACAATAGAAAGAGACTGGGCAGTGGGAAAACTAAAAAGCTTGGACTTATCAAGTAAGAAAAGTCTCGTCGAGTCCAAGCTTAAAACCATCTCTTTGACGAGACAATGTGAACTTTTGGGTCTCAATCGCTCCACACTTTACTATAAACCAAAAGGAATAAGCGAATACGATTTGAAGATTATGCGCCGTATCGATGAGATATATACCGATGTTGCAACCTATGGCTATCGTAGAATCCACGCTAGGCTCAAAGAGGAAGGTTGGCATATAGGTCATAATAAAGTACATAGATTGATGCAACTTTTAGGAATTGCTGCAATTTATCCTAAAAGAAAGAAACAAACCAGCACCAAAGCCAAAGAGCACACAATCTATCCTTACTCTTTGAAAGCCTTTAAAACGATAAAGGTCAAGTAGTTGTGGATAGACCAAATAGAGTGTGGAGTGGTATATTACCTATATCCCAGTCAAGGGTGGCTTTATGTATCTATGCGCCATTATCGATTGGCACTCTAAAGCCTTGCTATCGTGGAGGCTTTCCAACACACTATAGATGTATCATTAGTGACACAGACACTTCAAGATGCTATCGATATACATGGAGTACCCCAAATCTTCAATTCAGATTAAGGAAGTCAATATACAAGTGATAATCATACCAAACTTTTAAAAAAGTATGGCATCACAATCTCTATGAACTCTAAAGGAAGAAGTATCGATAACATTGCAATAGAGCGCTTCTTTAGAACACTCAAATATGAAGAGATCTATCTCAGGGAATATAGCAACGTTAAGGAACTCAGAACAGGCATACGAAACTACATCAAATTTTACAATTTCAATCGAATGCATTCATCTTTAAACTATAACAGACCGATGAATGTCTATCAGACATCAAAAGAAAAAGCAGCTTGAAAAGCTGAAAGATGAATGCTAAAAAAGTTGTCTTGACAAATGGGACAGTTTAAGATTTAGAACAAATTATCTATTTTTTAAGAACTCATACTAAAAAACAGTTAGGTTTTATGTGCGAAAGTTGAGTTATTAAATTGTAACTGTTTAAATTAAAGAAGAATTATGTTAAATACTCGATATATTATCTTAATTGAAATTTTATTAATAAATTGAGTGTTGCGATACTGTCAAGTTTTGTTCGCAATTTTACTTTCCAGCAAGTTGTATTTCATTGGATATCAAGCAGCTTTAAGCTGCACCTCATAGATTTCCATCACCTCTTGAAGCTTTTGTGGATGAATATAGCTTCTCTCAATCTCCCAGTCTTCAGTGTACTCCATCAAGTATGTGGTAATGAGTCTAATATAGGACTCTCTTGATGGAAAAACAGATACTACTTTAGAGCGTCTTCTAATCTCCTTGTTGATTCTTTCTAACACATTTGTCGAACTTATCCTCCTTTTATCAATTTGCGGGAAGTGATAAAACTGCAAAGAGTCTTCCAATCCATTTTGAAGCACTTGGGTAGCTTCAGGGAATTTTTTGCCATATTCATCGATAATAGCTTGGGCTATAAGATAAGCTTCCTTTTTGCTGTTTTGCAGCCAGATTTGTTTGAGTTTGGCTGCAAATTTCTCTTTTGCTTTAGGTGGAACATGAGCCAGGATATTACGCATAAAATGGACTTTACACCGTTGCCATGATGCGCCAATAAAACTCTCTTTGAAAGCCTTTTGAATCCCTAAATGTGCATCACTGACAAGAAGGGCAATCTTTTCTATGCCTCTTTGTTTGAGTTTATCAAAAAAACTCTTCCAGCTCTCTACGCTTTCATTGACAAAAGGCTCGATCGCCAATACTTCTCTTTTTCCTTCCAATGTCACACCATAGGCTATCATAATAGCGGTAGATACCACTCTTCCTTCATAGTCTCTCACTTTCTCATACAAAGCATCAACCCTTGCGTTGGGATACTCTTTTTGCAGTGGTCTGTTTCGAAACTCTTCTACTTGTTCATCTAGCCCTTTGTTGATTTGTGATACCTGTGATGCACTGATATTCTCGATTCCAAGCTCTTTTGCCAAACGTTCTATCTTTCTTGTTGATATTCCATTGACGTATGCCTCTTTCACCATCGAAATCAGAGCCTGTTCACTTCTTCTCTTTTCGGTGATGAAAAAGGGAATGTAGCCACCTTTTCTTATCTTTGGAATCATAAGATAAACTGTCCCTAGTCTCGTATCGAACCTTCTTGGTCTATAACCACTGAAATAGCTTTTTCTCTCACTATTATGCTCACCTTTTTTAGCTCCAACTTTCATCTCGGACTCTATCTTCATCAACTGTTCCATCATCCATTTCATCATTGATAAAAGTGGATCTTCATCAACTACAAACTGTGTCATTATCTCTTTGAATATTTTTGTTTCATCTATTTTTTTGCTATTATTTCTTTTAGATTGGTTTCCTCCTGCTTGCTTTATTCCTCACTGGGAAGTCTATCCAACTCTTTTGAAGATTTCAAAATCTAAAAAAGAGTCTTCAAGTGAAATTGCGAACTTTAGTGTACACTATCAGTGTTGCTTAAAGTTCTTGTAGTTTATTCTGTTAAAGATATTTTTTTTCTATACTACTTAAATTTTATGATAACATTTCCAAAAAAATTGGAGTTTTTAGTGCAGATTAAAAGAGTAAGTAAAATAGAGGCATTTTTGGATAAAATTGATACGCCATGCTATATATGTGAAGAACATCTGTTAGAAGAGAATCTAAAATTATTGCGTTATATAAAAGAGCAAAGCGGAGCCAAAATACTTTTGGCTCTTAAAGGCTTTGCTATGTGGAGCACTTTTGATCTTGTAAAAAAATATCTTGACGGAGCAACTGCCAGCGGACTTTGGGAAGCAAAACTCTCTTATGAAGAACTAGGTAAAGAGACTCATACCTATTCGCCTGCTTTTAAAGATGACGAAATTGAAGAGATTGCTAAAATCTCGAACCATATAGTTTTTAACTCATTTAACCAACTAAAAAGATATAAAAAGATAGTCAAAAAGATAAACCCCAATATTTCAATAGGCATAAGAGTAAATCCAGAATTTTCTGCAGCCCCGGTTGATCTTTATAATCCATGTGGAGTTTTTAGCCGGCTTGGAGTTGTAAAAAGCGAATTTGAGAAAGAGAAGTTTGAAGAGATCGAAGGGCTTCATTTTCACGCATTATGCGAGGAGAGTGCCGAAGCTTTAGAAGGAGTTTTAAACGCTTTTGAGGAGAGATTTGGTAAATACATTCCAAAATGCAAATGGGTAAATTTCGGAGGTGGACACCATATCACAAAAGATGGATATGATGTTGAAAAACTGATATATCTGATAAAAGATTTCAAAACAAGATATGGAGTGGAAGTATATCTAGAACCAGGAGAGGCTGTAGGCTGGCAAACAGGTCCTTTGGTAGCAAGTGTAGTTGATATAGTACATAATGAAATGGATATAGCCATATTAGATACCTCCGCTGAAGCTCATATGCCAGATGTGCTTGCAATGCCATATCGTCCCGAAGTAAGAGGAGCGGCAAAAGCTTTTAAAAAGCCATATACTTACAGATTCGGCGGCAATAGTTGTCTAGCCGGCGATATCATCGGAGATTATAGTTTTGATGAGCCATTAGAAATTGGACAAAAGATAATCTTTGAAGATATGATCCACTACACCTTTGTAAAAAACAGTACATTCAACGGTATCAGGCTCCCATCTTTGGCAGTTTTAAAAAAGAGCGGAGAACTTAAAGTTGTCAGACGTTTTACCTATGAAGATTTTAAATATCGACTCTCTTAAGGAACAGTTTTGGAATATCTAGCAGCAACGATTTTTATTTTATATATAGCGATAGTATTAAAACTATATTATGAACAAGATAAAAAGATTTTCCATCCTGAAAAAGCGCCTAAAAATATATTTTTGGATGTAGAGAATCTAGAAAATATAACTTTTACCACATCAGACAGTGTTTCTTTGGAAGGAGCATTTGTAAACAATGCCGAATATAATCCCTTAGTTATATATTTTGGTGGAAATTCAAACAACGCTTTATACTTTTTAAATCTCGTAAAAGAGTTTAATGATTATAACTTTTTGGTATTTAACTATAGAGGATTTGCAAATTCTAAAGGTAAACCCTCTCAAGAAACACTTTTTTTAGATGCTTTGGAGATTTATGATAATTTTGCAAAAGAAAAAGATGTCTATTTAGTAGGTAGAAGTCTTGGAAGCTCCGTAGCAACATACCTTGGAAGCAAAAGAGATATAAAGGGTCTTGTTTTGATAACACCTTTTGATTCCATCTTGGAAATAGCAAAGAAAAAACACAAATATTTACCTATTTCTTCTATATTAAAACATAGATTTGAAACTATAGAGTATATAAAAAAAGTTCATGTGCCCGTAGCTTTAATAGAGGTTGAAAATGAGGAAGTGATACCAAAAGAAAACATTCATAATCTTAAAAAAGAGATAAAAAACCTTCAATTTAAAGAGGTTTTAAAAGGAACAACACATATGGCAGTTTTTATGCATCCAGATTTCAAACCTATATTAAAGAAAGCTTTAGATACGTTAAGGGGCTTAGCTTGAACAAAATATTTTTTATCGTAATATTTTTAACCATTGCTTCTTACGCATACAAAAAACAATCTAATATTTTAATAGACTTATACTCTGACTTAAAACCTTTTTTACATAAACTTGAAAAAGTCGAGGATTTAAAAGCTTTAAAAACTCTTTTAAATGGAGGTTATACATACAAAAAGAGTGTTGAAAAAGATTTGAAAAAATTGCTAAAAATAAATGAAAAAGAGAAGATTTTCACTGAAGATGAATTAAAAAATCTCTTTGATATTATACAAAGATTGCAACTTTACCAAAAAACTCCTATAGGATAGATATAAATCATCACTCTTTCATTATTTATTCAATTACATTTTTCAAAACTGACTTATAATATCTATCAAAAGTTACAATCAATTTTGATAAAATATAACAAATTATATGTGTAAAGGATTTAGTTGAAAAGTGAGAAGAGACAGGAAAAATATGAAAGAGCCAAATATATAAGAGAATTGGAAAAGTTTACCAATAGAGTGGTAAATTTTTTAAATAAAGAAGGTATAACAAAAGAAGAGTTTGAGAAGTACATAGATAAAATTTTTAAAAATTTGGAAGATATAAAAAAGGTTCTTCTAAAGAGCGAGTATCTCTCTTCACTTGAAAATTTTGTTGAAAAAACAGCCAATCTACCTAGTTCTGATAAAAAAATAGAGGAGATAAAACAAGAAACTCTATATGAGGCAAATAGACTTCGAAAACTAAAAAGAGTTAAAAGCTATCAAAAAGATAAACATAAAAGTAGAGTTATCGGTGAGGAGTAATCAGTAATAAGTGACGAGTTGTAAAAACCCGTCACTACTTATATATTAAATATTGTTAAAATATTGACAAAAGCACACCCGCAGCAACTGCAGAACCTATAACTCCAGCCACATTAGGTCCCATAGCATGCATCAATAAAACATTTGAAGGATCTTCTCTCATACCCTCTTTATTGGCGACTCTTGCCGCCATAGGAACTGCACTAACTCCTGCTGCTCCGATAAGAGGATTGATAGGCTCGCTTGATAGTTTATTCATTATTTTACCCATTATTACACCAGCAGCAGTTCCTACAGCAAACGCTACCAAACCTAGCGCTAATATACCCAAAGTTTCCGGAACAAGGAATTTTTCAGCTGCAAGTTTTGAACCAACCGCTAAACCTAAGAAAATCGTAACTATATTGATAAGCTCATTTTGCATTGTTTTAGAAAGTCTCTCTACAACTCCTGATTCTCTAACAAAGTTACCAAATGTCAGAGCACCTATAAGTGGAGAAGACTCCGGTAGTATCAGTATTGTTAAAACCAATACCGTTAACGGAAATAGTATCTTTTCGATTTTTCTAACTTTTCTTCCCGTTTTCATCTTGATCTTTCTCTCTTCAGGAGTAGTCAAAGCCCTCATAATAGGAGGCTGAATAACGGGAACTAACGCCATATAACTATACGCTGCAACAGCGATTGCTCCAAGCAAGTCAGGAGCAAGTTTGCTTGCAATAAATATAGAGGTAGGTCCATCAGCACCACCTATGATTGAGATAGCGGCAGCATCTTGTAAACTAAAATCAAATAAACCGATCTGACTTAAAACTACCGCGCCTACCAACGTTCCAAAGATTCCAAACTGTGCGGCAGCTCCAAGAAGTGCTAGTTTTGGGTTAGCAAGAAGCGGCCCGAAGTCCGTCATCGCTCCTACACCCATAAATATTAACAGAGGAAAAAGCTCATTTGCAATACCCGCTTTATATAGTTCTCCGATAAATCCGTGATCGCCTATTATATTTGCTAACGGGATATTTGCTAAAAGACCACCAAAACCTATAGGGATAAGTAAAAGTGGCTCAAAACCTTTTGCAATAGCCAGATAAAAGAGTAAAAAGGCTATACCTATCATTATGATACGGCCAAAGCTTTGGTGAAATTTACTCATCTCTTCACCAAGTGCGTTCTTTGCTCCTTCTTCCGGATTAAAGATAGCGTAAATACCGGTCTGTTTGTAAAATCCCGCAAACAGTTCGGTTATGCTTTTCGAGTGCGTCTCTTCATTTTTTTCTACATGAGTGTTGTCTTGAGTGTTTATATGTTTGACCGTTGCTATAGCCCCTATAGGGATAATCACTACTAATAGTGCTAAGAAAAAACCTAATAATCTTTTTTTCATCTGCTTACTCCATTGTAGCTAATACTTGACCTTCTTGTACCGAGTCATTTACTCTTACTGCTATATGAGCTATAACACCGTCTTTTGGAGCCGGAATATCAATCTCCATTTTCATTGCCTCAAGTATCATTATTTTATCTCCGGCTTTTACTTTATCACCCGGATTAACTAAAATTTTCCAAACATTACCAGGAACTGCTGCTTTGATTTCAGTCATTCCAGGAGCCGATTCAGCCATTGCTTTAGGCTCTTCATTTTTAGTAGTTTTAACTTCTGCTTCAGCTTGAGGTTTTACTTCAACATTACCCTCTGCAACCTCAACCGTAAACTTCTCTCCGTCTACTATTACTGTATAGATTCCGTTAGTTTTTCCCATACTCTTTTTCTCCTCATCTTCTTTTTTTCTAATCATAAGCGGACTTTCGCCTTTTAAGAAAGCTATTCCTTTATCTCCGCAAGAGGCGGCTATAAAAATATTCTCTTCTGTAGTTTCAATATTTTCATCTTCTAGTTTCTTTTTCCAGTAAGCAATAGATTTCGTTTCATCTCTATCGGCAATATCTAGAGGATTCTCTTTAGTTGGAGGTAGATTTAACTGCTCGCTTGCAAGTTTTACCACTTCAGCGTCAGGCTCTACAGGGGTTTTTCCAAAATATCCAAGAACCATTTTCCCATATCCAGGTGCAATCTTTTTCCAAGGACCGAACATTACGTTGTTGAAAGCCTGCTGCCAGTAAAACTGACTTACAGGTGTTACAGACGTTCCATATCCGCCCTTTTCGACTACCTCTCTCATAGCTTTAATTACTTCAGGATATTTATGAAGTATATTGTTATCCCTCATCATCTGCGTATTTGCAGTAAGCGCTCCTCCAGGCATAGGAGAAAAAGGTATAAGCGGACTCACTTGCGTAGCCTCAGGCGGTATAAAATACTCTTCTAGACACTTTTTCAGCGTCTCTTCATACTCCAAAACCTTCTCCATATCTAAACCGCCTAAATCATAAGGTTTTCCCTTTACGGCATGGAGCATCGTTATGATATCTGGCTGGCTAGTTCCTCCGCTTACTGGACTGGCTGCAAGGTCAATACCGTCAGCACCTGCTTCTAGTGCGGCAAGATAGCAAGCAACACTAACACCGGCAGTTTCATGTGTATGGAGTCTTATATGAACATCTTTGCCTAGAATTTTTCTAGCCATTTTGATAGTCTCATAAATTTTTTGAGGGTTAGAAGTACCACTGGCATCTTTAAAAGCTAAGGAGTCAAAATGTATCCCGCGATCCAATATCTCTCTTAAAGTCTTTTCATAAAACTCTGGGGTATGGGCTCCTTCGCAACCAGGAGGTAGATCCATTATAGTTATGACTACCTCATGCTTCATTCCGTATTTAGCGATACACTGTGCGCTATACTCTAAGTTATCAACATCGTTTAACGCATCAAAGTTTCTAACGGTTGTAGTGCCGTGTTTTGCAAAAAGTTTGGCAAAAAGATCGATCATTTCACGACTACCGGTATCTAGCATAACTGTATTGATACCTCTTGCAAGAATCTGCAAATTAGCCTCAGGTCCTACTTTTTCCCTAAAAGCATCCATCATATCGAAGGCATTTTCTCTCAAATAGAAAAAGAGGCTCTGAAATCTAGCTCCACCTCCAAACTCAAAATGGGTTATACCAGCCTCTTTTGCAGCATCTAAAGCAGGTAAGAAATCTTTCATCAATACTCTTCCGCCGAAAACCGACTGAAAACCGTCGCGGAAGGTGGTATCCATAACATCTATGTACTTTTTCTTCATATCCACCTCTTTTTAAGAATTTTTCGTATGATGAATAGCCGCAGTAATAGCTGCAACTTTTTTAAGCCTATCTTTTCTAGAAGAAGTTTTAGGTCCTTCTTCAGTTTCAGGAAAATATTTTTCCACCAGTTTGTGCTGCCAATTAAGCACTACCACCATAAGGTATAGAAAGATAAAAACTATACCCATACCTAAAATCATATACTTGATTGATTCTAGTATCATTGAGCGCTCCATTTGAGTAAAATTAATAATTGCAATATTTTATGTCAATTTTGCTTATAATATGTTTTGATTTATAAGTTTATTGACAAAAATATTTTTTTTTATAAAATTTCACTCAAAAACAAAGGAGAAGTTGTGGATAAAGATGCGGCAATAAAAGAGTTTAAAAAATATGAAGAGATGAGAATGCAAATGTATGACTTTTTTGATAGATTTATTCCAAAAAAAAGCGATGGAACTTACGATTTTGAAAATGGTGGGCAAATAGATGCAAAAGAGGCGTTTGATATGTTTTTTAAACTAGACTATCAAGCTAGAAAGATTAGGGGGATCGCAATAAATTGTTTAGGAATTAAACCGGAGTAATAGTAGTACATTAAAAAATTGTTAACATATAGTTAACACTTAACTATTATAATATAAAAAAATAAACGGAATTGGAGCGTTGTTGACAAATATATATATGATAGAAATTATTCTTATTTTTACTGTAATTTCCATTCTCATATACATTATTTTTTTTACTTTTAAAAGAAGCTCATTAAAAATTGATGAACTTTTTAATTTTGTGACAAATGAATTAAACAATATCTTGATAATAACCGATAAAAACGGAAATCAACTCTTTTATAATGATGAGTTTAACAAACTTATTAAAAATAACCACTCCACAAATTTAAACAACTTTTTAAAAATTGAGAGCAAAAAAGGTATAAAAGAGCCATTTTTTGACTTTGTTTTAAAAGAGTTGCCAGAAAACAAAATTTTAAAAACAGTTTTATACTATAATGGAGATTCTCTTTCAGTAGAAATAAAATATAAAATATATAAAAATAGATTCTATATATTTTTTATAAAAGAATTGAGCTTAGAAGAAAGATATATAAAAAATTTAAAAAATAGTCTATATAGAGATTCGGTTACTAATCTACCTAATAATGAACTTTTTTTGGAAACACTTCATACTACTATAATAAAAAGTAAACTACATAATAAAAGTTTTATGCTTATGTTTATAGAGATAAATAATTATCAAAATATTTTAAATTTTTTAGGTATAGAGTATGCAAATAAAGTTTTGGATAAACTTGGGAAAATTTTAAAACAAAATTTAAACTCTGATACTTTTATAGCTAGGATTTCGGATTCAAAATTTGCACTTATTGTCAACAATATAAAAACTTTAAAAAACTTTAGACTTTCTCTAAAAAACGTTATCCAAAAGCTTGACTCCTTTAAGATTGACGAACATGAGGTTTTTTTGTCTATTAATATCGGTGCGACGTTTTTCCCATATTTAGCTCAAGACCAAGAAACTTTGATCAAATATACAAACTTTGCTCTTTTAGAGGCAAAAAATAAAAATTTACCTTTAGTAATTTTTTCCGACATATTGAAAGAAAAAGTGGAAAAAATAGAATATATAAAAAGTTATCTACCAAAAGCGATCAAAAATAGAGAATTTGAAATATATTTTCAACCAAAATTAAATATTGAAACTGATACGATTAATTCCGCGGAAGTATTGATAAGATGGAAACAGTCTAATTCAAAAAATATACCCCCTTCGCTTTTTATACCGATAGCTGAAAAAACAGGAGACATTATAAAAATAGGAGAATTTACGATAGAAGCCGCTATGAAGTTTCTTTACAAAAGAAAAATCGAGAATAAGCCTTTAATAAAACTAGCAATTAATATTTCACAAAAACAGATAAAAGATTATAAAATTATTGAGCTTTTTTCAAAACTTATAGAAAAATATGATATTGACCCGAAATACTTAGAAGTTGAAATCACCGAATCAGCTATTGCGGAAGATGAAAAGCATGTATTAAATATTTTAAATAGTTTTCATAAATTGGGAATTTGTATCTCTTTAGATGACTTTGGAACAGGTTATTCATCTTTACACTATTTATCAAAATTACCTATAGATAAGATAAAAATAGACAAGGCATTTATAGATAATTATGAAAATATAAAAAGCAGATTGATTTTAAAAAATATTTTTATGATAGCGCATCAGCTGAAGTTTAAAACAGTAATGGAGGGTATTGAAAATAAAGAGCAACTAAATCTTATTAGAAAGTTAAAATGCACTCAAGCTCAAGGATATTATATATTAAAACCTTTAAGTGAAAAAGAGCTTGATATGTTTTTACATCTCTCTACAAAAACATGCATTGTATAACTTTTTGATAATTGCATTATTATATATATGTTAATATCTCGCTTAAATCCTTTTTATCGATAATTATATTTGCCTCTTTTTTCAATATATCCTTAGCACAAAAAGCCACTCTTTTATCGGCGTATTTAAACATACTTCTATCATTGGCTCCATCTCCTACGACTACGGTATCTTCTTTATAGATACCTAGTAAGTGCTGCAATCTTTGAAGCATATCTCCTTTTGAAAAATCAAACATCATATCTCCACCTACTAGGCCGGTTAGACATCCATCTTTTGAGTGCAAAACATTTGAAAAATCCGCATCAAAACCAAGAATTTTTTTTGCATGACTTGTAGCGTTTCTAAATCCTCCGCTAAAAACCACAACTTTATAATCTCTTTTTTTCAATTCTTTTATTGTCTCTTTGGCTCCTGGCATAAAAGGAAGATTATGGCAAATCTCATTTACTTTTTCAACTTCTAATCCCTCAAGAAGTCTGACTCTTGTTGTTAAAGATTCGAAGAAGTCGAGTTCCCCTTTCATAGCCATCTCTGTTATGGCTGCAACCTTCTCTTTAAGCCCCAAAGCCTCCGCCAAAAAATCAATAGTTTCTCCATCCATTAAAGTAGAATCAAAATCAAAAACACAAAGTTTCATTAAACTCCTTTAGTGCCTGTTAAATAGTTAAATGTTAATTATTTAGCCATTAAGCGATAAAAAAACATATAAATTTTCATCATTGATAAATAAATGAACCCTCTGAAAAATTATAAATTGAGCGAAAGCTTTGCAATTTTAGCTTGAAAATTTTATGCTAGCCTTTAGGCTAAAAAAGTGCGTTCAACCCTAAAGGGGCGCTTGCGTTCGCACTTTTTAATAAAATTTTCATGCGTTACTAAAAGTAAAAATTGCAACTTGTTTGAGCGAAATTTAGTAATTTTTCGGAACATTCAATTTAATATTTAATAATGTTTAACAAAAACCATTTAGTTAGTCAACAAGTCAACTAATCAATAATTTAACTATGCTATAATACCCCAAAAATCATAACAAGAGGATAAAATGTTTGATTTTTTCATTGAAAAACTTAGAAACAAAAGATTTATAACTTTGGAAACGACCCCCGCACATTTGCCAACTTTTGAACCTATAATTAAAAAGATAGAAGAAAATTCACTTCATAAACTAATAGACGGTTTTACAACAACCGATAATCCTTTGGCAAGACTTAAATACAACTCTATTATGGCAGCCATCAAACTCCAGCAAAAATTCAACAAACCTGTAATTGCCACTATGAGTATGAGAGATAGAAACAAACTTTCACTCCAATCAGATCTTTTAGGCGCTAACGATTTTGATGTAAGAGCTATTTTGGCGTTGACGGGAGATAGTGCTAAAATAAGCGATCAGCCAAATACAAAAGGGGTTTTCGAAGGAGATAGCACTCTATTATTAGACATTATCAAATGTTTTAACGCAGGCATAGATTACAGTGGAAAACCTTTTAAGATAAAACCAAAAAGGATATACTCTTTTGCAGTTAGCAATGCATATGCAAAAAACCCAAAAACTCTAATCAAAAAATTTCAAAAAAAGATAGAACATGGTGCTTTAGGGATTATTACTCAACCTGTTTTTTCACTAGATAATGCAAAAATGTTAGTAGAGCTTTTTTACGAAACTAGAGAAACATTTAGCAACGAAAAAGCAAAGTCTGAACTTATTTTAGGTTTTTTTCCTATAACCAGACTTAGAACTGCCCAGTTTCTCCACTCCCACGTTCCGGGTATAAACGTCCCTAAGGAGTGGATAGATAGACTATATAAAGCCAACAAAATAAGTGAAGAGGAGGAGTTTAAAGTTGGATTTGAGATGAGTAAAAAACTTTTTAACGAAATTTTGGACTTTCATCCTAAAATACACATAATGACGGCAAACAAATTTGATCTGGCAAGAAAAATTCTAGAGTGACTTTATAACAATCTTCCCTTCTTTAAAAACACCATATTTTCCTCCGCAAATAAAGGAGGGAAGGTTAATATATCTTAAATTATCAAAGACTAATTCTACATTTTGATGGAAATGCCCCTCGATAACCATATCTACATCTTTATAATTTTTTTTATAATTTTTCACTCTCTCTTTTATAATATTTTCAAAATTTTCTATTTTTTTGCATAGATTCTTAGAATAGTTATACTCTTGAATCTTTTCCTGACTTTCTCGATAAGGCACACAAATAAGATTTTTATGAATCAGAGCAAATTGCATCGAAAATTTGCTGTTGAATTTTGGATAGATTCAAAGGGATTGTTTCATCATCAAGTTCAATAGCAAAGATATGTTTGATCATATCCCTTAAAATTTTTCTTGAAAAAGGTAGAGTAACATTATTTTGTTTGAGCTTTCTTTCAAACTCCATATAGATTGCATAGGCAACAAATGATATAAGGATATGAGCTTTTATTCTATGAGCTATTGAATGGTAGATTGGTCTGATTTTAAGATCTGTTTTAGAGATACGAAACGCTTTTTCAATATGCCAAAGGTTTTTATAATGTTCTATAATTTCTTGATGTTTGAGTGAAAAATTATTAGTAATGAATCCTTTGATTCCATCAAGTTTTTCATCTTGAGTTACTTTCTCAAGATTAAGTTTAAACTCGATTTTACAATTTTCATCCAAATCTAAAAACTTTGCATAATGGGAGAGTTTTAAATCGGACTTTGTGATATTATTTGACTTTTCTATCTTCTCTTTTAGTTTTTTAAAGGCTTTTTCTCTTAAATATCTATCTTTTTTTACTCTTTGTGTAGAGTATGAAAGAATTAATCTTTGTTTTATAGTCTCTTTATCTTTTATTTTATTCTTTTCTTTACAAATAAGTTCTTTATCCAATAAAATCTCTTTTGTGTCCATATCTGAAAGAAAAACAAGATTTGTAATTTTCTCTTTGAGTGAATCTTTTAAACTCTTTATTCGTGCAGCAATAATATATTGGTATCCAGCTTTGGAGAGTTCTATAAGATTGCAATTACTCAACATCCCTCTATCAGCAACAACTATAGGCTTATGGGATAATAGAAACTTTTTTTGAAATTTCTCCAATACATCTATAATTGTATGTCCTTCAAATTTGTTCCATTCATATACTTCATAAGCTAATGGATATCCTTCAATTGTTGTTAGAAGTCCAAGCTGTATTGGGGACGGTTAAGTTTTCCCTCTTTAGAAAAACCAATTCGTCTTAAATCATCTTCACTTTCACTCTCAAAGTGCAAAGTAGTAACATCATAAAAACTCACTATAAGCTGATTTTTAACTACTTTAAGAGTATGTTCAAACACACACCGCTCTATTTCCAGTTTTATCTCTTCACTATAGAGATTGTCTAAAAAACGATATATCCTATCCTTTTCTATCTCTTGTCGTTTGAAGTAGTACAAATAATCTATCAAATAGAGTTTACTTCCTGGATAAAGTAGTCTTGAGATTACAAGTGATTTGAATAAAAAGAGTTTTTGTTGTTTGTTTCTAATATTTTTTAGTTTATCAAATATCTTATTACATCCAATCTGCTTAAAAAGTTTCCCATATATAAGTTCATCACCTATTGGTATAAAACTCTCATTAGTAATTTGTGCAAGAAGAGTCTTTAGTTGCTCTTTTTTTCTATCTTCTATTGTTGTAAATAGATTTTGCTCTAATTCATCAATTCTTTGGAGTGCCTGTTGATATAACTGCTCTATCTTATTTTCATCTTTACTGCATCCTATAGTTTCAACAACCTTATACCCTCTATTAGTCCTATCAACAATAACGATACTAACACTTCCGCTTCTATTTTTCTTCTTTCTTACTCTTAAGCCCATATAGAAATTTTAGCCTATTTCTCTTTGAGGCACACATTTTTTATTTTTTTGTCCCATGAAAGCCCCTATTTTAGGGCATTTGCTAATTTGAATCTTGACGTTTCTGAGATAACGCGAAAGTCAGGAAGCAAGAAGATCCAAAAAGTATCTTGATTCTTGCTGCAGGCGGTTTTAGAGATATGAGCCGCCTTGCAAAAAGTTCCCCAAACATGTGGACGGATATTTTCAAACAAAATAGAGAAAATCTTCTACTATCCATTGAGGTTTTCAAAAAAGAGCTCAAATATGCACAAAAACTTATAGAAGAAGAGAGTTGGGAAGAGCTTAAAGAGTGGATGAAAACAGCCACCGAGACCGTTCATAATTTTGTGTCACCGATAGTTCATAGGATTATATCATAGCTCGAGAGCTTTCTCGAGTCTTCCTTCAAAAAATATAGCCAATTGGGAGAGAGTAAGACTCCAGTTTCTAATTGGCATTGTCCACTTTTTTTGAGCATTCTGAATACCAAGATAGAGCAGCTTTAAAAGGCTGTTTTCATTGGGAAACGCTCCTTTTGTTTTAGTAAGTTTTCGAAACTGTCGATGGACAGATTCTATGATATTTGTAGTATAGACGATACGACGGATATCTTCAGGGTATTTGAAATAATAAGAGAGATTTTCCCATTTATTCCTCCACGAGTTGATAACAATGGGGTATTTTTTGCCCCATTTCTCTTCAAGCCGATCCAATTCCGTTTCGGCAGCCTCTTTGGATATTGCCTGATACACTTTTTTAAGGTCTTTCATGAACTCTTTGGAGTCTTTAGAAGCTACATATTTAAGGGAATTTCTTATTGTCCTCGGCTTCGCCTGCGGGGTTGTCGCTTCGCTCGGACGATGAATAATGCAAAGTTGCACTTCGGTCTTAGGAAATATTGCATTGATAGCCTCTGAAAACCCTTTGAGTCCATCCACTGATAATAAGTATATCTTCGACTCCTCTATTGTTTAAATCTGTTAAAATAGATAGCCAGAAATTGGCACCTTCAGACTCTGATAGATAAAGTCCCAATATCTCTTTTTTGCCTTCCAAATTTACTCCAAGAATAGTATAAACAGCTTTATTAACATATTTACCATTATCTTTGATTTTATAGTGTATTGCATCAAGCCAAATGAAAGGATATACTGCCTCTAATGGTCTTTGCTGCCACTCTTTTAACATTGGAATAATCTTATCTGTAACAGCACTAATAGTGGCTTTGGAAAATTCAATACCATAAAGTTCTTTAATATGCTGGGCTATCTGGCTATAGGAGTTTCCAAGAGCATAGAGTAATAGTATTTTCTGCTCTATTTGATCGCTCATATAAGTTTGATACTTTTTAACGATTTGAGGTTCGAATGTCCCTTTTCTATCTCTTGGAACCACTAGTTCAAACTCGCCAACTGAACTCTTCATTGTTTTTGAAGATTTGCCATTTTTGCGGTTTTTTATCTCTTTAGCTAGATGTGATTCAAGTTCTGCTTCTAAAGCAGCCTCTGTGAGTTGTTTAATAAGTGGTGCAAGTACTCCATCTTTGCCATCTATTTTTGCTCCAGCCTTGATAGCCTCAAGAGCTTCATTCAAATCGAAGTTTTCCATATTGTGTCTCTCCTTTAGATTATTTTATTCTATCGGATTGACACAAAATTTCTAACGCTCCCCAGCCACCACTTTGCATAAGATTTTATAATTTATCCCCTTTTTCTTCCCTCTTTTTTTCAATAACATTTAAAAGCTTATTTAATCTTTTTTTGTCTATCTTATGTTTTTTACCTTCATAAATATTTTCATAAAGCTCTTTTGCAAAAAGTTCAAGCTCATAATTTTGCGAGATATATGGTAATACTCTGTTTAAAAGCTCTTTTTCACTACTTGAAAATCTAATTTTTATTGATCTTTTTTTAAAAATTATGTATGCAAAAAATATCATAGCTGTCAATAAAATCCCTGCTATAAAACCTAATAGAAAATATTTTGTATCAAACTCACTTTTTGTCTGTTTTACAATTTTGTTATTGTTATATTTTTTTTCATTTTTTAGGCCATTTATGATATCTATCTTTATCTTTTTGCTTTTTAATACTTTTACTGTTTTACTATCTAAATCAAAATACTCTACTTCAACAGAAGGTATTATAAAATCTTTATCTGAAACAATGGAAAATTTTTGTATAAATTTAACCTCTAATTTTTTATTTTTAAACTTTTCCATTTTTTTTGGAATATCACTAAATACGGTGGCTCCTGGGATATTTAGTTCTATTTTGTCAAAATTTTCAATATTACCTTCTCCAAAAATCTCAATAGTAAAATTTATGGGCTCGTTTATTTTTGCCTCTTTTTTATCTACGTAAGTTTTGATATCAAAATTTCCAACCAAGTTCACATCTTTTGGCAAAGGTTTAACCACAATATTTACCAAATTTGATTTGACACTTCTCCATTTTGGAACCGTAACAACAACACCAAAAAGATCTTGAGTGGTATCGGGAGTTGCTATTTTTATAATTGCATGTCCTATTTTCAAAACACCGTTTTTTTGCGGGAAAACCACATATTTTAACTCTTTTACTAAATATTTTGGCGTATCTAAAAGATATTTTCCTGAACTGTCTTCATCAACTCTTTTTACCCAAAAATCATTAAAAACAGGAGGAGAAAATCTATAGTCAACTATCTCTAGGCTCTTTTTTATTTTCAATCTTAAAGTCACAGTTATAGGTTCTCCTATAAAAGCCTCTTTCTTATCCGAAAAAATTTTAAACTCAATATCACTCTCTTTTTTCTTGACTTTTTCAATCTTTATTCCATCCCCAGCAAAAGAGAAATAGGTAGATATCATAAATATCAAAAAAATTCTACCAAGGTTTTTCACTAAAATCTCCTCTATTTTTTGTTTCATTTTTATAAATTAAAGTTTTTTGCGGGATATTTTGTATCATTTTCAACCACTTTTTCTCTTCTCTTTGGCTTATTGGTTCATCTTTCTTACTTTTATTGCCTTTAATTTTCTTTTTCTCTTTTGATTTATCACCTCCCTTTTTACTTCTTTTTCCCTCTTTATCGCTCTTTTTATTATCTCTACCTTCTTTATTCTCATTATTCTTTTTTTTGTTTTTGTTCTCTTTTTTAGAGCCCTTTTGGTTACTCTTTTTTAACATCTTTTTTGCAAGTTCCAAATTATGCTCTGTATCTTTATCATACTCTATAGCTAAAGCTTTTTTATAAAATTCAATAGCTTTTTTATAATCTTTAAGCATAAAATATGAATTTCCCAAATTATGAAACACATATCTTCTAAGTCTTTTATTGGGGGTTTGAACAAGATTATAGTATTTGATTGCTTTTTCATATTTTCCAGATTTATAGTAAGCATTGGCTAAATCGTAAAAACTTTGTGAACTCTTTTTACTTTTTGCTACTTTTTCAAAATACTCTATAGCTTTTTCATATTTCTCTTTATCATAGTGCTCTTTTGCTTTTTTTATATTTTTAAAATCAAATATATCCGCTTTCGTATCTGTAGTTAAAACAAATGAAACTAACAAAATATAAGTTATTTTTTTCCTCGAAGGAATCGAAAAAAAGACGATAAACAGCAAAAAAAGCGCTACTGCAAGAAAATAGGGATATAGCTCTATCTGCTGCGTAACTTTTTGTTTCGCAATCTTTTTTTTATAATTTTTTAGTGAATTTAACAGTTTTGTAATATCTTGTACCCCACTAGAAGCAACAATAAACTCTCCATCTGTTTCTAAAGCAAGACTCTCTACATTTTTGTTCAATTTTGTTATCACTATATTTTGATTTTTATCTTTTATATATCTGCCATCTTCTGGAATTGGGGCTCCTTTTTCACTACCAAAAGCCAACATAAAAATCTTTAAACCACTTTTTTTTGCATAATTTATCTCTCTTGAAAAATCCTCTTTATCGCCTCCATCTGTGAAAATAATCATATTTTTAATACTCTCTTTTCCTAAAAGCATAGAGGCCGTTTCCAACGCAGAAAGAAAATTTGTCCCTTGTAGAGTGATAGATGTTGTATCTATATTTTTCAGTAAAAACAAAATAGCCTCTTTATCGCTGCTTAACGGAGAGACTATAAACGCATCTTTCGCAAAGGCTATGAGCGAAATCTCCAAATCTTTTGATTTTTTAATAAACTCTTCCATTTTACGTTTTGCAAACTCCAATCTGTTTGGAAACAGATCTTCAGCCAACATTGACTTGGATATATCAAGTGCAAGTACTACAGGAGTTTTTTTACTCTCTATCTCAACAACTCCTTTTTGAATAACAGGCCTGCTAAGTGCAAATATCATCAAAAATAGAGCTAAAAAAAGCAAAAAAAGTCTAGTATTTTTATCCATTCCCATATCTATTTTTAATCTATTCAAAACTTCTTTATCGAAAATCCTATCCAATTCGCTTTTGTTAGTAATGATCAAATAGAGCAAAACTAAAGAAGGAATCAGCATGAGATAAATAAATTCAATACTTAAAATCTTCATCTAAACTCCACGCCTTCCATAAAAATAGATATATACAAGAAGCATTAAAACAGACAAAAACAAGGTATAGATATATAGTTGATCCTTTTTGACAAATTGAGCACCCTTTATTTCTGATTTCTCCAGACTCTCTATCTTATTGTATACCTCTTTCAAAGCAGAAGCATTTTTTGCAAAAAAGAAATCTCCCTTTGTCTCTTTTGCAATTTTTTTCAAAAGAGGTATATTTATATTTTCCTTATCTCCTATACCTATCGTATAAATTTTTATTTTATGTTTTTTAGCCATTTTTAAAATTACATCTAACGGAATTTTACTTGCCGTATCGATGCCGTCAGTCAAT
This sequence comes from Nitrosophilus labii, assembly GCF_014466985.1. Lineage (NCBI taxonomy): Bacteria > Pseudomonadati > Campylobacterota > Epsilonproteobacteria > Nautiliales > Nitratiruptoraceae > Nitrosophilus > Nitrosophilus labii. The sequence goes on from NZ_AP022826.1 coordinate 1,518,781, forward strand.
AAGATCAATATTTTCGATTTTGCCTCTGCTTTTTTTAAAAGAGAGATCCCTTGAGCTATCGCATCCAAAATAGCCGTTTTTTGACCGACTATCCCTATTTGAAGATAGTCTATTATCTTTTTTAGGACATCTTTATCAAAAGTAAGAGGAGAAGCGGTATATGCAAATGTTCCAAAAACTACTAAAGCGATATTATCACGCTCTCTTTTTGAAATAAAATCTTTTAAGAGCTCTTTCACGACTGTAAATTTATCCTTTAAAAAATCCTCTTCGTCAAACCCTCTCTCTTTCATAGAGCCACTAGCATCAACCGCCAAAGCAATATCGTATCCAATATTTTTAACGCTAACGCTGCTATCAAATCTAATCGGTCCTGCAAGTGAGACAACAAGCAAAAAAATAGAAGAGTATTTTAAAAACTCCACTAAAAAACTCTTTTTACTCCCTGCTTTTTTTAAAAGTTTAAGATGAGGAAAAATCAGCGCACTCTCTTTCGCTTTACATTTGAGGGCACAAAAAATTATAATAGGAATCAAAATCAAAATCCAAGGATATTCAAATCCGAAACTACTCATCTACCGTCTCTAAAAAAAGTTTTAAATATCTTTTAACTTCATCATCAAGTTTTGAAACCTCTTTTTTATATTTATATCTTTGCAATCTTCTTAAAAGCTCTTCAAATATCTTAAAACTTCTATCATCCCAAACAAGTTCTCTACCCAGTTTAGTTATGGTATATGCGGCTCTTTTTGAATCTTCTAGATCTATATTTTTTAAAATTGCTATCATCTCTTTTCTTTTATCTACTCTCTTTTTTGTAAAAATTTTTATTAACTTATAAAAAAGTATAAAAAACATAAGAAAAGATAAAAAGATAACAATAATATAAGCATAAAAAGAGAAATCAGAAATCTCAACAAGAGGCTTAATATCTTTTAATCTATCCATATCTTTGTCCAAAAAGTTTCATAAGTTTTACAAAAGGCTCTTCATCTGTATAAATTTTTATAAATCTGATTCTATTTTTCCTAAAATGCTCATACATAAAATGATCTTTTCTCTTAATCTCTTTCATATACTCTTTTTTAGTTCCTCTATCAAGATCTAACACTGCACTACTTTTCTCTTCCGGGTCTATCAGATTTATAAAACCTGCTTCCAAAGGCTCCTCTTCCAATCTATCTCTAAGGATAATCGCAACCACCTCATGCTTTTTAGATAAAACTCTAAAATCAAAGTCGCTCAAAAAATCGCTGATTATAAAAACAAGTGATTTTCTCCTTATCTTATAGAGTCTGTTAGTCAGAACATTAAAATCAGCCTTTTTTCCTAAAGGATCAAACCTCTCAATCTCTTCGCACATCCTACTAACGGCATGAATATTTTTTGTAGGTTTTATAAAGTTGTAAATTCTATCTGCAAATATAAAATAACTAAAACTATCTTGATTTTTTATAGCTGAAAATCCTAAGATTGCTGCTATCTCTGCTGCCAAATCCTTTTTAAATCTTTTAGAACCAAAAAAGAAACTACCATTTAGCATTAAACCCAGTACTACATTTAGTTCGCGCTCCTGCTTAAAAACCTTAACGTAAGGCTTTTGAAGTTTGGCCGTTATAAGCCAATCAATCTTTTTTACATCATCGCCTTGATTGTACTCTCTAAGTTCTACAAAATCAAACCCCTCTCCCTTAAAAATAGAGGGATTGTTGCCGGCAACTTCGCTAAATACTTGACGTCTAGCTTTTATTAAAATCTTTTTTATCTTTTTCTCCAAAAAATTCCTTTCAGTAACAGACATTGGACATTGGACATTGGCCGCTTCGCCCTTCTCACTCTCTCACTTTCTTACTTACCCCTTCACTCTTCATCCTTCCTCATTAAAACTTGAAATTTCAAACTTACCACCTTACTTACTCACCCACTCACCTAATAAACTATGGAATAGGAACTTTTTCTAAAATCTTCTCGATAATAAAATCTGCACTTATCTCTTCTGCCTCAGCTTCATAACTCAAAATTATTCTATGTCTTAATACCTCTTTTGCAATATATGCTATCTCAAGCGGAGAAACATAGTCTTTTCCTCTTAGATATGCCAAAGCTCTACAAGCCTTATACATATCTATAGTTGCCCTAGGACTTGCACCAAACTCGATATAATCTTTAATAGACTCCAACGAATAATTTTCAGGTTTTCTAGTTGCGAAAATCAGATCTACTATGTACTCTTCTATCTCTTTATCTATATGAATATTTTTTACCTCTTTTTTTAAATTCTCTAAATCCTCTTTAGTAGCAACCTTCTCTATATTTTCAAAAGTATTGTTTGCAACTCTTCTTGCTATTTCAAGTTCCTCTTCTTTAGTGTTATATCCTACTACAAGTTTTAGCATAAACCTATCAAGCTGCGCTTCTGGAAGATTATAAGCTCCTTCTGATTCAACAGGGTTTTGGGTAGCCATAACCAAAAAAGGCCCATCTATAAAAAAAGTATTTTCACCTATAGTTACTTGTCTTTCTTGCATAACTTCCAATAAAGCAGACTGCACCTTTGCGGGAGCTCTGTTAATCTCATCCGCCAACAGCAGATTTGTAAACACCGGACCTTTTTTAATCTTAAACTCGTTTTTAACAGGATCATATATCTCAGTACCTATTATGTCATTTGGCAAAAGATCCGGAGTAAACTGTACTCTTTTAAATTCAAGTCCCAAAGTCTTTGAAAGAGCATTTATAGTAGTTGTCTTGGCAAGTCCTGGAACACCCTCTAAAAGAATATGCCCATCACATAAAAGACCGATCAACAGTCCATCTATCATCTTTTCCTGACCAACTACTATTTTTTTGATCTCTTTTTTGATTCTATCTATAATCTTTCTCATATCAATTTCCTAACAATTTTATTTCGATTATAAAGTAAATCTATTTATAAACAAATTTACTACAATTATTAAAGTTGTGCGTAATTAAGTTTAATTATTTTTTATTTTGATATAGTTATAACTCAAAGAAAAAACTGGATAAAAAATGAACGTTCATAACACCGTTTGTAAAAATGTTGACGAGTTAAAAAAGTTTATCCAAGACAGAAGCCTTCAAGATTCTGAAAAACTTTTTATATAAGTATATAGCGGTATTTTAAATAAATCACATATACAAAAAATTTTAGACTATTTATCTTCTACTATAATGCCCTAAAATTTTAGACAACAAAATCTAATAAGGAGCTTCAAATTAGCTAAAATGATAAGAGGGAAAAAGAAAGGGGCTAAAGATGAGCAAAAAGAAAAAAAGCTATAGCGCAGAGTTTAAGACCAAAGTAGTATTGGAGCTATGAAAAGATGAGGAGCCTGCTGCAAAGATAGCAAGTAAATATGGTATCAGCGTTCAAACACTCAACCAATGGAAGAAGAAGTTTTTAGAAAACGCTTCTTTGGCATTCGATATCGCAGAGGCTACAAAAGAGTATAGAGAAAAGATAAAAGAGCTAGAAATTGAGAATGAAGTTTTAGCGAAAACTTTAGGAAAGACCACAATAGAAAGAGACTGGGCAGTGGGAAAACTAAAAAGCTTGGACTTATCAAGTAAGAAAAGTCTCGTCGAGTCCAAGCTTAAAACCATCTCTTTGACGAGACAATGTGAACTTTTGGGTCTCAATCGCTCCACACTTTACTATAAACCAAAAGGAATAAGCGAATACGATTTGAAGATTATGCGCCGTATCGATGAGATATATACCGATGTTGCAACCTATGGCTATCGTAGAATCCACGCTAGGCTCAAAGAGGAAGGTTGGCATATAGGTCATAATAAAGTACATAGATTGATGCAACTTTTAGGAATTGCTGCAATTTATCCTAAAAGAAAGAAACAAACCAGCACCAAAGCCAAAGAGCACACAATCTATCCTTACTCTTTGAAAGCCTTTAAAACGATAAAGGTCAAGTAGTTGTGGATAGACCAAATAGAGTGTGGAGTGGTATATTACCTATATCCCAGTCAAGGGTGGCTTTATGTATCTATGCGCCATTATCGATTGGCACTCTAAAGCCTTGCTATCGTGGAGGCTTTCCAACACACTATAGATGTATCATTAGTGACACAGACACTTCAAGATGCTATCGATATACATGGAGTACCCCAAATCTTCAATTCAGATTAAGGAAGTCAATATACAAGTGATAATCATACCAAACTTTTAAAAAAGTATGGCATCACAATCTCTATGAACTCTAAAGGAAGAAGTATCGATAACATTGCAATAGAGCGCTTCTTTAGAACACTCAAATATGAAGAGATCTATCTCAGGGAATATAGCAACGTTAAGGAACTCAGAACAGGCATACGAAACTACATCAAATTTTACAATTTCAATCGAATGCATTCATCTTTAAACTATAACAGACCGATGAATGTCTATCAGACATCAAAAGAAAAAGCAGCTTGAAAAGCTGAAAGATGAATGCTAAAAAAGTTGTCTTGACAAATGGGACAGTTTACTAGCTTTGGTATTAGCGATAAAAGAGAACATTATCCTAACCCCACCCAACTGCACAGGATATAATACATAAAGAGTAAGAAACAAAAGGGTCAACAAAAATGGAGAAATTAAATAAAAATCAAGAAGAGATAAAGCGTTTTACAGCAAAAAAGAAAGCTTCCATCGTTATGGATATTTTTCAAGGAAAAACAACAGTAACTGAAGTTGCGAGAAAGTATGATTTGACGCCTGGGGAAATAGAGGAGTGGATGGAAGATGCACGCAGAGATATGGAGAATCAGCTTCGTGCCAGACCTAAAGATATTGCTGCTATATATGAAGAGAAGATAAAAGATATGAAGGCAGTCATCGGTGAATTGACATTGGAGAATATCGCATTAAAAAAGTACGACGCTCTGTTCGGAAAAGAGAAGAAGTGATGCAAGTTCAGAGCGAGATGAGAAGTGAAGGTTACTCAATCAGCATCACAAAGCTTTGTTCTCTTTTTGAACTTCCATGCAGGAGCTTTTATTATAAACCAATTAAAAGAATGCAAAAACTAGATGAAGGGCGTGTTAAAAAAGTCAAAGAGATGATTGAAAAGTTTCCAACGTATGGCTATCGTCGTTTAGCTTTGCTGCTTGGAATGAACAAAAAAGCAGTGCAGCGCATTCTGCAACTAAAAAGTTGGCAGGTAAGAAAGCGTTCAAAGGGCATAGGCCAAGAGCCAAAATGATGCCTTCACGTTCACACTATCCCAATCAAAGATGGGCAATCGATATGACCCGCATCTACAGTATCAATGATGGCTGGAGTACTTTAGCTTGCATGATTGATACTTGTACCTGTGAAATCGTTGGATGGAGACTCTCAAAAAGCGGTAAAGCAAACACAGCAGAGGCAGCTTTGCAAGAAGATCTAATCTACCGTTTCGGAAGACTCCAGCGATTGAAAGAGCCCATTGTATTACGAAGCGACAATGATCTAGTTTTTAGCAGCAAATCATTCACCAAAACAATCAAAGATTATAATTTTACTCAGGAATTTATTACTCCCTACACTCCTGAACAAAATGGTATGATTGAAAGGTTCTTCCGAACCATCAAGGAAGAGTGTATCTGGCACTATAACTTCAAATCACTCAAGGAGGCTAATAAAATTATTGGAGAATGGATCAATTTTTACAATCAAAAACGAAAGCATTCAGCGCTGCAGTACAAAACGCCCGCAGAAGTGTTTCGTTTAGTAGCTTAGGTGTGCAGGAAAAAGGGGTTATTACAACATGATAATATTAACAATATTATTGAAAGAGCAGATCAAGCACTTTATATATCAAAAAGAAACGGAAAAAATAGAGTTACAGTACTATAAAATAGATGGCCTGCACAGATTCAAAAAGATATGGCACTCCTATAAGGAGGGAAGGGAGTGCAAATCAGATACACGTTGCTAGGGGTCAAAGGGTATAAAAGATTAGAAAGGATATACTACAATTCGCTTATGATAAGCGAGGAGGCAAGAAGAAGAAAAAAGATTTTAGATTTTTGGCAAAAGTATGGATTGGAAGCTACAATAGATGCTTTTGGAGTAAGTAGAAGAACACTATATCGCTGGAAAAGAGCTTTAAAAGAGGCAAAAGGAGATGTTGTCTTACTTAATCCAAAATCTACAAGACCTAAAAAAGTCAGAAAATCGAAAGTCTCTTTGGAAATAGTGCAAGAGATAAAAAGATTGAGAGAAAAATATCCCAATATAGGCAGGGCGAAACTCTATCATCTTTTAAAACCTTTTTGTGAAAAAAAAGGAATAAAAACTCCTTCAGAATCAACAATAGGAAGAATAATAGCAAAAGCTCCTGATAAAATGAGATTATTCCCATATCGTATAGACACTAAAGGTAGAGTTAAACCCAAAAAAAGAGAAAGGAAAAATCGTAAACCAAAAAATCTTAAAACTAAACCTATGCAGCTTTGGGGAATTGATACAATACAAAAAGTATCAAATGGCATAAAACGATATATTATGACAATGATAGATCCTGTAAGCCGTATAGCCTTCGCAGTCGCAATTCCATCCAAACATGCTAAACATACGGCAAAAGCTCTTGAAGCTCTCATAGATGGCATATCTTCAATTAAACTCTATCAAAAAAGCTCTTTAGCAATCCTTTCTGACAATGGTAGTGAATTCAAAAAAGAGTTTGACGCTTTAATAGAACAAAAAGATCTCACACATTATTGAACATATCCTAAAAGCCCTAAAATGAACGCACATAATGAACGCTTCAATAGAACCATTCAAGAACAATTTATTGACTATTATAAAGACCTACTCTTTACAGATATTAACGAATTTAACAAAAAACTTGCCCACTGGCTCATCGATTACAATACCAAAATACCACACTATTGTCAACAGCAACCCAAAAATGTACCACTTCGGCAATGTAAAAATGCACCACCTGTTACATTGAGAAACTAACTGTTTAACCCTGTAAAAATACCTGCTTTTCTTTTTTGCTTAAGCCTATAGCTTTCACCCTGAATGTTTAAGATATGACTGTGATGAATAAGTCTATCAAGTATTGCAGTAGTCAATGCTTCATCATTGTTAAGTACCTCCTTGAATTTGGTAAAGTTAAGATTGGATGTGATTATGATCGAGCCGCTCTCGTATCTTTTGTTGATTACCTGGAAAAAGAGGTTGGCCTGATTTTCATTTAGTTTTATATATCCAAATTCATCTATTATCAAGAGTTTTGGGATATTTATCACTTTTTTAAAATAGTCGTTCAATCTGCCTGCCTGCTGGGCTATTTCAAGCTGCAATAGCAGATCTGCAGCGGTAATAAACCTGGTCTTTATTCTATTTTGTGTTGCTATATATCCCAAGGCTATGGCAAGATGGGTTTTTCCTACACCGCTTGGACCAATAAGCAGGATATTTTCGGCATTATCTATAAACCTTAGAGTAGATAGTTCATTTATCATATTTTTATCTACAGATGAGCTTTTAAAGTCAAACATCTCTAAAGTTTTAACCTTTGGAAATCCCGCCAATCTAAGAGTGGTTTCTTTGGACCTTTGAATCTTTTTTTCATACTCATACTCAAATAGTTTCAATAAAAACCGGGTATATGAGAGATTCTCTTTCATAGACTGTTCTGCGATATATGAGTAGCTCTCTTGTATTGCCGGTAATCTGAAAATTAGGGCATACTCTTTTATTCTTTCATCTATAGAGGCTGCTTCATATGATATGCTCTTTTTTTGTATTGATTTATTGCTACTCATTTACAGCCTCCTGTAACAAATCCTCATAATCTTTCAAAGAGGTTTGTGGTTCTATTTTTACTTTATCATCCAATATTTTTAAATAAAGTTTATTATCCTCTTTTGAATATTCGGTTTTTCTAAAAAAGTTGTTGTTTTTATCTATTGACACAAAAACCTTTTTGTTTGTAGAATTACTTTTCGTATGTATCATTAATGAACTCCTCGGCTCTGCTGTTTTTACAAGTGGCAGCAGAGCCTTCTTTTCTATTTCAAACAGTTCTCTCGGTTTTTGCTTCAGTGTAGAATGTACTCTATTACTTGTAATCTCAAGCCAGCTAAATATTTGTGAATTTAAAAGCTTACAATCGATGACAAGAGAAGAATTTTTCAGCTTTGCTTTTAAGGGTATATAGAAGTTTCTTTTCAAATATCCTATATATCTTTCAACTTTCCCTTTCGTTTTAGCTCTATATGGTTTGCATAGAAGTGGATTGAAACCGTAGTCTCGTGAAAAATCAAGAAACTTTTCATTAAATTTGTGTTTTCCTGCTCCATATGCGTTTCTTTTTATTACAACACTTTTTAGGTTATCATAAAGTATATTTTTAGGTATTCCGCCAAAGTAAGAATATGCTTTTTTATGGCAATCTTCAAATGTCTCATATCTCATATTGTCCGTAAAACAGACGTATGTATATCTGCTGTATCCAAGTATCATTATAAATGCATATATTGGATTTTTGCCGCCTTTTATAACTGTCCAGTCAACTTGAGCTTGCTCACCAGGCAAAGTCTCAAATCTTACAATACTCTCCTCTTTTAAAGGCATAAACTTTTTATATAAATCACTTACAAAGCTTTGAACAACTCTTCCTTTTCCTTCATATCCCATATCCAAAATCTCCCTGTAAATAACAGTGGAAGGGATTTTATCTGGCAAAGCCTCTTTTACTCTTTTTTCAATATACGATTTAAAAGTATCGAGCTTCGATTTGTAAACAACTTTTTTCCTTGGTTTCAAACTCTCTTCCTTGAGTCTTTTTGAAATTGTTCTTCTATCTAAACCGGTAATTCTCGATATCCCCCTTATGCTGTACCCCTGCTTTTTTAAAGTGTGTATCATTACAAACTCCTCATAGCTTATCATTTCATCCAATCTCCCTCTTTAAAACTAAAGAAGAAGATTTTACAAAATCTTCTATTTTTTAACTTCGCAGGTGGTACATTTTCACTTTGCCGTTATGGTGTATTTTAGCATTGCCGATGACAACTATTCACTTAATTTTAAATCTCCGGTAAAATACCTTCTTGAAAATCATAATGAGTGCCATATGTATTGGACTTATACATGAACTCAAAATAGATACAAATTTAGTGTATAATAACATGGGTCAGGTGATAATAATAACTTCAAATTGACATTGGACATTAGGAATTTGAATTAGAATAAAGAAGTTTTTGGTAATTGGTATATTGGTGTATTAGTTACTGATATTTTTAATTTTTATTTATTTTTTATTGAAATTGAAGAAGAGAACTTGTAGTAAAAAGAACTTGTAAATTTTTAAATCTTAACACTTAGCCTTAGCAATTAAATCTTAAAACTTTAATTCTGGCCTGGCGCCGACTTACTTTTCCACACCCGGAGGGTGCAGTATCATCAGCGATGCGGAGCTTAGCTTCTAGGTTCGAAATGGGTCTAGGCGTTTCCTCCGCTCTATAGGCACCAGGACAGAAATACTCAATCTTCCTTGGAAGACTCAGTATTTCTGTAATTTGGAATTAGGAATTTGGAATTTGGAATTGGAGAAATTTTTTTCTAATTTCTAGTTCCTAATTCCCAATTACTAATTACTAATTACTATTTTTTAAAGAACAAATCCATTGTTTATAGTCTAAGGTTAGAAGTATCTCAGTAAGGCGGCAGTGCATTGTAATTAGTTAAGCCAAACGGACTATTAGTACTGGTCAGCTAAACCCCTTGCAGGGCTTACACACCCAGCCTATCAAGGTGGTAGTCTTCCACCGTCCTTCAGGGAAGGCTCATCTTGGAGTCGGCTTCCCGCTTAGATGCTTTCAGCGGTTATCCGTTCCGTGCATAGCTACCCAGCGGTGCCCTTGGCAGGACAACTGGTACACCAGTGGCACGTCCAACCCGGTCCTCTCGTACTAGGGTCAGCTCTCCTCAGCCTTCCTACGCCCACGGAAGATAGGGACCGAACTGTCTCACGACGTTCTGAACCCAGCTCGCGTACCGCTTTAAATGGCGAACAGCCATACCCTTGGGACCTGCTCCAGCCCCAGGATGCGATGAGCCGACATCGAGGTGCCAAACCTCCCCGTCGATGTGAGCTCTTGGGGGAGATCAGCCTGTTATCCCCGGGGTACCTTTTATCCTTTGAGCGATGGCCCTTCCACTCAGAACCACCGGATCACTAAGACCGAGTTTCCTCTCTGCTCGAGTTGTCTCTCTCACAGTCAGGCTGGCTTATGCCTTTATACTCTACAGACGATTTCCAACCGTCTTGAGCCAACCTTTGTAAGCCTCCGTTACACTTTAGGAGGCGACCGCCCCAGTCAAACTACCCGCCAGACATTGTCCTCCCGGTGGATAACACCGGCAAGTTAGCCATCAGAATAAGGAAGGGTGGTATCTCAAGGACGGCTCCACCTAGGCTGGCGCCTAGGCTTCACAGCCTCCCACCTATCCTGCACATCCCTATCCCAATGGCAGTGTCAAGCTGTAGTAAAGGTCCACGGGGTCTTTCCGTCTTTCCGCGGGTAGGAGGAATTTTCACCTCCACTACAATTTCACTGGATCCCTGGTCGAGACAGCCCCCATCTCGTTACGCCATTCATGCAGGTCGGTATTTAACCGACAAGGAATTTCGCTACCTTAGGACCGTTATAGTTACGGCCGCCGTTTACCGGGGCTTCGGTTCATGGCTTCGCCCTAAAGCTAACCAATCCCCTTAACCTTCCGGCACCGGGCAGGCGTCACACCCTATACATCCTCTTACGAGTTAGCAGAGTGCTGTGTTTTTGATAAACAGTCGGATGGAGCGCTTCGCTGCGACCCGCCTCGGCTCCACTGGCAAGCAGCTTCACCTACTACGGGCACACCTTATACCGAAGATACGGTGCCAGCTTGCAGAGTTCCTTAACCAGGGTTCTTCCACGCGCCTTAGAATACTCATCTCACCCACCTGTGTCGGTTTACGGTACGGGCTACCTTACACTCAAATGGCTTAGAGGCTTTTCTCGGCTCGACGGCATCACCGATTCCCTCGCCCTCCCGAAGGAGTTTGAGAGCCTGTCAGGTCTCGGGTACACGTCAGGCGGATTTTCCTACCTAACACCCTACACCCTTCGAGCCAGTAATCCATCACTGACCTCGGCTAGCCCTAAGCGTCCCCCCTTCGCCTTGTGTAAAGTAGGTATCGGAATATTAACCGATTTCCCATCGCCTACCCCTCTCGGACTCGGCTTAGGACCCGACTAACCCTACGTTGACGAGCATCGCGTAGGAAACCTTGGGTTTTCGGCGAACAGGATTCTCACCTGTTTTATCGCTACTCATGCCTGCATGCTCACTTCCAGCCGCTCCACTACTCCTCGCCGGTACAGCTTCAACGCAGACTGGAACGCTCTCCTACCGCTCACTCTCCAGAGTGAACCTACGACTTCGGTGTCTGACTTAGCCCCGTTATATTTTCCGCGCAGGGCCGCTAGACCAGTGAGCTGTTACGCTTTCTTTAAAGGATGGCTGCTTCTAAGCCAACCTCCTGGTTGTCTAAGCAGCCCCACATCGTTTTCCACTTAGTCAGAACTTCGGGACCTTAGTCGGTAGTCTGGGTTGTTCCCCTCTCGACATAGGATTTTATCACCCTACGCCTGACTCCCAGGATTACACTACAGGTATTCGGAGTTTGACAGGGTTTGGTACCGCGGTGAGCAGCCCTAGCCCTATCAGTGCTCTACCCCCTGTAGCTACGACCTGAGGCTATACCTAAATATATTTCGGAGAGAACCAGCTATCACCAAGTTTGTTTGGCCTTTCACCCCTATCCACAGCTCATCCGAAGAGTTTTCAACCTCCACCGGTTCGGTCCTCCACGGGGTCTTACTCCCGCTTCAACCTGGCCATGGATAGATCACTTGGCTTCGGGTCTGCAGCCAGTGACTAGTCGCGGGTCCCCACAAAGTCCAGAGACTTTGTGGGATGCCCACATCGCCCTATTCAGACTCGCTTTCGCTACGGCTACGCGTTCGCTTAACCTCGCCACTGACCACAACTCGCAGGCTCATTATGCAAAAGGCAGTCCGTCACCCTGAGCAAAGCTCATAGGGCTCCGAATGATTGTAGGCATACGGTTTCAGGTTCTATTTCACTCCCCTCACTGGGGTTCTTTTCACCTTTCCCTCACGGTACTGGTTCGCTATCGGTGTGACAGGAGTATTTAGGGTTGGAAGGTGGTCCTCCCAGCTTCAGTCAGGATAACACGTGTCCCGACCTACTCAGGGACATCCCTGGCCCACTTAGGTTTTCGCTTACGGGACTATCACCCTCTATGGTCTGCCTTTCCAGACAGTTCTGCTAACCTTCGTGGTGCCGTTATGGGAGCCCTACAACCCCGAGTGCAAGCACCCGGTTTGCCCTAATCCCATTTCGCTCGCCGCTACTTTGGGAATCTCGTTTGATTTCTTCTCCTCTGGGTACTGAGATGTTTCACTTCCCCAGGTTCGCCCCGGACTATGTCCGGTGACCAGCCTCTCGACTGGCCGGGTTGCCCCATTCGGAAATCCCCGGATCAACGCTTCTTGGCAGCTCCCCGAGGCTTTTCGCAGCCTAGCACGTCCTTCATCGCCTCTGTCACCCTAGGCATCCACCGTACGCCCTTTGTAGCTTAACTTACGGGTGCCTCTATAGAATATTTATATCTCATAAAAAGAGAGTAATTGTAAGATTTAGTAATAAATTTATGTTTATGCAGGCTTATTTAATATAAGTCAAATAAATTTTTTCTTATTTAATATAAGTCAAATAAATTTTTTGCTAAAGATTGCTGTTAATCTCTTTTCCCTATGGGCTTTAAAATTTATATCAATCTATTTCGTTATTACTCCTCGTTTATGCTTACATAAACTTCGTCGTAATGCCTCATATCTAAATGAAATTTTAAAGCTATGAGGTATAAATACTCTATAGAGGCACCCGTGGCGCGCACTGCCGCCTTACTCAGATACTTTTTCGTAATTCGTTGCTCGTAACTCGTAATTTGAATTACTTTTACGAATCATATCTTACACTATTGAGTAAGGCTGAAATTGTTTCTTTACCTTAGACTTTAAACAATGGATTGTCAAATAACTCTTTAGACTATTAAAGTCTAAACCAAATCTTCCTTTGAAGACTTGATTTAAACTTTGGAATTGGGAATTTGGAATTTGGAATTGGGCTGTTTTTGTTTCTTTTTCACTAATTCCTAATTACTAATTCCCAATTACTATAATGGTGGAGAATAGCGGGATCGAACCGCTGACCTCCTGCGTGCAAAGCAGGCGCTCTCCCAGCTGAGCTAATTCCCCTTCCTGGTTGATAGTTGATGGTTTATGGTTTATAGTTCTTATCCTCTTTACTATCAACTATCTACTATTAACTATCAACTGCAAAGCTTTGCTTTACAATGGTGGGCCTGAGAGGACTTGAACCTCTGACCTCACCCTTATCAGGGGTGCGCTCTAACCACCTGAGCTACAGGCCCTTATTTGGTGAATGGTTGATGGTGAATGGTTGATGGTTGACAGCAATGTACTATCAACTATCAACTATCAACTATTCACTATCAACTAATCTAGCTCACCCCTGATAAGGACATAAGAATTAGCTCACACTATTCCCTCTATCTACTTTTGTCATGTTAAAGAACAAATAATCTCTCAAAACTGGACAAGCTAAAAGTACTCTTCCTTTAAGCCCACAAGAGCTAGAGTGTGAGACTCTAACTCTTAACCTAAAGAAATGAATCTTTAGGATCGTACTCTCTAGAAAGGAGGTGATCCAACCGCAGGTTCTCCTACGGTTACCTTGTTACGACTTCACCCCAGTCGCTGAGCCCACCGTGGACGGTAGCCCCCAATTACAATAACTGGTTGGCCTCCCGGCTTCGGGTGAGCTCAACTCCCATGGTGTGACGGGCGGTGAGTACAAGACCCGGGAACGTATTCACCGCGGCATGGCTGATCCGCGATTACTAGCGATTCCGGCTTCATGCAGTCGAGTTGCAGACTGCAATCCGAACTGGGACGCGCTTTAGAGATTTGCTCCACCTCACGGTATCGCGTCTCTCTGTACGCGCCATTGTAGCACGTGTGTCGCCCTGGACATAAGGGCCATGATGACTTGACGTCGTCCTCACCTTCCTCCCGGTTACCCGGGCAGTCTCCTTAGAGTGCCCACCCTATCGTGCTGGCAACTAAGGACGAGGGTTGCGCTCGTTGCGGGACTTAACCCAACATCTCACGACACGAGCTGACGACAGCCGTGCAGCACCTGTCACCGAGCTCCCTCATAAGAGGGCACCCCCGTATCTCTACAGGGTTCTCGGGATGTCAAGCCCAGGTAAGGTTCTTCGCGTATCTTCGAATTAAACCACATGCTCCACCGCTTGTGCGGGTCCCCGTCTATTCCTTTGAGTTTTAGCCTTGCGGCCGTACTCCCCAGGCGGGATGCTTATTGCGTTAGCTGCATCACTGAGGTGACTAGCACCCCAACGACTAGCATCCATCGTTTAGGGCGTGGACTACCAGGGTATCTAATCCTGTTTGCTCCCCACGCTTTCGCGCCTCAGCGTCAGTATCGTCCCAGCAGGTCGCCTTCGCAATGGGTATTCCTGGTGATCTCTACGGATTTTACCCCTACACCACCAATTCCACCTGCCTCTTCCGAACTCTAGTCTAGCAGTTTCGGATGCAGTTCCACAGTTGAGCTGTGGGCTTTCACACCCGACTTACTAAACCGCCTACGCGCCCTTTACGCCCAGTGATTCCGAGTAACGCTTGCACCCTCCGTATTACCGCGGCTGCTGGCACGGAGTTAGCCGGTGCTTATTCCTGAGGTACCGTCACCATCTTCCCTCAGAAAAGGAGTTTACAACCCGAAGGCCTTCATCCTCCACGCGGCGTTGCTGCGTCAGGGTTGCCCCCATTGCGCAATATTCCCCACTGCTGCCTCCCGTAGGAGTCTGGACCGTGTCTCAGTTCCAGTGTGGCTGATCATCCTCTCAGACCAGCTACCCGTCATAGCCTTGGTAAGCCGTTACCCCACCAACTAGCTGATAGGCCGCAGCCCCATCCTATAGCGCATCACTACCAGCTACCTACTATTTACACTTGTTAGAACATAAAGAAAACTAAAGACCTAAGACAGATTTTTGCAGCCTTAGTCATCTAAGGCAAAAAAATCTAACGCAAAAGATTTAGTTTTATTTGTGTTCCCTTTGGGCATAAAGCTAATTACTCATCTATTTCGTCGCAATTTCTCGATAATCTTTTGATTTATCTTTAAAATTGCTCCTCGTATCTAAACAATTAGCTTTATGCTAACAAATGCAAATAGTAGGTAGCTGGTAGTGAAACTTTCCACAACTCTACTTATGTAGAGAAGGAGTATAGGGTATTAGCAGGCCTTTCGGCCTGTTATCCCCCGCTATAGGGCAGGTTAGCTACGTATTACTCACCCGTGCGCCACTTAGCTGACACCCAAACCCGAAGGTTTGAGCCGTTCTCGTTCGACTTGCATGTGTTAGGCACGCCGCCAGCGTTCACTCTGAGCCAGGATCAAACTCTCCATAAATAATTTATAGAAAAGTCTTATCCATAAAACTTAATTACTCAAAGGCTTAAAAGAATTTCCTTTTAGCTTATCCAGTTTTCAAAGATCATTATCATTGTCTATAAAAAAGAACTCTCTAACACTTATAAACTCTATAAGTGTTATTTGAACTCTTTTTTTCTAAAACTCTAAGCTTCCCCAATCAAGGGTCGAAATTATATTAAAATTTTAAAATCTTGTCAAGAGCAACTAAATAAAGCTAATAGTCTATAGACAATAGACTATAGTAAATAACCTATAGTCGGTAGTCGCTAAATCGCAATCAAATATATTAAGCTACAAACCTTATTTAAAAATCTATAATCTAAAATCAGACGATATACAATAGACTTTAAACTTCAAACTTTAGACTTTAGACTTTAGACTTTAAGCTTGAAACTTTAAGCTCTTAACTTGAAACCCAACAATCTCAAACTATTTAAAGAACTCGCCGCCAAAAGCGGATGGAAGTATAAAAAATAATCGCTTAAAACTAGATTAAATTAATTACTAGGTGAAAAAGGAACTATCGCACTACCCCAAGTAAACCCGCCGCCGAAAGCATCTAAAAGCATCAAATCACCGACTTTAAGTTTCCCTTCTTCATATAAATCATTCATCGCCATTGGAATTGAGGCAGAAGAGGTATTGCCATACTTTGATACAGTTATAACTACTTGTGACTCTTTTAGTTTTAAAGCCTGCGCAACTGCATTTAAGATTCTATAGTTTGCCTGATGTGGAATAAAATGATCGATTTTTTCGCTTTCTATACCATTTTTTTCTAATATTTCAATAACATCATTAGTTAGTGTCTTAACGGCAACTTTAAAAGTCTCGTTGCCTTTCATTTTCATAAAACAAGCATGCTCTTCGAGAGTTTCTTCGCTACAAGGTTTGTTTGAGCCACAACCTGGAGTTATAAGATAATCATAATAATTACCGTCAGAAGAGATATTAATATCTACAATAGCTTCCTCTTTATTTTTGGTAGCTCCAATTACTGCAGCCCCCGCACCGTCACCAAAAAGGACGCATGTTGTTCTATCACTATAATCTACTATTGCACTTAATTTTTCTGCACCTATTATAAGAATATTTTTAGACATATTAGATTCTATAAAGGACCTAGCCATTGCTAATGCATATATAAATCCACTGCATGCAGCACTTATATCAAATGCTGGTATATTTGAAACTCCTAGTTTTTTTGCAATCATACATGCTGTCGAAGGCATACAGAAATAGTCAGGAGAAATAGTTGCACAAATAATCATGTTAATATCTTCAGCCCTCAAGGAGGCTCTTTTTAAGGCAACTTTTGCTGCTTCTACACCCAAATCACTTGTTGACTCTTCTTTATCTGCTATATATCTTGTTTTGATTCCAGTTCTTTTAGTAATCCATTCATCAGAAGTATCAACAATTTTTTCTAAATCCTCATTTGTTAAAACATTTTTAGGTACATAAGAGCCGACAGACCTAAAAGCAGCATACACATTTGATCCTTTAAAGTACTTCTTGAAGTCTATTTTCTATAGATTCATTAACACCTGATTCCACATAACGTATTGCTTGAAAAATTGCATTTTTTATAGCTTTAGGGGTACTTTTGCCATGGCTAATAATAGTACATCCATTTATACCAATCAAAGGTGCACCACCATATTCTGAATAATCTATCTCTTTTTTCAATGCTCTAAAAACTTTTTTCATCAAGAGTGCACCAGCCATTCTAATAGGCGATTTTTTAATATTATATTTCATAAAACTTCCAATAGTTTGTGCCACTCCTTCAGCAGTTTTTAAAACTATATTTCCTGTAAAACCATCACAAACTACTACATCAACAGTTCCGTCAAAAATGTTGTTTCCTTCAACATTTCCGACAAAACTAGGAAGTTTTTGCATCAGTTTAAATGTCTGCTTTGTTAGTTCATTTCCCTTGGTCTTTTCTTCTCCGTTTGAAAGAAGTCCTACTTTCGGATTTGTGTTTTTTAAAATAGCTTTTGCATAAGCTTCGCCCATTACTGCAAATTCAAAAAGATGCTCCGGTTTACAATCCACATTAGCCCCAACATCCAAAACTAAACTTTTTTTATTTTTAGAAGTTGGCATAAGTGTAGCTATTGCTGGTCTACTTACATTCTTGAGTCTACCTATTCTAAGTGTAGCAAGGCTCATTGTCGCACCACTATGACCTGCAGACACAACTGCATCCGCCTCTTTATTTCTTACCAAATCGACAGCTTTATAGATAGAGCTATCTTTTCTTTTAAAAGCATCCGTTGCTGGATCACTCATATCAATTACATCATGAGCCTCAACAATATATACTCTATCTCTAAAAATGTCTGGCATTAGAGGCAAGATTCTATCTTTATCCCCAACCAAAATAGCTTTGAAGTCTTTCTCTTTTAGAGCTAATATAGTTCCCTCTATGATAGGATAGGGGCCAAAGTCCCCTCCCATCGCGTCAATAGCTATCGTTATCATTTTTAGCTTTTATATTCTCCGGTGAATTTATTTATATGATGAGGCATTTTCCATGTTCCATCTTTATCTTTTACCGGTCTTGGCAAGCTTAGCTTGTAATGTGTTCTTCTCTTTGCAGCTCTTGTTTTACTAACACGTCTTTTTGGTACTGCCATCTTTTCTCCTTAGATTTTAGTTAAAACTCTTTTTCAAATTCATCTTCTTTTTTACACTCGTCACACAAATGATAATCAAGCTTTATAGACTCGATTTCACTATTTAAAATCTCATCGAAATCCACATAACCATCATAAAATTCAACAACATCAGTATCTTCTAGGTTACCTTTAAATATACCCTCGCAAGCTTTCAAGTGAATCTTTTCATCTAATTTTATCATAAACTCTTTACTACATCTATCACATATAACTTCAATTTCGTTTTTAAGCTTACCATCAATATCGACTAAATCTCTATCTTTTTTAAATACACCACTAAATACCACTCCATCTTTTTCCAAAATAAAAGATTTGGCTTTAGCTGTAATCTTTTTAAAATCGACTTTCAATTATAAAATTTCCCTCTCAGCAAAAAAAAATCTTATCTCTTTTTCAGCGTTTTCCAAACTATCACTTCCATGAACAGCGTTTGCTTCTATGCTTTCCGCGAAATCCGCTCTTATTGTTCCAGGAGCTGCCTCTTTTGGATCTGTAGCACCCATAAGCTCTCTATTCTTAGCTACTGCATTTTCACCCTCAAGCACCATAACAACTACTGGCCCACTTACCATATACTCAACCAAATCATTAAAAAAAGGTCTCTCTTTATGAACTTCATAAAATTTAGCAGCATCATTTTTAGTAAGTTGTATCTTTTTCATTGCAGCAATTTTCAAACCGTTGCTTTCAAATCTATCAATAATTTTACCGATAACATTTTTAGCCACAGCATCCGGCTTAATTATAGAAAGCGTTCTTTCCATTACTTTTCTCCTGATTTAATATAAAAATAGTGCGGAATTTTACTGTAAGGTTTCCTAAAAGAAGTTTAAATTTTAAGAATAAATGAGAAGAGCTTATGCTCTTCTCAAGAAGATAGTTTACATTACTCTATTACTGGTTGATGGTTTTCTCTTGCTTCTGCAGGAATATCATCTCTACAAGTAGCACCTTCAGCGCAAGCATCCCAAACTATACAACCTTCAGTTGGACAAGCTTCAGCGCAAGCAGGAGTATCATGATATCCT
The DNA here is from genome assembly GCF_014466985.1 of Nitrosophilus labii. Classification (NCBI taxonomy): domain Bacteria; kingdom Pseudomonadati; phylum Campylobacterota; class Epsilonproteobacteria; order Nautiliales; family Nitratiruptoraceae; genus Nitrosophilus; species Nitrosophilus labii. Next base: position 1,538,133 of record NZ_AP022826.1, read on the forward strand.
ACACACTCTACACATTTATCAGGATATACATAATAAATCTCTTCACCAGTTGGATTATCCTCATCGTCAACTATCGCTTCAACAGGACACTCATCAATACAAGCACCACAGTTGATACAAATGTCTGTAATTTTTACTGCCATATTGTCTCCTTTAATGGTTTAAATCGCTTTTGGACAAGATAACTATATCAAAATAATTTTAAATGTTTCTTGAAATGAAATCATAATTTCAAATACTCTTTTATTTCTTCAACTTTATCCGTTTTTTCCCACGTGAACTCTGGTAATTCTCTTCCAAAGTGCCCATAAACAGCAGTTTTTCTATATATTGGTCTAAACAAGTCTAGACTTTCAATAATTCCTTTTGGAGTTAAATCAAATATCTCTTTTATGCACGACTCTATCTTTTTTTCATCTACTTTTGCAGTTCCATGAGTATCTACCATAATAGATACGGGTTCAACCACACCTATTGCATATGCTATTTGAATAGTTGCCTTTTCGCACACTCCGCTTGCTACCAAATTTTTAGCAACATATCTTGCCGCATATGCACCACTTCTATCAACTTTTGTAGGATCTTTTCCGCTAAAGGCTCCTCCTCCGTGAGGACAACTTCCTCCATAAGTATCTACGATTATCTTTCTTCCCGTAAGACCCGCATCTCCTTGCGGTCCACCTATAACAAATCTTCCTGTTGGATTTATATGATACTCTATATCATCTGCTATCAATTCTTTCGGAATCGCGCTATATATAATCTCTTCTATAACAGCATCTTTTAATCTATTATAATTCACATCAGGATCATGTTGAGTTGAAACAACTACTGTTTTAACCTCTTTTGGTTTTCCATCAACATATTTTACAGTAACTTGCGCCTTACCATCTGGTCTTAAAAATGGTAAAGTTCCGTCTTTTCTAGCTTTTGCAAGCCCCATTGTCAACTTATGTGCTAGATATATAGGCAGTGGCATCAAAGAAGGCGTCTCTTTACAAGCATAACCGAACATTAAGCCCTGATCTCCAGCACCTATCTCACCACTTTCTTTATCTACTCCAATATTAATATCAGGTGATTGTTCTCCAACAGCATTTAATACACCTGCACTTCTATAATCAAAACCATACAGTGCATCAGTATAACCAATCTCTCTTATCACTTCTCTAACAATCTCTTGCATAGGCGCATAAGTTGTGGTTTTCAACTCTCCAGCAATTATACAAAAACCGTTACTAAGAAGTGTTTCACATGCTACTCTTGCTTTTTTATCTCTTTCAATAATATAGTCTAGTATGGCATCACTGATCTGATCAGCCATTTTATCCGGATGTCCTTCTGTAACTGATTCTGATGTAAAAAGAAATTCTCTGCTCATTCCTTTCCTTTTTTATGTTAAATTTTAAAAGAATTATATCTAAAATGTCTATTTTTTTCTTCTTAATATATTGAGTGTCAAAACTCTTAAAGTTACTATCTTATATTAGTTTTAGTTAAATAGTGATAAAATTATAATGTTTTTCAAATGATAAAAATTTTCCAAAGGAGACAAAATGTTGGTAACAAAAAAAGCGCCAGATTTTACAGCACCTGCTGTAATGCCTGACAATACTATAGTTGAAGATTTCAATCTTTATGAAAATATTGGTGAAAAAGGAGCAGTTCTTTTCTTCTATCCATTAGATTTTACTTTCGTATGCCCTACAGAACTTCTAGCATTCGACCACAGACTTGAAGAGTTCAAAAAAAGAGGCATAAACGTTATTGGATGTTCAGTTGATTCACAATATTCACATTTAGCTTGGAAAAACACACCTGTAGAAAAAGGTGGGATAGGAAACGTAGGATATCCTCTTGTAGCAGATTTGACTAAAAAAATTGCTAAAGACTATGATGTTTTACTTGAAGATGCTGGAGTTGCTTTAAGAGGTAGTTTTTTAATAGATAAAGATGGAACTGTAAGACATGCAGTTATCAACGATCTTCCTCTTGGAAGAAATATCGATGAAATGATCAGAATGGTAGATGCTATGGAGTTCGCCAACGAATATGGCGAAGTATGTCCAGCTGAGTGGGAAAAAGGTAAAGAGGCAATGAAGCCAACCCCAGAAGGTGTTGCCGAATTTTTAGCAAAACACGCAGACGAGCTTTAAAAGTGTGCCAAAGCTTTACGCTTTGGCACACTTCTCACAAACCATCGATAAAGTAATGTTCAATCTATCTATATTTTTATTCATACTCTTTTTTAACTTATCTTTACAAGCTTTAATTACATCTTCATCATAAAAGTCTTCAATATTGCCGCATTTTTCACAAACTCCATGAAAGTGTGGATTGATATTTATATCATACTTCAGTTTCCCTCCGGGGTTTAGTTCCATCACAATACCCACATCTTTTAAGGTATTGATATTTTTATAGATTGTTGCTAATGATATTGAAGGAAAACTCTTTCTAATCTCTTCAAAAATCTCCTCGATAGTCGGATGTGTTTTGTGATTTAAGTAGTTTAAAATAGCTAATCTTTGAGGAGTAGCTTTAAGTTTTTTTTCCTTTAATAATTCTATAATCTCTCCCATTTTTATCCTTGTATCTCTTCTTTGATCTTATTTGCAATTTGCTCAGGCCTTATACCAAGATATCTCTCTACATCTTCTGTTTTTCCATGAGGAAGAAATCTATCTTCAAACTCAAAAGATGTCAAATCTACATCATTTATTCCATGTTCAAATAAAAATTCACTTATCGCGCTAGCAACTCCACCCATTTTTACACTATCGCTAAATACAAACCATTTTTTGTATTTTCTAGTTAACTCAGTAAGCTTTTCTTCATCCAAAGGCTTTACAAATCTTAGATCTATCAAAGAGATTTTAAAATCAAGTAGCTTAATTGTCTCATAAGCTCTTCCTACACCATTGCCGTATCCTATAAACAGCACTTCACCTTCATCTTCTATTAGCATTTGAGATTTTCCAAGTTCAAAAGGAGTGTCTTCAAAAATAGCATCTAGTATAAAACTGCCTCTTGGATATCTAAACGCACATGGAGTTTTAAAACTATATGCAAATTCCACGGCTCTTTTCATACTTTTTGTATCTCTTGGAGCAAACAGAGTAATATTCGGTATGGCTCTTAAATAGCTTATATCAAACGCACCCTGATGAGTCTCGCCATCCTCACCAACTATACCAGCTCTATCAATTGCAAAAACAACCGGAACATTCATCAAAGCTATATCGTGAATTACTTGATCGTATCCTCTTTGTAAAAATGTAGAGTAAATGGCAACAAATGGTTTGAAGCCCTCCTTGGCTAAAGGTCCCATAGAGGTTACAGCGTGCTGTTCAGCAATACCTACATCCCAAAATCTATCAGGAAACTCTTCAATTAACGGTTTTAATCCTGTTCCACTAGGCATAGCTGCAGTTACACCTACAACTTTTTCATCTTTTTTTGCGATATCCATCAACGCATTACTAAAAAGTAGAGTCGCACTTGGCTTGTTACTCTTTTTTAAAGGCTTTCCTGTTTTTATATCAAATGGGCCAACACCATGCCAATGCTCATAATATCCTTCAGCTATCTTATAACCTTTACCCTTTAATGTTTGAGCATGAATAATAACAGGCTTATTTAAATCTTTTGCAATTTTATAAGTTTCAATTAATCCCTCTAAATCGTGACCATCAATTGGGCCAATGTATTCAATTCCCAACTCCTCAAATAAAATCCCAGGAGTTATGAGTCTTAAAGACTCTTCAAATCTTTTAGCAAGATATGTTGCAGAATCAGGCAAATGTGAAAGAAGTTTTTCAGTTCTTTTTTTTATATTTTGATAAAAAGGGCTTGCCATCTTTTGGCTAAGATATTTACTAATAGCTCCAATTGGTTTTGAGATACTCATCTCGTTATCATTTAAAATAATTACAACTGGATACTTTTTATCTCCAAGCTCATTCATTGCTTCATATACCATTCCCGCGCTCATAGCACCATCACCTATTAAAACAACCGGTATTCTATCTTCATTTTTAAGTTTTATAGACTTTGCAGCTCCAACTGCCAAAGATAAAGATGTGGAACTGTGGCCGGCAACATAGTAGTCATATTGAGATTCAGAAGGTTTCGTATAACCGCTTATACCTCCAAACTGTCTTAAAGTATCAAACTTATCCCATCTATCTGTCAAAAGTTTATGAGCATAGGCTTGATGACTAACATCAAAAATAAAAGGATCTCTCTTTGAATCAAAAACGTAATGCATAGCTACTATAAGTTCCACAGCACCAAGCGTTGAACTAAGATGTCCGCCATTTTTGCTTACAACTTCTAAAATTCTTTTTCTAATCTGTGAGCAGAGCTCTTCAAGCTCTTGTATGGAGTAGTTTTTAATATCCATTTAAAACCTCTTTGAACTTTTCAAAAAATTTGTCGTTTTGTTCTTTCGTTCCTATAGTTATACGAAGAGCATTCATTCCATATCCGGTCAAATCTCTTACAATGATCCCTCTTTGCAAAAGCCGGTTTGAAAGCTCTTTTGATGAGACCTCTTTTGGAAAAATATAAGTTATAAAATTTGTATAACTATCTATATATTCAAATCCTCTTTGGATTGCAAAATTTACATATCTCTCCATCTGTGTAAAGTTTCTCTTAACACTATCATTTACAAAATCTTCATCTTTTAAGGCTTCAACTGCTGCTTTTAGACTCAACGTAGTAATATTAAAAGGCGGTCTTAGTTTATATAGATTTTTAATTATTTCTTCATTTGCGATCCCATATCCAACTCTCAAACCTCCAAGACCGTACGCCTTAGAAAAAGTTCCAAGATATAAAACATTTTCAAATTTATCAATCAAATCTTTAGGTTCGACTCTCTTCTTTTCATCCTTATATCCTGCATACTCCATATAAGCACCATCTACTATCACCAAAGGCTCTTTTACTTTCTCCAAAAAAGTGTAAATATACTCTTTACCTAAAGCATCACCGGTAGGATTATTGGGACTACAGATAAAAACAATATCCGGACTCGCTTTTTTATAAATATCATAAAACTCATCCAAATCATGTCTATAACATCTGGTTTTTAATACCTTTGCCCCTTGCTGTAAAGCATATATTTCGTACATAGCAAATGTAATTTTATTCATCAAAACTTTCGTATTATCATTTAATACAGCTCTGCAAGCAAATTCCAAAATCTGATCACTTCCGGCACCTATAATTATATTTTCACTCTTAACTTTAAACTTATTTGAAAGCCCTTTTTTTAGTTCAAACATACTATCATCCGGATATAGACTCATCTTGTCTACAACCAATTTAACAGCTTCTACAACTTTTGGACTAGTACCGTAAGGATTTTCGTTGGAAGCAAGTTTAACAATATCTTTTTCATCTATTCCAAACTCTCTCACGACCAACTCTATAGGTTTTCCCGCCTCATATATTTTTATATTTTTCAACTCTTTATTAAATCTCATCTTAATCCTCACTTGTTGAAGCTTTAACGTAACTTCCCAACCATTTTATCTCTGATTCATGTTGTTTTAAAACTTTTTTTACATTCTCATCATCTATATGACCTTCAAAATCTATATAAAACCAGTATGTAAATTCTTTATCGGCTGCAGGCCTACTCTCTATCTTAGTTAAGTTTATTTTTTCTTTATCGAAATCTTTCAAAAATCTTACCAATGCTCCGGGTCTATCTTTTAGTTTTGCTAATATAGAAGTTTTATCGTTACCACTTTTTTCATTTTTAAAATCGCTTATAACAATGAATCTTGTCTTGTTTGTATGAAGATCTTCAATATTTTCAAAAAGCATAGGTAGATTGTAAAGCTTTGCTGCAATATGCGAACATATAGCCGCGCTTCCTCTCTCTTTTGCAGCCATTTTAGCCGCTTTTGCGGTAGATTCTACTGGGATAAGTTCCATTTCCTCAAAACCGTGCTCATTTAAGAAATTTCTACACTGTCCAAATGCAACATCTTTTGAATAGATCTTTTTAATTTTGCTAATATCATCTTCCAAAGAAGCAAAAGTATGATGTATTGGCATATAAAGTTCAGAAACTATTAGCAAAGGACTTCTGCCAAGAAGATCCAAAGTCTCACCTACTACACCATCAATAGAGTTTTCGATAGGAACCACTCCATACTTAGCCCTTTTTGTCTCTACTGCTTTAAAAACTGAACTTATTGAATTCATAGAGAGATAGTCGCTCATAGCACCAAACCTGCTCTCAGCAGCTTGATGGCTAAAACTCCCTATAGGTCCAAGATAGGCTACTCTTTCAGGTCTCTCTAAATTTCTTGAAACTGCAAAAATCTCTAAAAATATAGCTTCAATAGCAGCTTCGTTTAGATGGCCAATGTTTTTACTTTTTAGCCTATTTAAAATTTCTTGCTCTCTTTCCGGTCGGTAAATAGGTGCCCTAGTTTTATTTTTAAGTTCACCCACTTCTTTTACAATCTTCATTCTCTCATTGAGTAGTTCCAGTAGTTTGTCATCTATCTCATCTATTCTTTTTCTTAGTTCTTCTAGTTTCATATTACCCCCAATTTTCTACCAGCTTCGCCTATATCTTTAAAAATAAGGTCAGGTTTCTCATCATCTTCTAAAAACGGTATTATCTCTTTTTCATCCTTTATTTTACCGCTTAAAACCAATACCGTTTTCATACCGAGTCTTTTTGCTCCTACCAAATCTCCTTTTGCATCATCACTTATTATAGTAATATCCTTAAAAGAGAACTCTTTGTTTGAAATATTTCTCAGTTTTGATAGCGCTTTTTTATAAAAGTTTACACTCGGTTTTCCTGCCACTTCATAATCTTTATTTGTGGCAAATTTAAGCATCTCCAAAATAGCGCCAACTCCGGGATATCTTTTTGAATCTTTCGCATATATAGAAATAGCATGCATTCCGTAAAGTCCGGCACCTTTTAATAAAAATTCAATCATTTGCGCAAAATCTTCGTTATTATAATCTTTTTTCACACTTACCAAAACAGTCTCGGGATTTTTAAAATCTAACACATACCCCAAACTTTTCACAATTTCTAAAAACTTCTCAACTCCATACGCTGCTACTCTTTTAGTTTTGAGTATATCTTTTAAAACCATTAAAGGATCTATGTAATTCTTCTCATCGATATCTAAACCTATTTTGTTTAAAAAGTATATAAAGTCCTGAGAATAATCTTTGGTATTATTTGTAATAACAATATAAGCAATATCCTTTTTGTTCAATCTGTCTATAAACTCTATTGCGCCTTCGATCGGTTTTTTATATTTATCGTCAATCAAAGTTCCTTGAACATCAATAAAGAAAATCATATATACTTTCTCTCTTTAGCTATCAAATCCTCAAAACTCTCTCTGTCTCTAATAATTCTATCTTTTGAGTTTTCTACAGCCACTTCCGCCGCTCTTGCTCTTGTGTTATAGTTGCTGCTCATTACAAATCCATAAGCACCGGCACTATGAACTAAAATAATATCGTTATGCTCAGTTTTTGGAAGTTCCACATCTCTAGCCAAAAAATCACCGCTTTCGCAAACAGGACCTACCACGTCCGTCCTTGAAACATCACTGGTTCTATCTAAAACTTCAACTTTGTGATAGGCTTTGTACAAAGATGGCCTTAGCAAATCGTTCATTCCTCCATCAACAATTATAAACCTCTTATCTCCATTTACTTTTTCGTATAGAACTTTTGTAAGAAAATAACCCGCATTTCCTACAATAAATCTTCCCGGCTCACAAATGACAGTTAGATCAAGGCCTTTTAAAGTTGAAAAAATAGCCTGAGCGTAATCGTAAGGTTTTATAGTCTTTTCATCTTTATACTCTATTCCGAGTCCGCCTCCAACATCGAAAAATTTGATATCTATTCCGATTTTTATGAGACTTCTTGTTAGATCCGCAACTATTTGGCTCGCCTCTTTTATAGGTTCTAGTTCTGTTAATTGACTGCCAATATGGAAATGGATTCCTACAGGTTCCAAAAATGAACTATTGTTAGCTTTGAGATACATCTTTTTTGCCGTATCTATGTCAACGCCAAATTTGTTTTCATGAAGCCCCGTAGAGATATAAGGATGGGTTTTTGGATCAATGTTGGGGTTGACTCTTATGCTAATTCTTGCTTTTTTCCCCAAGCCCATTGCAATCTCTTCAACTCTTTGCATCTCGGCTTCGCTTTCTAGATTTATAAACAAAATATCTAGTTTTAAAGCCTCCTCAATCTCCTCATCTCTTTTACCCACACCGCTGAAAACTATTTTATATTTTGGGATTCCTGCAAGCAAAGCTCTTTTTATTTCGCCAATCGATACACAATCTGCTCCTGAACCTAGTTCTGAGAGTTTCTTCAAAACGGATAAATTTGAATTGGCTTTTACTGCATAGGCTATTAAAGATTTTCTTGCTTTAAAAGCATTTTTAAACTCTAAAAAATCTTTTTCGATTTTATCAAAATCATAAATATAAAGTGGTGTATCATATTTTTTTGCAAGCTCTTTAAAATTGATCATATCTATCCTTAAAACTACTTTTTTATACTAAAATGCTTATATATAAGGGGCTATTTTACCAAAATATGACAAAAAATAAATTTAACTAATATAGATTAAAATTTTTTATAAAACAGCAGTGCGATAAGAGCCAAAATAGCTATTGGAACCAATGTAGTTATTTCAGGCGCTAAAACTGCTGCAAAGGAGAGTCGAACCAGAGTAAAAAGCAATCCCCACACGATTAAAGAGGATATGATTGCAGTAAAACTAAAAAAAGTTATACTAGAGAGTCTTTGCGTTATTGGTACGAAATAAAATATTATAACCATTAAAAAAGGCGCAAAAAACGGATAAATCATCTGTGCAAAAAGAACAGCTTTTATCTTTTGAATATTGACATCTTGTTCTTTTAAAAGTTTTATAGCATAGAATGCGTCGATTATACTAAAACTTGTCTTTCCCTCATACACAGAATCTAAAATTTTAGGTTTAAAGCCCTCAAGCAGATCTATATTTTTGTTTTTGTAAATCCTAATTTTTTTTTCACCGTTATATCTGTTTTCTACCAAATCGGCTTTTTTTATTTTCCATCTATTATCTTCAAAATACGCCGATCTTGCTTTTATAAGTTCTTTTAGTTTCCCGTTGTCAAGTTTGAAAATCCCTACATCTTCAGCTTTTTTTTGAAAAGGATAAAGTCTTTTGAAATATATATAATAGTCAAAATATTTAAAAAATAGATTAGATGTAGAACTAGCGCTTAAACTATGTTTTCTTATATTGTCCGCATTCTCGTTTGCATAGGCAAAAGATGTAGTATGAAGTGCCATAAAAAGAGTTATTATAAAAAAAGAAGCCCAAAAAAAAGGTTTTATTACACTTTTTTTGTCATATCCTATCGAATATATAGCTACAAGTTCATTTGAACGAATTAGATAAATTTTTGTAGCGAGCATCCCAAAAATAGTCGCTATAGGAAGCAAAACATCTATCGCGTAAAAGGATTTATAAACTACATAAAGTATCTGTAAGTTAGCGGAGTTTGGAAGAGATTTTGCATTTTGTATATAATCTAGTCCTACAAAGAAAAAAACAAGAGCAATAAAAATTAATGAGAAATATTTTAAATAGAGCAAAACCAGATATCTAGTTAACATCTATCCTCTTTTAATAGAACACCCTTTTGACTAAAACGGCTTCTAACCTCATCAAGACTCTTTTTTGTCAACTCAAAAACAGCTTCAGCCGCTTTTTTAATAATATCGTTAAGATACTTTTTCTCCTCTTCCCTAAAATCGCTGAGAACATAAGTGGTAACTTTTGACTTATCAGCAGGTCTTCCTATTCCTATTCTAACTCTGATATAATCGTTTCCTATACAATTATCAATAGATTTTAAACCGTTATGCCCACCGTTTCCACCGCCTCTTTTAAATCTTATAGCACCAAAAGAAAGATCTAAGTCGTCATGAATCACAACGATTTTATCATTATCTATCTTATAAAAGTTTTTAACAGCTTTTACGCTTTCTCCTGATAGATTCATAAAGGTTAGGGGTTTTAGAAAGAGAGTATTTTTGTATTTATAAAGCTCGCCCTTGAACTCTTTTTTGTTGATTGCATTTGGCATTAGGCTGCCGATGAGTTCATCGACAACCATAAAACCTATATTGTGTCTGTTATTTGCATATTTTGGTCCGGGATTGCCAAGACCTACTATCAAAAACATTATTTAGCTTTAACAACACCTACTACTGCAACTCTATCAGGTGTCATATGAGCAACACCTTCCGGAAGCTCTATATCTCTTATTAGTATTGCATCACCAACATCTAAGTCTGTCACATCCAAAGTTATACTATCAGGAATATTCTCGATAGCACCTTTAACTTTGATTCTTCTTTTAGAAACAACCAAAACACCTTTGTTTTTAAGCCCTTTTGGAGTTCCAACTGTTTTAATAGGCACCATATAGTATGTTACAACACCAGGTTGAGCCACCATTAAATCAACATGTTTTAGTTCATATGTTACAGGATCTTTTTGATACTCTTGAACTACAACATTTAATTCTTTATCGCCAAGTTTTACTGGGAATGCAAGTTTTTCTTTATTTCTTACGGCTCTTATGAAATCGCCTTTTTTGAAAGCCGCATGTATATTTTCAAAACCCTTCCCGTAAATATTGGCAATTAGATAACCATCTCGGCGTAGCTTTTTTGCTTCACTTTTGCCGGTACTCTCTCTAATAATGCCTTCTAACATCTGCTCTTCCTTTTTTTTAAATTGGAGGCGTATTATACTGAAATTTTTTTTAAGTTAAATTAAATTTTCAAATCTATAACATCGCTATCGTCTCTACTAATCGTTGCTCCTCTAATATCAGAAGTTTTATCGACAAAACCTTCTATTTTGAGTCTCATATCGGATCTACTAGTAGCGTTATTGAGCGCTTCTTCCTCATCGATAAAGCCTCTTTTAAATAGGTCCAAAAGTGCTTGATCGAATGTTTGCATACCGTAGATAGTTCCCTCTTCTATAGCACTTGTTATCTCTATTTCGCGACCTGTTTCTATCAAAGTTTCGATTCTTTTTGTTCTAAACATCATCTCTACTGCCGCTATTCGCCCTCCATCTTTTTTCTTAACAAGTCTTTGTGAAACTACAGCTTCCAAAACAGATGCTAAAACAACTCTGATTCTATTTTGCTCTTCAGCGGGAAACATACTTATAATTCTGTTTACAGTCTCTTTAACGTCTAAAGTATGGAGAGTTGAAAAGACTAAATGTCCGGTTTCAGCGGCATGTAAAGCCATTTCTATAGTTTCTAAATCTCTCATCTCACCAACAAGAATAATATCAGGGTCTTCTCTCAGTGCGGCTCTTAGCGCTCTAGAAAAGCCAATAGTATCTTGTCCTAAACTTCTTTGATTTATTACACAGTTTTTATCTTTGTGTACGAATTCAACAGGATCTTCGATAGTTATAATATGTTCTCTTCTACTATTGTTAATCTCATCTATTATTGCAGCCAAAGTAGTAGATTTACCGCTTCCCGTAACACCGGTCACCAAAACTAGACCTCTCGGAATTTGGGAGAGTTTATGTATGGCTTTTGGTAATTGAAGCTCCTCAATATTCTTAATTTTTACGGGAATAGTCCTAAAAACGGCAGATACCCCATCTATCTGAAAAAAGATATTAACCCTAAATCTTATATTGTCATCATAAACATAAACCAGATCAACATCTTTGTTTTCAACAAGCTCTTTAAACCTACTTCTTAGAAGCTCTTTAGCTAAAGTAAGTGCATCCTCTTTAGAAATAACCTCACCAGAAAAGGGAACTATATCCCCATGAACTCTCGCCCTAATGATAGAGTTTGCTTTTATATGCAAGTCACTTCCACCAACTTCTATCAGTTTTTTTAGATACTTTCTTATTTTTTTAATATTTTCAAAAGTCAAAGACTTTATATCGAACTCATAACTTTGCATAACTACTCCAGCTCTTCAATTATCTCTTTAAAAGCATCTACAAAAGCTAACAATCCTTCTTCTAAAAGCTCATTATAAACATTTTGCATATCTACACCAGCTTTTTCCACTCTATCAAAAAACTCATCAATAATCTCATCTTCTATAGGAAGTTTTTGCTCCTTAAAACCATCGTTTACAAACGACTTTATAGTATTAATCGGAGTAGTATTGATACTATGTGGGGCTATAAGTTCGGATATATAATAAAATGGCGGATAGTCGTCTCCTTTGACGCCTGTACTCGCAAAAAGAGCTCGAATATTTGGCAACTCTCTTTTTTGAATCGTATTGTAGATTTTTGCAGCGTTTAAAATCCCCGCTTTTCCTTTTTCCAGACCTTTTTGGACTAAAGTATTATCTAGTTTTCTATCAAATCTGCTTACAAATATACTTAGTACTCCATAAGGCTTTTTATCACTATTTTTAATGCCTTCTTCAAAAGCATCAAGACACTTTTTGGCATACTTTGGATCAAAAATCAGTGTAGCATTTATGTTTATACCTTCAGAGACTAGTTCTTTTATTGCTCTACATCCCTCATCTGTTACTGGTATCTTGATCATAAGATTTTCTCTATCAATCTCTTTCCACAACCTCTTAGCCTCTTCAATAGTTTTCTCGGCATTATTTGCAAGATTAGGATCTACCTCTATACTTACAAATCCGTCATCACCCTTTTCATAAAGAGGCTTTAAAATATCTGCAGCCTTTTTTATGTCATAAATCGCCAAAGCTTCATATTTCTCTTTTGCTGAAAGATTTTTTAACTCTTTTAGCTGCTCTTTATAAGCTATCGAATTTAAAATAGCATTTTTAAAAATTGCCGGGTTGCTTGTAGCTCCGTTAACAATACCATTTTCAATAAGTTCTTTAAACTCTTTATTCAAAAAATCTCTTTCTATAAAATCAGCCCATAGCGAAAAACTAAGATCTTTTAAATACATAACGCTCCTTTAGGAAGTGGGAAATAGGAATTGGGAATTGGAAAAAATAAATTTTTTTTAAAATCATTCTCTAATTCCTAATTCCCAATTCCCATTTCCCAATCTTACTCGGCTTTTGCATAGCAATTTCAAGTTCATCCAAAAATCTCTCTCTACTTATCTCTTCCGCCCCCATTTTTTTTAGATGATCGCTTGAAATTTGGCAATCTATAAAATTAAAACCGAGTTTTGTTGAAATCTCAACAAGTTTAACTAAAGCTACTTTACTTGTATCACTTACTTTGCTAAACATAGACTCTCCAAAAAATGCAGCTCCCAGACTAAGTCCGTAAAGCCCTCCGACCAATTCACCATCTTTGTAAACTTCTATAGAATGGGCAAATCCCATGTGATGGAGTTTAGTAAAAACTTCAACTATTTCAGGGAGAATCCATGTTCCTTCTTGTTCTCTTCTTTTTACAGTTTGACAACTTTTAATCACTTCATAAAAAGCTGTATCCACTTTCACTTCAAAAATATTTTTTTTCAAAATCTTCTTTAGTGAACGAGAAATTTTCAATTTATGAGGATAAAGAACAAGTCTTGGATCTGGAGACCACCAAAGTATAGGATCTCCTTCATTGTACCATGGAAAGATACCTTTTTTGTAAGCACTCAAAACCCTGTTTGGATCCAGATCTCCTCCGAAGGCGACAAGTCCTTCTTTTGAGGAGTTTCTAGGATCTGGAAATATAAAACTATATGGGCTGATTCTAGGTATCAATATCTCTTTCATTTTATATTAAACTCAAGTTTCTCTTTTTTATAATCTATACTTACCTCTCCTCCGTTTTTCAATCTTCCAAACAGAATCTCATTGGTAAGAGGGGTTTTTATCTCATCACTGATAACTCTTGATAAAGGTCTTGCGCCTAACTCTTCGCTGTATCCTTTTTGGGCAAGATATTTTTTTGCTCTTTTAGTCAGTTTAACAGTTATATTTTTAGATCTTAACTGCTCGTTAAGCTCTTTTATAAACTTATCAACAATTCCTTCCACTATATCCATACTTAAAGGTTTAAACCTTATTATCGCATCCAGTCTATTTCTAAATTCCGGAGTAAAGAACTGTTTTAGAGCCTCGTCAAATTTGCTAACAGACTCTTTTTTAAATCCCATAACATTAGCTTCAGTAGCACCTACATTTGATGTCATGATCAAAATCACATGTTTAAAATCAGCAACATTACCGTAATTATCAGTTAATGTGGCATTATCCATAACTTGTAAAAGAATATTTATAAGATCAGGATGTGCTTTTTCTATCTCATCCAAAAGTAAAACAGTATGGGGATGTTTTCTTATAGTTTCAGTTAAAAGTCCACCCTCTTCGTAGCCCACATAACCAGGAGGTGCACCGATAAGTCTTGATACAGCATGTTTTTCCATATACTCGCTCATATCAAATCTCTCAAAATGTACACCAAGCGTTCTTGCTAACTCTTTTGCAAGTTCTGTTTTTCCAACTCCGGTAGGTCCTACAAACAAAAATGAACCGATAGGTTTATTAGGCGGATTGAGTCCAGCTCTGCTCCTTTTTATAGCCATTGAGATCTGCTCGATTGCCTCTTTTTGGCCAAGAACACTTTGTTCGAGTCTGTTTTCTAGATCTTCAAGTATAGATATATCGTCTTGGGTTACCCTTGCTGGCGGAAGATTTAGCATTTTTGAGATAACATCCTCCACATCATTTGCGGTTACCACACTTCTTTTTTTCTTTCTTAGATGAAAGGAGGCACCAACTTCATCAATTAGATCAATCGCTTTATCAGGAAGCTGTCTATCATTTATATACTTATCAGAAAGTTCCACTGCACTTTTTAGAGCGTTTATGGTATATCTTACTCTGTGATGTTTTTCATACTTTTCTTTAAGCCCTTTTAAGATCTTCAAAGATGTTTCAAGGTCTGGCTCTTTCACATCCACTTTAGCAAATCTTCGGCTAAGAGCCCTATCTTTTTCCAAAAAGTTTCTAAACTCCGAATATGTAGTGGCACCTATACATTTAATAGCACCGCTAGCTAGTGCTGGTTTTAAAAGATTGGAAGCATCCATACTTCCGCCTTGAGTCGCTCCCGCGCCTACTAAAGTATGTATCTCATCTATAAAAACTATAGCGTTTTTTTTCTGTTTAAGTTCTTCTATAACACCTTTTAGTCTCTTTTCGAAATCTCCCCTATATTTGGTTCCTGCAAGCAGTGAACCCATATCTAAAGAGTATAACGAAGCTCCTTCTAAAACTTCAGGTATCTCTTTGTCTGCTATTTTGATAGCGATCCCTTCTGCAATAGCAGTTTTTCCTACTCCAGGTTCGCCTACAAGCAAAGGATTGTTTTTCTTTCTTCTACAAAGTATCTGTATTACCCTTTCAATCTCTTTATCTCTTCCTATTACGGGATCTATCTTGCCTTTTTTAGCCTCTTTTACCAAGTTTACAGTAAACTTTCCAAGATATGTCTCTTTATCGTCTTCATCCTCTTTTACTTCTGTATAATCTGCTTCTGGATGAGAGATAGCTTCTAGGATATCAACCTTTTTGACACCTTGCTCTTTCAATAAATATACACTATATGAGTGTTCTTCATCAAACAGAGCAGCTAAAAGATCCCCCACTGTAGCCTCTTTTTTTTCAGCATTTTGGATATGTCTTATCATATTTTCAATAACTCTTGAAAGCGCTACCGTTTCAAACGGTTCTCTTACCACATCTGCCGGCAGAGGTTTTAGGGTGTTTTTTAGATGCTGTTCAAGTTTTTCTCTTAACATCTCTATATCGGCACCTACGATATTTAGTATGCGTATGCCCTCTTTGTTTGACAAAAGCGCCAAAAATATATGCTCAACCGTTAAATATTCGTGTCTGTTTTTTTTAGCTAGTCTAACGGCCTCTTTAAAAATAGTATTTAGTTCATTACTTATCATCATAATTCCTCCATTACAGCCTTAAGCGGAAACTCGTTGGCGCGGGCACGTCTATAAACTTCATCTATTTTAGTTTCCGCTATCTCATAGGTATAAATACCACAAAGCCCTTTACCGTTTTTATGAACAAGCATCATTATCTGAACAGCCTCTTCATAACTTTTGTGAAAAACATCGCACAAGATTTCCACAACAAAGTCCATTGTCGTATAGTCATCATTCAGTAAAAATACTTTGTATAGTTTAGGCTCTTTGGTTTTTGTAAAATCTTTTGTCTCTATCTCTCTTCTTACTGCCAATTCAATCCTCTACTCTAATCTTTTTAAACTTTGAAATATTTTTATCTATTTATAATAGCACACTTTTATACAATTTACCACTATATAAATCTCTTTTACGCTAAAATAACTCTCAAAAAAAAAGTTGTGAGAATTATTATGATAAAAAGAGTTTTTATAACGGCTACAAATACAGGTATAGGCAAAACTTTTTCCACTCTAACCCTATTAAATGAGTGTGAAAAAGCCGGTATAAAAGCCGGAGTATTTAAACCAATAGAGACGGGGATAACTGATAATCCCGAAGATGGTACCAAACTTTTAAAAAAATGTCAAGAGTTTAATAATTGTTTTAGGAAATTTATGGTAGAGGATGTGGTTCCATATAGGTTCTCCCTTCCCGCGGCTCCTTATGTAGCAAAAAAAGATAATAAAATCGATATCGATCTTTTATTGGAAAAAGCAAATATTTTGGAAAAAGAGTGCGATATTTTGTTTATCGAAGGGGCAGGTGGATTGATGGTTCCAGTTGGAAAAGATATTTTTATGATAGATTTCATAAATATTTTTGAAGCTAAACCTCTTTTGGTGACACCAAGCCGTCTTGGCTGTATAAACGATACGCTCCTTTCAATGCAAGCACTAGCAAACAAAAACTTAGATTTTGATTGGTGCGTAAATCTTTACGAAGACAAAGATAGTTTTTTCGATATAACTTTTCCGTTTTATAAAGACTATTTTAGTGAGATTCTGATATTGCAAAAAGATGCTAAGAAGATTTTGAAAAGATTGATAAATGAATAATTTCAGGCGGAAAGGCCGCCTTTTAATCAATACTCTACAGTCACTCTAACTTTTATCTGTTTTAAGGGCGTTGAACTATATTTTATTATCTCTTGTCCATCTAATCTAGCATAATTTTTATACTCTATGATTCTTTCATGGGTCTCTTGATATCTTGTTCTACATCTTTTAACTATCTTATATCCTGGAGCAGGTTTTTCATCAGCAAGATTTTTGCCTACTATAGTTCCTACTATGGCTCCTCCGATAGTCGCTGCTGTTTTACCTGAGCCTTCTCCTACTTGATGCCCCAAAATTCCTCCCGCCACTCCGCCAATAAGCGCTCCAACCGTTCCTGAATCGCCATTTTGAGAAACCGGAACTTCCTCTTCCCAACACTCTTGATAAGGAACTCTTTTTGTTATAACTCTAAAAAGTTTTTCAGATTTATATACCGGTATATACTCCATATAGGTAAAGCTCTCCGCAAAAAGCGACGAAGTAAGCAAAGCAGCTATCAAAACTCCTACTTTTTTCATTTTTTAACTCCTTATTAACTGATATTTGTCACAAAAATTAGTTATTAAATCTTTCTTTACATATTTTAGTATAAAATAAGACAATTTACAATTTGGAGATTTGTGTGAAAAAAATTAAACATCTAATCGATACAAAAGATTTGTCAATACAAGAAATTGAAGAGATTTTTGAAGATGCTAAACACTTTTTAGAGGAGACTCCTAGAAGTCTTTTAAAAAACAGATTGATTATAACAATTTTTTTCGAAAACTCTACAAGAACAAGAAGCTCTTTTGAAGTTGCGGCAAAAAAACTAGGCGCTCAAGTGGTGAGTTTAGATGTTTCAAGAAGCTCCACAAAAAAAGGGGAAACCCTATTTGATACGGCAGCAAATCTCGATGCAATGGGGCCAAATGCCATAATAGTAAGACACAAACATGCAGGTGTTCCAAAAATACTGTCCAACTATGTAAACTGTTCCTTGATTAACGGAGGAGACGGGGCTCATGCCCATCCATCTCAAGCTCTTTTGGATCTTTTTACGATTAAAAGATATATACCCGACGTTAAAGGAAAAAAAATAGCAATAGTGGGCGATATCAAAAACTCTCGAGTCGCAAACTCCAACATAGAGCTTTTAAACCGTTTTGGAATGGAAGTTATACTAGTAGCCCCTCCTCACTTTTTGCCAAGAAGAGATCTAAAATATACTCATAACATAAAAGATGTAATAGACGAAGTAGATGTCATAATGAGTCTTAGAACCCAGACAGAAAGACATAAACTTCCTATTTATGCTAGTTTGAGAGACTATGCAAGCGATTTTTGCATAACCAAAGAGTTGATAGGAGATAGAGACATCATACTTCTTCACCCAGGTCCGGTTCACAGAAATATAGATATAGATGATGAAATGCTAAAAGATCCAAGATGTAAAGTTTTAGAACAGGTTAAAAACGGTGTTGCAGTAAGGATGGCAATACTGAAAAAACTCATAATGCCAAATGGATAAGATAAGTTCTCTAGCAAGAAAAGGGATCCCCTTTCTTTTTGTTATAGATTTCGAGGCAAAAAAAATATTTGCCCAGAGTCTAGAAACTCTTGAAAATATATATTTTCAGATAGATGGTTACAAAAATTACAAATACGACCAAAAAAATTGCAAAAATGCTTTTATAAAACAGAAGTTTCCTGTTTCTTTTGAAAGATATCAGAAAGCCTTTTTTGAAGTCCAAGAAGAGATCAAAAAAGGAAATACATATCTGCTCAATCTAACATTTCCTACAAAAATCGAAACAGACCTATCTTTAAAGGAGATATTTTTCTGCTCAAAAGCAAAATTTAAACTCTTTTTTAAAAACAAGTTTGTCTGCTTCTCACCCGAGCGGTTTATAAAAATAGAAAATAACACTATCAAAACATATCCTATGAAAGGAACAATAGACGCATCACTACCAAATGCCGCTAACTTGATTTTATCTAACGAAAAAGAGATGGCAGAACATATTATGGTGGTTGATCTTTTAAGAAACGATCTCGGAATGGTTGCTGAAAAGATAAAAGTAAAAAGATTTAGATATATAGATAAAATAAAAGCTGGAAAAAAAGAGCTTCTTCAAGTAAGTTCAGAAATAGAAGGAAAGTTGCCCAAAGAATGGAGAGAAAATCTGGGTGAAATACTTCTTAAACTCTTACCCGCAGGGAGTATCAGCGGAACTCCTAAAAAAAGAAGCATAGAGATAATAAAGAGGGTGGAAAACTACGATAGAGGCTTTTTTACGGGAATATTCGGTATTTTTGATGGCAAAAATCTTGATAGCGCAGTTATTATAAGATATATTGAAAAAAAAGAAAGCGCTCTAGTATATAAAAGCGGCGGGGGGATAACTATACAAAGCAATGTTGAAGATGAATATAAGGAGATGATCGAAAAAGTTTATATTCCTACTCTTGCAATCTAATAAAACCGGCTTTATTAAAACCGTATCGGATAACGCACTTCAAATACCTGTTCCTCCCTGAAAAACCTTAAAAAGCTCAAATTTAAGGGCATCTGGGGTAGTAAAGAGGTATAATTTTCAACTAATAAACTATAAAGATAGAGGAAACTTCTAGTCGAGATGGATGAAAAAATGCTTGCTAAATCTACTACTAAATCAAACCAACCAAATCTCTTTTATCCATCTTTAAAAGAATATGCTTGATAGTAACGATCCGCTTATTGCTTTGGCAGATACAATAGATTGAACTGTTTTTGAAAAAGAGTTTGCAAAATACTACAGTAACGAGGGAAGACCTGCTAAACCTATTAGGTTGACGGTGGGACTATTGATTTTAAAACAGTTAGAGAATTTAAGTGATGAGAATATTGTATTACAATGGAAGAGAAATCTATATTATCAATATTTTTGTGGAATGAGGGAGTATCAACCTGCATATCCTTGTGACCCGACGGATTTAGTTTACTTTAGAAAGCATATTGGTAAAGATGGGATAGAGAAGATATTTGCAATAAGTATCGATCTACGTGGCAATGCTAAAGAAGAAAAACAAGTTATAGTCGATACGACAGTGCAAGAGAAAAATATAACCTATCCTACAAGACATACCAAGAATTTCGCGTCTGAAGGAATTATAACATAAGGGTCAAGACTAGTTTAGCAATAAAAATATGCTAAACTATATC
Source organism: Nitrosophilus labii (assembly GCF_014466985.1). NCBI lineage: Bacteria > Pseudomonadati > Campylobacterota > Epsilonproteobacteria > Nautiliales > Nitratiruptoraceae > Nitrosophilus > Nitrosophilus labii. Next base: position 1,558,379 of record NZ_AP022826.1, read on the forward strand.
GATATGAAGGGCAAAAATAGATATATAAAAAATGCGCATATTTCAGAGAGAAAATTTAAAGAGATTCTGAAATGTTTTTGCTTAGATTTAACAGCAAAACAGACATCTGAAATAACAAAAATTAATCGAAATACAATCGAGCCACTTGCAGATTAGTAAAAATCACCTATGATTTAAGCTAAATTAAATTTTAAAAAGCTAAGTCTGCCTTCACTATGTTATAATTTTTTACCACAAAAACCTAACAGAAGGAGACTTAGCTTATGGAAAATATTGTATCAAAAATATCTACAAACCTATCTAAAATGTGGAATAAAATCTTAAACCTTGAAAAGACACTATTTTCAGCGTTAAGAGAGGATTAAGATTAGAGGAGTTATCTCACAAAGAACAAAAGTTCATTAAAATATTAGATTTTGCTCAAATTGAGAAAAATATTACAGTTGTTTCTATCACCAATACTCCAAAAGATAGAATTGAAATTGCAAGAGTGTTTATAGCAAAGAGTGTTTATAATATTCAAACAACAAGAGATTTAATAGAGAGGCTCTATCGTGATAGAACTTTAAGAGTTATATGTGGGTGGAGATATAAAAGTGATATTCCAAGCGAATCAAAATTTAGTAGAGTTTTTAACCCGGATTATACAATAGAATTTGTTTCAGTAATGCTTTTGCTTGAGCTTTAGGGGCTTTTTAACAATTTTGAAGGTTTATCTATAAGGTGATAAGTCAAAAAATTTTTAATTGTCTATAAACGAAGTGTTAAATGCTAATGTGATAAAGTCTATCGCAAAATCCGGGATAAATTAGGACATCGCCCAATTATAGATATAAACCCTAAAAATTCAAAAGAACTAAAAGCAAAAATCAAATTACAAAAAGAAGAAATTAAGAAATTTGAGTTTTTAAATTTAGCACAATCATCTGATGAACACCATTATAATCAAAGAAGTATGGTTGAGAGAGTAAACAAGTATCTCAAAGATGACTTTGGATGTAAAACAATCTATTACAAAGGAGCTACAAAAGTAGCTTCTGTATTAGCATTTGGAATTTTATCTATCTGTATTCATCAGAGTTTGCAGCTTGTTACTTAAAATAGTCATAAAAAAGTAAAAAAGAGGACAATTTTAGCTATCAAACCATAAAAAGTGGAGTAAAAATGGGAATTTTTTAAGATTTTAGGGAGAATTGAGATAAAACATTGACTATATTGTCACATAGAGATTTTTTTAATCTCAAAAATTGCCAGGAAGATAAACTAGGCTGTTTGTGATGTTTGAATTTGCAAGTGGTTCAATAAATAGATATTTTAATAAATTCAGAGAGAGAATAGTGAGACTTTGTCAAATTGATTCTCCATTTCAGGGAGAAATTGAAGTTAATGAGAGTTATTTTGGAGCAAAAAGAGTAAAAGGTAAAAGAGGCAAAGGAGCAAGAGGAAAAACTATCGTATTTGGTATTTTAAACCCAGATTTTGCAATAGAGTTCTTCTTGAATAAGAAAATTTAATGATATTATTTTGAAGTTTATCTTTTTTCTCAACTAAAAAGCGATAAAAGTTATCCAAATCCACCAATAGGAAGAGATAGATTCTTGTTTTTTTCAAAAAGAGAGTTCATCCAAGCTCTTCTTTTTTTGGCTAGAGCCATTTTGAGCACTTTTTGATTGGAGTAGTGATTAGTAATATAACTTCCTATTGCAAAGCAATAGGCTCTGATAGTTGTGAAAGACATTGATTTGATTGTAAAAGAGAGTGTTTAAAAAGAGCTAGGATATTCCTGAATTGTGCGGAAAGACACCCAAAAATTAGGTATTGAATATAGCGGAGTAAATTAGAGATTGATAATTGTTAAAATTAAAAAGTTTAATAGAGTCTTTGGTTTCAATGGCTTTCATATTTTTTATAAGTTCAATTATAAGTTTTTTAGAAAAAGTAAATTGCACATTATGAAGTTTTAACCTTCTTTCAAATTCTTTATAGATTGCATAAGCTACAAAGGCTACGAGGATATGGGCTTTGATTCTATATTCTAATCTATGATGAATCGGTCTGATTTTTAGGTCAGTTTTAGATATTTTAAAAGCCTCTTCAATATGCCAAAGATTTTTATAATGTTCTATAATTTCTTGATGAGATAAAGAAAAATCGTTTGTAATAAATCCTTTAATACCATCAAGTTTTTCATCTTCTGTTATCTTTTCAAGATTAAGTTGAATCTTTGTTTTGCAATCTTTGCTTAGGTCTAAAAATTTTGCATAGGGTGATAGTTTTAAATTAGATTTTGTGATGTTTGGAGATGTTTGAATTTTGTTTTTGAGTTTTTCAATTCCCTTTTGTCTTAAATAGTTATCTTTTTTAAATCTTTGTGTAGAAAAAGATAGAACTATTCTTTGCGCAATTTTCTCTTTTTTAATAGTTTTATCTTTTTCTTTGCAAATAAGCTCTTCATCTAAAGCTATCTCTTTTGTATCACCATCAGATATAAAAACAAGATTTGCAATTTCTCTTTTTATCTCATCTTTTAAAGCTTTTATGCGTGAGCCAATAATATATTTGTATCCTTTTTTATGAAGCTCAATAAGGTTGCAGTTACTTAGCATTCCTCTATCTGCAACTACTATAGGTTTTTGTTTGAGAGAAAATCTTTTTTCAAAGTTTATAAGTGTTTGGATTAATGTCTTTCCTTCAAATCTATTTCCCTCATATACTTCATAAGCTAAAGGATATCCTTCAAGTGTTGTTAAAAGTCCTATTTGAATCTGCGGTCTATTTAATTTTCCCTCTTTGGAAAAACCAACCCTTCTTAAATCATCTTCACTCTCACTCTCGAAATGCAAAGTCGTTACATCATAAAAGGCCACTATTAATTTATCTTCTATAATTTTCATTGTATGATTAAAAATACATTTTTGAATCTCTTCTCTTGATTTTTTAGAGTATAAAATATCAAGAAGTCTATATACACTATAAATAGAAATATCTTTTTGTTTAAAGAGTTTTTGATAGTTTATAAAATTTAATTTACTCCCAGGAGAAAGTATTCTTGATATTACTAAATCCTTGAAATACTCAAATCTCTTTTCAAACTTTTTTATACTTACTTTCTTAAAATACTCTTTACATCTAAAATCTTTTATAATCTTTCCAAATATAAGCTCTCCGCCTATGGATATAACTTTATCGTTATCAATATCTATAAAATCAACTCTCTTACCTAAAATATCTGCTTTTTCATCTTTATTATCTTCATATAAATCAAAGAGAGTCGGCTCTAACTCTTTTAATCTCTTTTTAGCTTTATCTAAAAGAAGTGACCTTTTTATTTCATCTTTTGCAGAACCTATAGTCTCTATTACTTTATACTTTCCTCTTTTTTTACTTATGATTTGAATGCTAACACTTCCGCTTTTATTCTTTTTCTCTCTAATAAACATAGACAAATTATACTTTAAAAAAACATTTGAGACACCCTCTTTTGCCTTTTTAACCCATGAAATGCCCATAATTAGGGAGTTTTGTTTCTGTGATTTTTCGTTTTTATGAGATTCCGCACAATTCAGGAGATAGATTCTTGTTTTTTTCAAAAAGAGAGTTCATCCAAGCTCTTCTTTTTTTGGCTAGAGCCATTTTGAGCACTTTTTGATTGGAGTAGTGATTAGTAATATAACTTCCTATTGCAAAGCAATAGGCTCTGATAGTTGTGAAAGACATTGATTTGATTGTAAAAGAGAGTGTTTAAAAAGAGCTAGGATATTGTACGCCATCATAATGAATCGAAAGGAAGCTTCCGTAGCGAAAAAGCCTTTGAGTACAAAACTATCTATGGCAAAATCATATTTGAGCTCTTTGATTTGGTTTTCAGCATCAGCTCTTTGATTGTAGAGTCTATAGATCTGATCTGCTGGTAAAGAAAGATTGGTCACATAGGCGCTATATCTATACAGCGGTTCATCAAAAAGAGTTTTACCTGTCGCTTTTGGATAGTTTTCGACTCTTTTTCGCACAATAACATAGCGTCTAGGATAGGGACTATTTGGATGTTTGAGATACAATATGGCTGTATCGATCCCTTTTGTTATCGATATCCATTGAGTTATTTTACCTATCTCGTATTGGATATTTGTATAGAACTTTACCGCTATGATGTAGTTTAGCTCTTTGTTCTCTAGCCATTTGAGTAGTTCATTGGCATAAAAACCGCTATCGGCTCTGACTAAACCTATAGGATGATCTTGCAAAACTTTCTCGAATGTCTCTTGTAAAAAGGCTTTGTAACTGCTAAGACTTACGCTATTACCGCTTCTTAGCCAAGCGTTCTACCATTTTCGTCTGTTCTATAAAGACTATGAGAGGATGATGAGAAGGTCTGCCAGGCTTTTTAGGATTATAGCCAACTTTCGCTCCCTCTTGATTGCCATATCTTGTTATAACTGTAGAATCCAAATCTATCGTCAAACTATCTACATCTATCCTTTACGATTCATAAAATCTTTTAATATTTTCATCCCTCCAAATGGCGTAATATTCTTGTCTATATACCCAATCTTCAATTCACCCATTTGGTTAGTCCCTCTTCCCTTTAGTTTTTCCGCTTGTATGGTAGGTTTAATATTTTATCATTATCTAATGAAAAATTTGGGTTAAATACGGTTATTCTTTTAGAAAATACAAAACACTACAAAGAGGCTAAATCAGCTTATATAGCGGCACTTAATAGATGGAAAAATGATAAAGAGCTTCTTTTCGGTTTAACAAATATACACTTTTTGGAAAAAGATTATAAAAGTGCAAAAAAGTTCTATGAAAAGGTAAATGATTTAAAAAACGGTCCACTTTTAAACAATCTAGCTATAACATATCTTAGATTAAAAGAATGCACAAAAGCAAAAAATACCATATTACAGGCTATTAGTCTAAATGATAACTACAAAACATTTTATGAAGATACTCTAAACGAAATTAATGCTTTATGTAGATAATTTGGTGGAGGTGTGGAAACCGCTTGATAAGCTTCTTATAAGTTTATATTAGTTTATAAAAGTCTATATAAATGACCTATTTTTGGTAGTTTTATTGAGTTTATTTAGTCTATTTTGATATGATAAAATTTATCAAAATTTATAGTCAAGCATAACTTTTAAGTATCCCCAGAAGTATCCCCGAAAAAAACTTAAATGAGTAAAAAATAAAGGGGAAATAAGAAGTAAAAAGTAAAGGAATAAAATGCCAAAAGTTGTAAAACCCTTAACTGATAAAACAATCAAAGAGGCAAAAACTAAAGAAAAAGAGTATAAGATACCAGATGGCGACCATCTCTATTTAAGAGTAAGACCAAGCGGAACTAAAACATTCGTTTTTATTTACAATTCTCCAATAGATGGCAAAAGGAAAACGCTAACAATTGGAACATATCCACAAATCACACTAAAACAAGCAAGAGAAGCAAGAGATAAAGCTAATCGTTTACTTGCTCAAAACCTTGACCCTATATTGGAAAGAGAAAAAGAGAAATTTCAAAATAACCTTACCTTTCAAACCATTCTATACGAATTTATCCAATGGAGAAGCACAAAAGTCAAAGAAAATACTTTAAAATCCGATAAGAAAAGAATAAATAATTATATCATTCCATTCTTTGGAAATAAAAAGCTCACAGATATAGAAATTTCTCACTTATTGGAATTTATTAAATATATTCAAAATAAGAAGTTTAATAAAGACAATAAAAGCTCCAGTAATAAAATCGATACCATACAAAAAAATTTCATACTATTAAATCTTATTTTCAAATACGCTATTAATAAGCAATATATAAAAAACAATCCTTTAACTAATTTTGATTTATCTATGGTAATCGGTAAAAAAGAGGAAAAACATTACAACTCTTTGACCAAAGCGGAGGATATGCGAGATTTTTTATCCAAGCTCCAAAAAGCCGATATTCCGTTAATAGCAAAACTTGCGATAGAGTTTCAAGCTTTAACGGCTCAAAGAGTTTCAAATGTAGTCAATCTAAAATGGAAATATATTGACTTTTCTAATAACATCATCACATTTCCAAAAGAAACAATGAAAACCAATAAAGAGCATAGAATACCTGTAACTTCAAGAGTTAAAGAGATATTGGAAATTATAAAAACCCAAAACTTTAACGATATATTTGTATTTGCTTATCAAAGAGACAAACCTATAACAGATAGCACCATTAATGATTATATTCAACGCATAAATCCTAACATTAGCAGTCATAGCTTTAGAGGGACATTTAGAACAATAGCCACTGAATATATTTACATCCACGGATTTAGCCAAGTGTCAACAGCAACCCAAAAATGTACCACTTCGGCAATGTAAAAATGCACCACCTGTTACATTGAGAAACTAACTGTTTAACCCTGTAAAAATACCTGCTTTTCTTTTTTGCTTAAGCCTATAGCTTTCACCCTGAATGTTTAAGATATGACTGTGATGAATAAGTCTATCAAGTATTGCAGTAGTCAATGCTTCATCATTGTTAAGTACCTCCTTGAATTTGGTAAAGTTAAGATTGGATGTGATTATGATCGAGCCGCTCTCGTATCTTTTGTTGATTACCTGGAAAAAGAGGTTGGCCTGATTTTCATTTAGTTTTATATATCCAAATTCATCTATTATCAAGAGTTTTGGGATATTTATCACTTTTTTAAAATAGTCGTTCAATCTGCCTGCCTGCTGGGCTATTTCAAGCTGCAATAGCAGATCTGCAGCGGTAATAAACCTGGTCTTTATTCTATTTTGTGTTGCTATATATCCCAAGGCTATGGCAAGATGGGTTTTTCCTACACCGCTTGGACCAATAAGCAGGATATTTTCGGCATTATCTATAAACCTTAGAGTAGATAGTTCATTTATCATATTTTTATCTACAGATGAGCTTTTAAAGTCAAACATCTCTAAAGTTTTAACCTTTGGAAATCCCGCCAATCTAAGAGTGGTTTCTTTGGACCTTTGAATCTTTTTTTCATACTCATACTCAAATAGTTTCAATAAAAACCGGGTATATGAGAGATTCTCTTTCATAGACTGTTCTGCGATATATGAGTAGCTCTCTTGTATTGCCGGTAATCTGAAAATTAGGGCATACTCTTTTATTCTTTCATCTATAGAGGCTGCTTCATATGATATGCTCTTTTTTTGTATTGATTTATTGCTACTCATTTACAGCCTCCTGTAACAAATCCTCATAATCTTTCAAAGAGGTTTGTGGTTCTATTTTTACTTTATCATCCAATATTTTTAAATAAAGTTTATTATCCTCTTTTGAATATTCGGTTTTTCTAAAAAAGTTGTTGTTTTTATCTATTGACACAAAAACCTTTTTGTTTGTAGAATTACTTTTCGTATGTATCATTAATGAACTCCTCGGCTCTGCTGTTTTTACAAGTGGCAGCAGAGCCTTCTTTTCTATTTCAAACAGTTCTCTCGGTTTTTGCTTCAGTGTAGAATGTACTCTATTACTTGTAATCTCAAGCCAGCTAAATATTTGTGAATTTAAAAGCTTACAATCGATGACAAGAGAAGAATTTTTCAGCTTTGCTTTTAAGGGTATATAGAAGTTTCTTTTCAAATATCCTATATATCTTTCAACTTTCCCTTTCGTTTTAGCTCTATATGGTTTGCATAGAAGTGGATTGAAACCGTAGTCTCGTGAAAAATCAAGAAACTTTTCATTAAATTTGTGTTTTCCTGCTCCATATGCGTTTCTTTTTATTACAACACTTTTTAGGTTATCATAAAGTATATTTTTAGGTATTCCGCCAAAGTAAGAATATGCTTTTTTATGGCAATCTTCAAATGTCTCATATCTCATATTGTCCGTAAAACAGACGTATGTATATCTGCTGTATCCAAGTATCATTATAAATGCATATATTGGATTTTTGCCGCCTTTTATAACTGTCCAGTCAACTTGAGCTTGCTCACCAGGCAAAGTCTCAAATCTTACAATACTCTCCTCTTTTAAAGGCATAAACTTTTTATATAAATCACTTACAAAGCTTTGAACAACTCTTCCTTTTCCTTCATATCCCATATCCAAAATCTCCCTGTAAATAACAGTGGAAGGGATTTTATCTGGCAAAGCCTCTTTTACTCTTTTTTCAATATACGATTTAAAAGTATCGAGCTTCGATTTGTAAACAACTTTTTTCCTTGGTTTCAAACTCTCTTCCTTGAGTCTTTTTGAAATTGTTCTTCTATCTAAACCGGTAATTCTCGATATCCCCCTTATGCTGTACCCCTGCTTTTTTAAAGTGTGTATCATTACAAACTCCTCATAGCTTATCATTTCATCCAATCTCCCTCTTTAAAACTAAAGAAGAAGATTTTACAAAATCTTCTATTTTTTAACTTCGCAGGTGGTACATTTTCACTTTGCCGTTATGGTGTATTTTAGCATTGCCGATGACACCAAGATGTTATTAAAGCCCAGCTATCTCATTCCATTGGCAATAAAGTTGACCAAGCCTATTTAAAAACAGATTTTATTAATCAAAGAAAGGAACTAATGAAATGGTATGAAAGCTTCCTGTTAAAGGATAAAAATGAATAAACCGATAAGTAAAGAAGAAATCGACAAATTAATAAAAAGATTGGAAAAACTCCACCATAACGAGTTGGTTTATTATCCCAAAAGCAAACTAATAAGATTTTTAAAATACTTAAGAGACAATATTGACGATGAAGAAAAAAAAGAAACGATAAGAATTTGGTTTATGAATATTGTGTTAACAGATTATTTAAAGCTTTTGAGAAAAATGACGGGAGAATATTATCACTACAAAAAAAGAAAAAGAAAATATAACAAAAAGGAAGAGATAATCGCATTTTACACAATAATTAGAAGCCAATTTTCCACCAATAAAGATGCAATTTTAACGACCGCCAATCACTTTAATATTTCTCCAAAAACGGTGGAGAGACATATATATAAATTTAAAAAAGATAAAAAATAACTCATTATAACTTTCATCTCATTTGGACTGATAAATAAGTCAAATTACTCTTAAATTTACAATTTTACCCTCACTTTTAACCTAACTTTTTGACTACAAAACAAGAAAAAATTTCCAATATAACAGGCTTATTTGAAGTAAATTAACATTTACGACAAATTCCTATAGTTTTTACTCGTTTATATATGAAAAAATTGTCTATATAAAAATATTCCCAAAAGGAGCTTTAAATGGAAAGATTATTAACAATACAACAGGTTACCGAGATTGTAGGTTTTAAAAAACCAACAATTTATAAGTATATCAGAGAACAAAACTTTCCGAAACCTATAAAGACAGGAAATAGAGCTTCAAGATGGAGCTATCAAGAAGTAATGGAATGGATAGAAAATTTAAAACAAAACAGGGAGGTTAACAATGAAAAAGTTTCTTAATCCTATAGGAGTGATAAAGTTTAACGCAGATATAGGGCTTATGCTCCAACGACTACGCGATGGACAGCTACCAAAAAAAGAGAACTACACGGAGGAGGAACTTTTAGAGGAGCTAAAGGAGGAGATAGGAGAGGTTAGGCAATGCTTGAAAATTGCAAGTAAAAGATTAGGCGAGATATCCCACCAATACAGACTGCAAAGCATTTATATCTTATCGGCTGGCGTTAAAGAAATTGATGAGATATTGAAAGATTATGAACATACTCTACAAATCATTGAAGCACAAAGAGAGGAAGAATGAGTATTCAAACTTACCAGCAAGTTTTCGGAAATTACCAAAATGAAAATAACTATCTGCAATATAAAGCAAAATTATCAATAATATACCAGCACTTAAAATTGTTTCAATCATTTAAGCTTCCTATCATAGCTTTGAAAGTTTTTCAAAAATACCAAGATGAAAGATACTATCAAGCAAATATAGAGAAATACCAACAAATACTATTACCCCCGCTATTATTTCACCATTCATTTTTTATCCTTTTAACTTCATTGAGAATTTTATTAAAATTAAGCAAATTTACAATTAACCCTAAAAATAGTATAGCAGTAGAAAAGCTAAAAAACAATATAGAAATCGTATTAGTAGATTTTAATAATATTGCAATACTACCGCCAAACCCTGCACTAAAAAGCAAAAGTTTAGTTTTTATTCCATCTAACAACACTTTTAAAACATCTAATCCAAATTTTTTATCACTCATCTTTCTCACCTACTGGAGAGCTTTTATCAGAAGTAATATTAGAAGATTTAACCTCATCACAAACAACATCTTTAACATTATCAAGAGTTTTGGCTTTGATGTAGTTTTGAATAAAAGGCATTACCCACGATGGAACATTATTCCAATTTCTAATAGTGTTATAACTGATGTTAGCAACTTTAGCAAATTCTTTTTTATTCAATCCAGCTTTTTTAAGAAGTTGTTTAAACTCTTCATTAGTCATCATAAGCCTTTTAGGTATGAATTTAATGCAAATTATAACATATTTTGTATTTATCCCATACACGAATCATTGACTTTTTGCACTTATTACATTACAATTATTTTTATAAATGTATGTATTCCATACATTTTACAGCTCATACAAGGAGTTTCGCAATGCAACTAAAAGAACTACTTGCAAAGGCACAAAAAGTTATCGAGGAAAGAACAGGGATAAAAGTATCAGTTAACGAGATTGATTTGTATCTATTAGGCGAAAAAGGGCTTGTTCCTTTAGCAGGAGATGGTAAAGGAAAATATGAAGTTTATCTTATCGGAAATGAAATTAAAGTGGCTATAACCTTGTAAAATGAGTAATTAGTGAATCTAAAAGAGCTTAGAAACCAGATAAAGCAAAGTTTAAACAGGGAAAATGTAGCTGCAATGCTGCAAGCTTTAGGATATGAAGTTAACAGAGATTACAAATTTAAAATAAGAGATGAAAGAACCCCGTCATCTTCTATTAGGAGAGATGGCTATATCAAGGACTTTGGCAGCGGATGGGGAGGCGATATAGTTGCATTTATCCACGAACACCATAACACACCATTAAAAGAAGCTACCCTTTGGGTAGCCCAGTGTTTAGGGATAAGATATGAATAATCTACCTCAGCCTATCGACCTATCCCAACCGCTACACAACACAACACCGAGACAAAATTATACCAATAAAGAGGAAAAGCAAAGCTTTAATCTAAATGAATGGCATATCAACTTTAAAAAAGCATTGCAAAAACAAGAAGAGATAGCAAGGACATCTATTGAGTTGCCAGAAGGATTTATAAATACTGCTGCTTTGATGTATGAGATAATAGATAGAGATATTTGGAGATTAGCAAAAGGAAAAGAAGTTAAAGATAGATATTTGGGATATAGCAGCAAATACAAAAGCTTGACTATCTCACTATTTAAAGATGATGAGGTTAAAACAATCTGTATAAGAGAAGCAACAGATAAAGAAGGAAATCCTATAAAGTGGAAAACATACGGAAGTAAAAGATTTATCCCTTATAGGATTTTAGATGAAAACGACCCTACCCTTTTTATCGGATATGGGATAGGAGAGTTTTTATTGCTGGAGCTATTAGAGCTAAACTATATGATACTTCAAAGCGATAGCATAGCTTTTAATTTTGCTAATAATCCATATACGCCAGATATTAAAAATAGATACATATTTGCTTTGCTTGATAATGATGAGAGTTGCAAGAAAACAATAAATCATTTAAAAGAGCATTTTAAAAGCTGCAAAGTCTATCCGATAGATTTTGAAAATATTTTAGATAAAGAGTTGCCAAAAGGTTATGACTTTAGGGATTTTTGCAATGATGTAGCAAAAGAGATTAGAAAAGATAGCTATTTGGCTAATCCTTTAGAAGTAAAAGAAGCAATAATTGAAACTTTAGCAAATGAAATTGAAATAATTACAGGAGCGAGAAAATGAGTTTAAGACTACAAGAAGCAATCAAAAAGGTTAAAACATTAGAGGCTCAAGAAAAAAACCTTGAGCCAGTAAGCGAGATAAGCGAAGCAACTAATGATATTGTAACACAAAAACGACCAAATTATAAAGAATTCAAAGCTAATAATTGGATAAAAAAAGACAATGTAGAGATACTTAATGAATTGGATAAAAAAGGGAGTGCCATTTGGCTTAAAAGCGATGGCTCTTTGGCATATAGATTAGATAAAGATGGGCAAATAGAGTCAGCAGAAGCGACAAAGGCAAAGATAGTTTTATCAAATATATTAGATAAAAACATCTCCATTTTTACATCTAAAGCAGATATAAATCCAACCGATTTAATACTGGTGCAAAAAGAGATTTTTGACCCTCATATTAATGCGGAATTTTTCAAAAAAGCAGGTGCATATTACAGAAATGTTTTTAAACCTACTCGATATATGACGCTAACGGAAACGCCAAAGAAAGACCCTAAACTCATTCTTGATTTTATATATCATTTGGTTACCTATGACGATAAGTATTTTGACTATTTTATCAATTGGATTGCTTATTTTTGGCAAACAATGATACGACCAAATACAGCAATTGCCCTTAAAGGAACGCAAGGAACGGGAAAAGGGATATTTTTTGAAGAGATTATAAGGCAACTGTGGGGTTTAGAGCAAACGATACAGATAAACGACAATATTTTAAAAAGCCATTTTTTAAGACCTATTTTTGAAAATAAACTTTTTTATAATCTTGATGAAGTATCGCAAGGATACAAAGACAATAAACGCCTAAAGGGAATGCTTAAAGGATTGGTAACAAACGATTACATCTTACTTGAAGAAAAACACAAAAACATAAAAGAGCCGATACATTTAAAAGGTGCGGTATTGGTAACTTCCAATGAGCCAAAATTTTTGGAGATTGAAGCAGGAGACAGGAGATATACTATATTCTCAAGCAATAAAAAGCTCATTGAAGTTAATTTTTTAGTTGGCAGCTATGAAGATTTAAAAAGAAGGATACATCAAGAGCTTGACGACTTTGCAAGACTGCTTTATCACTATCCAGTTGATTACGAAAAAGCCAATATAGTAATGAATACTCCAGAAAAAGAGGCTCTTATCGAAGCTACAAACGATAAATACACTCTTTTTGCGCACGCCATAAAAACAAAAAATTTAGACTTTTTTTCTCATCTAAAAGATAAATTGTCTCTAACTTATAATGAGATAGAACAATCCTTTAAAAGAGGTGAAATAAAAAGAAGCAATCTTAAAGAGTGGTATGAAAAAACTTTTGGTGAGGAAGTGCATCCAAAAACACTATTAAGAGAACTAAAAACAAGAGATATAATTTTTTCTAATACTAAAACAATCAAGGGTGATGTGTATATTATCATTCCTTGACTCCTTTTTTCCCACCTCGACCTTATTTACTCTTTTTTTTGTCCTATAAAGTGTGAGTTTTTGTCCACCCCAAAACTACTTTAAAGGCATTAAAATCCCATAAATAAGGGAATTATAGAGACTTTTATATAAAATTTTTTATACACCCTAATAAATATTAAAAAATAAAGAAAATATCGATAATATCGTTATTTTAAGAGGGTGGATGAAAAATAATTTTTGTCCACCCTTGATACACCCTTTGTCCACCCCAATCACAATCAGGGTGCATAAAGGGGTGGATGAGGGTGCATAAAGTGCAAATTTTCATCCACCCCACCAGATTATCGATGTTATGGTGCTTCCAAGCGATTTTACCACTTTTGTAGGGTGGATAAAAATTTTAGCCAAAAACCGCTTAAAATCTCGTATTCACGGGGGTTTTGGAGATTTTGGGGTGGATGAAATGCATAAAAATCAAAAAAAATTTTTTCCCAGATTTTTTTGTAAAATTTTTTCCTGAGACTATAATATTGAGTTTTATTAAAAAAATTTATAATACAATCTGAAAAACTTTTGTAATTTTTCAACAACAAAAACAAACTTTTACCTCTTATAGGAAAAATTCCTACGCAAAAATTTTTAACATTCTCAAATACAACAAACTTACAAAGGCTTTACCTCTAAAAGGAAGAAGCATTTACTCTTTGCTGGAGTATTCCAATAAGAAGAGAAGTTATTTATTTCAGCAGAAAAAATAATCGTTAGCCTGTGGTTTATCCTACCTCTTACAGAAAAAACTTCAATAAAAAAAGCTTTAATAGCAGTGGAACTTGCTATCGGCAACCCAATCAGTCGGCTAAAAGCCCTGATTACAACGAGCAAAGCGATAATACTTTGTCGGAAGTCACCGATAGCAGAAAAATTATAGCACAATTCCTTGAAATCATTAAAAGAAAACCTTGTAATGTAGAAAATCTAACAAGAAAAAACTTTAGAGCTTTTAGAACTTTGTTTTGCTTGTAACCTATCCTACCTCATCACTTTACTAAAAGAAAGGAAGTTGCCTATCGGAAAACATAATGCTCACCAACAAATAGGCAACTTCAAAACAAATCATATCATTGTTTTTCTTCAAACATTCAAATTTTAATTTTAAGCCACTTTTTACTTCACCTAATGTTTTTATCAAAAAAGATATTATCGTTAAAATATGGCAAAGCTAAAGCCATTTAAAAGAGTAAGCAATCCTTTGAAAAGATTAAATCAAATAAGAGAAAATTTTATTCAAACTTTTTTTATATATTTTTTTTAATATTTATAAATTATTATAATATTATATATATTAACAAACCATCTCAAAATAAAACTAACAAATGCTTCATTTCAATACGATGTTTTAAAACTCCACGAGAAAAGTTAGGATAAAAAAATTATACTCGGGCGAAGATGGGGTAGGATATAGGTTTTGAGATGTCAAGGCGGGGGTGGGGGGGGTATGTGTATTTTGATATAATATTTTCATCAAAAGGGGCTCCACTCCTTGAGAGTGCGAGGTCATACCACCACCGATAGGTAGGTGCGTCCCCTTTTGATACTTTCAAATTACCCTGCTTCCAAACATTCGCCCTTTATCGGATAAAAAGCTTCCAATAAAGAAGAACTGCGATATCTCAAATAATCCAGTAAATAGAGAAAACTATCTTTGAATCATTCAGCAATTATACAAATGTTTTTAAACCTAAAATGAGACTACATAAAAGCCATTATTCTTTAATTTTATATATTATCCAATAAGATGAAATTTTATATTCTCTTGCAAAGTATGAAGATTTTTAAAAAATCAAAAAATATTGAAAATAATAATTTTCAATACTAAAAAATGCTTTTTATTTAAGATTAGGCAATTTTTTTTTTGAAAAATAGTCTTTTCTTAAATAGAATAACTAATTTTTAAAGTGTTTTTTACTCATTTAAGTTTACAAAGCTTAAACAAGTAAAGACAATAATAATTTTCTAAAGACAAGAAAAAACTTTTCCTTTTTATCAGTAAGAAAATTAAACTCAAGCATAACTTTTAAGTATCCCCAGAAGTATCCCCAATGAAAACTTAAAACTTTATAAGTTCGATTTTTAGGGCATTTTGAAGCTTTATTTGGTGGAGGTGTGGGGAATCGAACCCCAGTCCGAAAACAACCGACCATAGGCCTCTACGTGCGTAGTAGCGCTGATTGATCTTAGTTACCGAAGGCTCAACGCCCGAAACCTTCGATAACCCAGCCTAAATGAGGTCAGTCTGAGGTTAGGCAGCCTCAGACTCTAGCCCTCCTAGGTGTGACCCCGCAATATCCAAAGCCGAAGGGCGAGCTTTGGTGCGAGGGACCATTATGTTAAGTTAAACTTACGCAGCTACAGCGTAAGCTGGTCTGTAATCTGTATTGTTTGCGTCTATTTTTTTGAGGAATTTTTACGGCGTTCCTCAAGCCGGCACGCAGCCTATGGAGGGCTGCTCCCGTCGAAGCCATATCACCCCCATATCGGGGAAGACCATAGAGGCAATCTTAGGAGTTTATCAAATCCTTAATCTTTCCTGAAAGCTCGCATATTTTATCAATTTTCTCTTTACTTGTCAAGTCGGATAAAAGTATCTTAACAAAAGCACTTCCAACAATCACACCGTCACAATAAGCGGCCTTCTCTTTTGCCGTCTTTTCATTGACGCCAAAACCGATATATACAGGAGTATCGGTATATTTTTTTATATTTTCAACTATTGGTGATACATCCTCTTTCTTATCGCTACCGGTAATCCCGGTATAAGCAACAAGGTAAATAAACTTTTTGGAGTCTTTTACTATTGTTTTTATTCTCTCTTCACTATCTGTTGGCGCTACAAAATCGATAAGAGCTATCTCTTTTTCGTCAAACATAGCTCTATAGGTCAAAGCCTCCTCATAAGGAAGGTCTGGAATTATAAATCCGCTAACGTCAAGCTTCTTAGCCTCATCTAAAAAATAGTCCATCCCTTTATGATAAAAAGGGTTGAAATATCCCATCCATAAAGTATCTACTGTTTTTGCGATCTTTTCGCTGATATAAAAGGTATCCGCTATTTTAAATCCATTTTGAAGAGCTCTTACGTTAGCCTCTTCTATTACCGGGCCGTCTGCAACCGGATCTGAAAAAGGAATCCCAAGCTCTATAGAATCCACACCATTTTCTTTCATCGCCAACGCAAGATCTACGGTAAACTCTCTATCCGGTAGTGCTGAAGTTATATAGGCAACTAGCTTTTTCAAAAGCAATCCTTATAATTTAATATTAAAAAATAAACTGTTAAAGAGATTAAGAGGTTAAGAGTAAAAATACCTCATGACCTTTTTCTATTTTTATCGAAATTATACCTCTTTTTTGATAAAATGAATTATAAATAGACTAAACATTAGAGGATTTGATGAATAAAAAACAAACAATAACATCCATAAAAGAGGCAAAAGGCAAAGAGCCTCTTGTGATGATTACGGCTTACGATGCACTTTTTGCAAAATTGGTAGAACCATATGCCGACATGATATTGGTTGGTGACAGTCTCAATATGAGTTTTTTGGGAAAATCCGATACGCTTTCTGCAACTATAGAACAGATGATATACCACACAAACGCAGTTTGTAACGGTGCAAAAAAAAGTTTTGTTATATGCGATATGCCCTTTGGAACCTATAACACAAAAGAGGAGGCCTTGCAAAATTCGATAAAGGTATATAAAGAGACTCCAGCCGATGCAGTTAAAATTGAGGGTGGAAAAGATAAAGCCCACATAATAGAGTATTTAACTAAAAACGGAATAGCCGTTGTAGGCCATATCGGACTACTACCTCAAAATGTAAGAAGTGAGGGCGGTTACAGAGTCAAAGGAAAAGATGAGATCGAAATAGATGAGCTGATAGAAGATGCAAAAGCGGTAGAAAAAGCCGGAGCTTTTTGCATAGTTATAGAAGGCGTAAAACCAAAAGCTGCGAAAGAGGTTACTAAAAGTGTCAAAATTCCTACTATAGGTATAGGTGCGGGAGCGGATACGGACGGACAAGTTCTTGTTTGGTCGGATATGCTTGGATTTTTCGAAGAGTTTAAACCAAAGTTTGTTAAAAGATATCTAAATGGCGCCGAGCTTGTCAAAGATGCTTTGAAAAACTTTGCAAAAGAGGTAAAATCAAGAGAGTTTCCTGACGAGAAACATAGCTACTAAAGAGGAACTATGGAAAGAATAGTAGAGATTGAAAAGTTTAGCGAAGAGGGTGGATTTGAAAACTCTCTTAGACCTTCAAGATGGGATGAATATATCGGACAGGAAAAAATCAAAAAAAACCTCAAAGTATTTATAAAAGCTAGCAAAAAAAGAGACGAAGCACTCGATCATATCCTTTTTTTCGGCCCTCCTGGACTGGGTAAAACCACTTTAGCTCATATCATTGCGCAAGATATGGAATCAAACATAAAAATAACCGCGGCGCCTATGATAGAAAAGAGCGGAGATTTGGCCGCGATTTTGACAAATCTTGAAGAGGGAGACATACTTTTTATAGATGAGATACATCGACTTTCTCCAGCAATTGAAGAGATTTTGTATCCTGCTATGGAAGATTTCAGACTAGATATCATCATAGGAAGCGGACCCGCAGCTCAAACTATAAAGATAGATATTCCAAGATTCACTCTCATAGGTGCGACAACAAGAGCCGGAATGCTTAGTAATCCTTTGAGAGATAGATTTGGGATGCATTTTCGTATGCAGTTTTATACGCCCAACGAGTTAGCAAAAATCATACAAAACGCCTCAGAGAAACTTGGAAAAAAGATAGAAGATGACGCAGCTCTTGAAATCTCAAAAAGAAGTAGAGGAACTCCAAGGGTTGCCCTTAGACTTCTTAGAAGAGTAAGAGATTTTGCGGAAGTAGAAAACGAACAGATTATCACTTTAAATAGAGCCAAAATAGCTTTAAATGAGCTAGGCGTAGATGAAAGAGGATTTGATGAGTTGGATATAAAACTTTTAAATCTTCTTGCCTCATCAAAAGGAAAACCTCTTGGGCTTAACACTATTGCGGCCGCTTTAAGTGAAGATGAAGGAACAATCGAAGATGTAATAGAACCTTTTTTATTGGCTAACGGATATATCGAAAGAACTGCTAGAGGAAGAGTGGCAACACCGAAAACTTACGAACTACTAAAACTTTCACCTAAAATACAAGATACACTCTTTTAAGGATAGGTTTTGAAATCGACACATTTTTTAGGTATTCTTATCCTGGTTATCGGATATTTTACATATAAAATATTCTATCCTTTTTTAGAAACCATAACAATTGCCATTTTACTAACAGTTGCTACCTACAGAATAAACCACTTTTTCATAAAAAAGACAAGACACAAAACCATTTCGGCACTTCTTAGTACCGCCGCTATATCTATACTCTTTTTCGCACCTATAGTCTACCTCATTACAAGTGCGGCAACAACTATAGCCAATATAGATATAAACTACATAAAAGAGATTTACTCAAATATTCACAACTGGATTACAGACTTTGTTTCTCAAAATAGATTCTTTAAAAATAGTAATATTTTAGAATTTATAGAAAAGATAGACCTAAACGAAACCGTTCATAAACTAATAACCGTAGCTTCTTTTTTAGCTACAAAAAGTGCCAAGTTTTTAAAAGATATAACCCTGATTTTGATTTTCTACTTTTTTTTAAACCTTTACGGAAGAGATATTTTACTCTATTTTCAAAGGATTGCTCCTCTATCAAAAGAAGAGAGCTCAAAACTTTTTGAAAATCTAGCAAATGTCATGGGAGTGGTTTTTAGCTCAATTTTAGTTACGGCTTTTTTTGAGGGGATACTCTTTGGAATAATTGCTCAATTATACGGATATAATGGATTAATGTTTGGTATATTATATGGTTTTGCTTCTTTGATTCCGGTAGTTGGTGGAGTTTTAATGTGGCTACCTTTATCTATCCATCAATTCGCCCTTGGAAATATAAACGCTGCTATTACAATAGCACTCTACTCAATTATAGTTATATCCTTAATAGCCGATACATTTATAAAACCTATAATTATTAAATATATAGACTCCCTAATGATTAAAAAAGATATCTATGTTAATGAACTCTTAATCTTTTTCTCTATAGTTGCTGGACTAGCAAGCTACGGCTTTTGGGGTATGATTTTTGGACCTGCCGTTATAACGCTTTTGATTTCGATTTTTAACATTTATCCTGAAGTAAGCAAAAGCAGCAAATAGTGATGAGTAATTAGTGAACAGTAAACAGTAATCAGTGAGCAGTGAATGGGTAAGCTCACCCATCACTTGTCACTGCTCACTTATAACTCGTCACTCAATAATATGCCCCACAAATTTGCTCATATTATCTATTATCAATTCACCTCTTCTAAAACCTACACCACAACCTTCATAAGCAAAAAATACTCCGGCTTGATAGACTCTTCCCCTCTCATCTTTTGGAAGTTCTATAAACTCTTGATATATAGGTTTAAAATTTCCATACTCACCATCTTTTTTTTCTATTAAATCACCGTTTTCATCATAAATAACAACATTTTCTCCCTCTCTACCAAAGCACCTTTTCTCTACAAATTTTTTTCCTTCTATAGGCTCAAAAGAGGTCTTTAAAAGTAGGGGATGATCTGGGAAGAGATCCCACAATATCTTCATCATCCCTTTACTTTGAAATAAAAGAGTATAAGGAGGATTAAAAATAATCGCTTTTTGATTTTTGACTATATTCGTCAAAATTGCGGCTAACTGAGGTTCTTCGATAGCTATATCCTCCCACGGTATCAATTTAAACCAAAATTCGAAATTTTTCTCATTACAAAAGATACCCTCATCACTAAATCCTACCTCATCTGCGTAGCAAAAATCTGTCTCAAAACCAGCTTCACTTGCCATAATTTGAAGAAGCTTTGTAGTATTTTCATCCTCAATGCTGCCTTTTATGGAACTAAAGAGTATTTTCCATCCCTCATACCACTTATCAAAATTAGAGATATCCTTATGGAGAGTAACAGTCCGTTTAAAATTATCTTTTATAGCCTCATAAACATTATTGAACTGTTTTGCCTCATTGAGACCGTTATATTTTAACATCGCCCACTGTAATATGGCTGTTTCAAAAAGAGCTGTTGGAGTATCGGAGTTAAACTCTAAAAGCTTTATAGGTTTATCATCGATTCCTCCGGCAAAATCAAATCTTGAGTAGATATGCCAGTGAACGTCGTTTTCCCAACTTTTTTTTATAATATCAGCAAGATTAAAAGGTATGTTTAGCTCATGAAAAAGATTGTTCTCTATAACGTATTGCGCAGCCTCTACATACATATCGTACAATTCGTTGGCCGCTTCATAGTAGGCATTTGCCTCATCTTCACTCAAAACAACTAATTCATCGGCTACATAAGGTGAGCCATCACTATCGGTATGCCATTTAAAACCTATACTTTCAAGATACCCTGAGCTTAAAGGCTCAATTTTTTTTAGTCTGACCACTTCTTCCTTTCTTTTTTACATATTTAATCACAAAATATGGCATTACAGCTAAAAAGATCATAAATACAAACGTAGTATAGATACCAATCATGTGTACATCATTATCCATTTTACCCTCCAAAAGAAAAACTAGACTTGGAACTTTGTCCGGTTTTAGAGAAAAAACCGCTTTTTGTGGATGAACTTTTGTTAAAAGAGGCCGTTTTTCTCTTTTTAAAAGACTCCATACTTCTTTGATAAACGGACGGCGAACTATAGCTTTTTTGTCTTTGCTGCTGATATGTAGGATTTTTAAAAAGTTTGCTACCAAGCCAGCTTCCTATAATGGCACCTGCCGCACTTGCCAATATTATCTCTCCTAAACTCATCTGACTGTGAATTTGCGGATTTGTTAAAGAGCTTTGATTATTTTCTATTTTTTTAGCTTCCTCTTTTACCAGTCTATCTAGCTCATCTTTACTCAAAATTCTCTCTGAGCCATTGATGTCTCTTAAAATGACTCTGGTTTGGGAACTTGGATACTCTTCTACTATCTTATAGCTTCCTGGACTAACTTCTTGAATAACTACAAAAGCCCCCTGTTTTTGGACGGCTTCTTCAAAAGCGTTATTTTGATTTTGTGAACTTTTTTGTTCGCAACCAGTTATTCCCATTATCAAAAAGGCGCCCAGTCCGCCAACCATAGCATATTCAGATATTTTTCTTATATGTCTCAACTCTCTTTCTCCATAGATAAAAATATAAAATAATGCTAACTATCATCATAATTATAGATAAAATCTGTCCCATCGTCATCCAGCCACAGCAGATATATCCTAGCTGAATGTCAGGAGCCCTAAAAAACTCCGCTACAAATCTGAAAAATCCGTATAAAAATCCGTAAAGTAATATCAACTCCCCCTCAAAACTCTTTCTTTTTCTATACCAGTAAAGAATAACAAATATTAAAAGACCTTCCAAAAACGCTTCATAAAGTTGAGACGGATGCCTTAAAACTCCATTTACATATATCCCCCAAGCCACATCAGTCTCTCTACCAATCAGCTCTTGATTTAAAAAATTGCCGATTCTTCCGAAAATATAACCAAGAGGTACCGAAATCGCCACTATATCCATCAAAAACCAAAAGTCTTTCTTATATCTTTTAGCATAAATAAAAGTAGCTATCAAAAAACCTATAAGAGCGCCATGATAACTCATTCCCCTTATACCAACAAACGTTCCGTTCATAAACGGATTAAAAATCTGCCACGGATGAGTTAGATAGTATAATGTGTGAGTGTCATAAAAGATAATATACCCTAATCTTGCCCCTAAAATTACGCCTATCTCTACATAGATAAAAAAGGCTTCAAGCTCTTTTTTAGAAATAGGAAGTCCATCTTTTTTTACTAAATATTCGGCAAACCATAGAGCTACAAGAAGAGCTAAAACATACATTATCCCGTACCAATGTACGGGATAATTAAAAATATAAAAGGCTACAGGATCAAATTTATCGTATATATATTGCCATTGTGTCATTATTCAAGAATACATCTTGCATTTAGAGGCTGAACAGGTCTATTATTTTTACCCATTACTTTTCTCATCAGAGACAGCTGCTCTTTTGAAGCTTCGACTTCATTTTTAAGCACTATCCATCTCACTCCCTCAGTACAAGGAGGAGTTGTTAATGAACCGTTAAATCTATAATAGTCTAGTTTTTTAGGAAAAAGTTCTCCCGGATTAAACATCTCGTCTAACAGAGCCACATGGTTGATCTCTTTTGGTAACTTTGATAAAAACTTATCTAACGCAGCGTTTCTTTTTCCCTCTTTAAACATAATTCCTATCACAGCAATGTTTCCATCTTTATCTAAATGAACGAAATGTACCTCCATAGGAAATTGCTCGCCTTTTACCGTGTTTTCACTAGGAGTATGGAAATGAAACTGTTTAAGGGTAAACGTAACTCCATCAACGACAATTTCATTTTTCCCTTGAGTATTGACTTTTATCGTATGTCCGTTATTTACAACACTAACCGAATTTCCCGCATAAGTAATATCAAGTTTAGGTAAATCTGCTTCTATAACTCTATTTATATCTATCGGTGACTGGTTTTTACCCTCTTTACACATAAAATAGCTATCTTTCAAGTCACCCCAATGAGCAGGTCCTGTATCGCCACTATAGCCCCAATGGCCTTTATGCTCTTTTCCGTGATCATGTCCGTGATCAGAGGCAATAGCCACTCCGCTCAGCAATAAACTAGCTACCATAACTCCCGTAGCAATCTTTTTCATAACAACTCCTTTTTTGCAATGTTAAATAATTGAATAGTCATTAAGACTACTCAACTATTTATACATTCTCTTTTAGAGCTTGCGCTATCAATTCCAATGGATTTTTAAAAACAGCTTCCACTCCATTTTGATATAATGCGTTGCTTAGTTGAACCCTACAAGCGCTGCACTCCGCGGCCACTACTTCTGCACCTGTCTCTTTTATCATAGCCGCTTTAGGTTTCCCGGCCGCCTCTGCCAAATGAAACTTTTCACTCTGAATCGTTACACCTCCAAAACCGCAACATCTGTTGGGATCGCTCATCTCTACAAGATTGAAATTTTTACTTAAAAGAGCTCTTGGTTCTTTATATACTCCTTGAACTTTCCTTGCGTGACAAGGGTCGTGATAAGTTACCAAACTATTTAACCTCACTCCCCTTTTTTCTAAAAGAGATTCAAGCTCTGTATGATTGTATAACCACTCCGTAGCCATAAAAATCTTTTGGTTCAGTCTTTCGGCTCTTTTCACCCAATCTTCCATTTTTCTATTTCTAAAAAATACAACCCAATCATGCTTTATCATAGCGCTACAAGTTGCCTCAGGAATCAAAACGGCCTCTACTTCATCTATAAACGTCTCAAAATACTCTATATTTTTTTTAGCTAAATCCTCTACAGTATCAAAATCACCCGTAAAATAAGCAGGCGCAGCACAACATTTTTGCTTTTTCGGTATCAAAATATCGATCCCGAGTTCTTTTAAGATATATACCAACGAATGACCAATATCGGTATAGTTGTAATTGGCTAGACATCCTATGAAAATTGCGACTCTTCTATCGTTTCTGTTTTCTATCCTCTGTGGATAACTATTTAAAAAGCTTTTACTTGCGATAGAGGGCAAAAGTCTATCTTTTTTTATCATCGGCAGTTCAAATCTTGGTATCAGCCCTCCTCTTTTTTTATCCTCTTTTACCGCACAACTTTTAAAAACATACCCTAGCTTACTAGCAATATCCATAACCCATCTATGTCTTAAAAGCCAAAAAAAGATTCTTTTATACCAAGCTATACCATATTTGTTAGCTATATCTTTTCTAACCTCTTCTATAACCATATCGGTCGGCAAAGAGTTTGGACAAACATCAACACAATTAGTACATAAAAAACAGCTCTCAAAAATATCTTTTGCCGTTTTATCGAGTTCTAACTCACCTTTTTGATAATTTCCTAAAAGCTCTATAAATCCTCTTGGACTCGTTACTTCATCTGCATTAACTTGATGTATAGTACATGTTGGAATACATTTACCGCATTTTATACAATCATCACTTATTTTCGTAAATTCGAACAAAACACTCCTTTGTTTTATTAAGTTATGCGGTACTCTATTTAACCGCTATATAAATCTATTTTAATTCTATATCCGTTTAACTACATATTAACTAATAAATTCTAGTTATACCGTCTTACTAAATACCTTTTTTCCTTCCCCATATTTTTTTAGATAAGCGTCAAAGCACATAGCAATATTTCTTATTAACAACGTACCCGTTTGATTTACTTCAATATCGGTATCGTGAATTTTAACCAATCCCTCTTTTTCAAACTCTTTTAACTGCTCTAAAGACTCTTTAAAATACTCTTTAAAATCCAATCCAAACTCTTTTTCGAATCTTTTTATATCCAATTTAAAATTTGCCATCAATTCCATAATGACATATTTTCTAACTTTATCATCAAAATTTAATTCTATCCCTCTCCAATAAGGGAGCATATCTTTCTCTATCGCCTCTTCATACTCTCTCATATCTTTGAAATTTTGTGCATAATAGTCTACACCCTCACCTATACTAGTAAGCCCTATACCTATTAGATCTGCACCACCTTTTGTGGTATATCCTTGAAAATTTCTATGCAGTTCACCTTTTTCAATAGCCTTAAAAAGTTCATCTTCAGGTTTGGCAAAATGATCCATCCCTATCATTTTATAACCATTTTTTGTCCAAAAATCGATAATAAACTTTAATATTTTCAGCTTTTCTTCAGGTTCGGGAAGAGTTGTTTCGTCAATTTTTCTCATCGTCTTCTTCAGCCAAGGAACATGAGCGTAATTAAAAATCGCCAATCTATCTGGATTTAGTTTTAGAGTAAGCTCTAACGTCTCTTTAAAACTATTAAGCGTTTGGAAAGGAAGTCCGTAAATAAGATCAATATTTATGCTCGATATTCCAGCACCTCTAGCAAGTTCAACCGCTTTTTGCGTAATCTCAAAACTTTGCAAACGGTGAACCGCGTTTTGAACCTGTTCGTTGAAGTCTTGCACTCCAAAACTTACTCTGTTAAATCCACCTTCTACTAAAACATCCATCTGCTCTTTAGTCAAAAATCTAGGATCGATTTCACAACTTATTTCTGCCTCTTTGTCAAAGTTTGGAAAAACATCTTTTATAGTTTCTATAATATCTTTTAATTGATTTGCGGAAAAGAAAGTAGGCGTACCTCCTCCAAAATGAAGCTGAATTATATTTCTTGAGGTATCTAAATATCTTTTTAAAATATACATCTCTTTTTTAAGATAAGATATATATCTCTCTTTCTTCTCCTCTTTTGAGGTAAAAACCACATTACAGCCGCAAAAGTAGCATGCACTCCTACAAAATGGGAGATGAAAATATAACGAAAGTGGTCTTTGTGAGTTTTGTTCTTGAAGTTTTTGAATATATTTATCATAGGTAAAATCTTCGCTAAACTCAACAGCCGTAGGATAGCTAGTATATCTAGGACCAGGCTTAGCGTATTTCGTAAACTTTTTAAAATCAATCATATTTTCCCCATTAAAAGATTTACTTTATTGTACAAAAAAAATATAATTTGAGGATAAAATTTAAAATATAAGATTAACGATATAACTCTGACACACTCTTAATTCACGCGATAGCTCATACCGACTCTTAAAATTTACGAAAATCGTTAAAACCTCTTATGGCTATATCGTTAATTTAATAAAATCTTATTTTTTTCCCATAGACAAAAAATTATAGTTGTCACTGATATAATATTTATTCAATTTTGAACCGATATCTTTACACTTTTACTCAAAATATTTCCCAAATTATCTTCCCATACTGCTTTTATCGTACCGCTTTTGAAAACTTTTAAAGGAAATTTTATTACAAGTTTAGGACTAGCGCTTACTTCAAAATCAAAACTGCATACCAAAATATCTTCAAAAAATATCTTGAGCTCTTTTACAAAAAATTTCGGTTTTATTTTATTGGTTGTTTTGTCTCTTTGAAGACCTGAGTCCATAGGGTGATATGTTGCTGCAGTAAATATTACGACATCTCCCTTCTTTATATCTCTTTTTAAAGGCTTTATGACTCCTCTTTTCCATTTAAAATCCATACTCATCTTTATCCTTTAACTACAACCGCTAATCGCTACTTTTACTCTTTTTCTCTTCTCAAAAATCTCACCTATATTGCTTTTTGCTAAAACTACGACCTCTTGAGTTTCGGAGAGTTTTATATTTACAAAGAGATAAGCCTTTGCGTTTATAAAGGTATAATTTGCTTTAACAATATTAGCTACCGGGTTTTTTGTAGCTAAAATATAAATATGTTCAATATATCTATCCCCTTCCATAGGATAGTCTATATCTACTTCAACAGGAACTACAAGACCGCTTTTAACATCTTTTGGGATTTTAAGTTTTATCTTTTTCGAGTTTTTGTAAATCTTTTTTGCACCTTTTACTGCATCTTCGTAAGCTTCTTCAAAATCTATCTTACCCGATACATTTTTAGCACAAATATCAACAGCCGCCAAAGATAGTGCGGCAATAGAACTCTTTTTTAAAAATTCTCTTCTTTTCATCAATATATCACCACCTCTTTAGAGTATACATCCAAAGGCTTGACAACCGCTCCCAAAGATACAAGTTTTTTAGCTTTTCTAATATTTTTGTAAAACTCTTTAAGTTCCGGTTTGAAACTTTTAAAATAGTCAAAAAACTTAGCAGGACCCAAAACAGCACTGGCCCAAAAAACACCCTCTTCGTCAACATCTAAAATAATAGATGCCATAGGTTCTTTTGCGGGACCGGCTAAAACCTTAGCTCCAGTTTTTGGGTCAAAAGCAGAAAGATGTGAGGCGCAAACTATAACTCCTCCCTCTTTATAAGCCATACTCTTTTTCTCTTTTGGAATATACCCTAAAAAACTCTCATTAGGATTTGGATGTGCCAATTGATGGGGACAAATTGCACTGTAAGCTACAACTTTTTTATCTTTCCCCACGCCGCCTTTCCAGATATATTCGCTTCCCTCTTCATCTCTTAACTTAATCTCTTTAGCTGCAGGCTCGCTAAGCTTTATCAAAAAGCAGGGGGTAGAAGCGTACGGATAGTTAAAAACGTAAGTCACTTCTTCTTGTAAAATCTCTTCTTTTAGAGGATTACCGTAACAATCAAGTAGCTTGACTCTGTTGAAAGATTTAAACAACCTTCCGTCATCAGCCTTAAGGTAACCCTCTATTAAAAAGGGTGAGATTGCTACTAAAAGTGTACCTTTAGCACATATTTTAAAAAATGAGCGTCTCTCCATAAACCTCCTTTACATAAACATATCTCTATACATCCCTTTAGCCCACTCTAAAAGTCCTTTTCCACTCATAATCCCCTGTTTCCCTTTCCAATTTTCCATAGTAGAGGCATCTTTGAAGGTAAATACCTTCTTCTTTTTATCGTAGGCATATTTAGCGTTTACAGATATCGCTCTAATAGGATCACCAGAAACTGCAGAATAGCATACAGTAATCGGAGAATCCCACTTGAACTCTTTACCTTCAATCACGGAAGCGATAATTTTCGCTACAAGATGTCCCTCAGAGTTTGCCGTATTGCCTGACTTGCTAAATCCCATAGGCCTTACGTCACCCGTACAGTAGATATATGGATCCGCTTTTGATTGATAAGTGAAAGGATCAATATCTGCCTCTTTTTTATTAAATGCGCTATCTTTTGCGACACCTACAATCTCTAAAAGTTTTGCGCCTCTAATTCTTGGATAAAAAGACGCATCGGAAAAATCTATCTCATCTCCCATATCAGTAACTACTCTTTTTTTATCCAAATCTATATCAGTTATTTTTGAACCTGGTAAATACTCAATATAATCTTTATACAGCTCATTAAATGCGGAATTAAAACCATCTTTTTTTATAGTAATATCGGGATTTTCATCAATCAAAACAACTTTTCCTTTTATTCCCTCTTTTTTCATATACCAAGCAATCAAAGATGCTCTCTCATAAGGGGCGGGTAAACATCTGTAATTTCCGCCAGGAACCGTCAAAACAAAATTGCCCTCTTCAAACTCTTCGATTTTTCTCTTTAAAGTAAAATGCTCGCTTCCCGGAATAAATCCTGCGGGATATAAACTTTTCAGCTTCGTTTCCAATTCCATATTGCCGTTAGTCCATTCTTCATAATCGTAATCTATTCCCGGTGCTAAAACTAAATAGTCGTAACTAACTATACCTTCATTTGTATAAACCTTTTTTGAAACTCTATCTATATCATATACAGTGGCATTAAAATATATATATTCGTTATTTTGAGCTGCTTGTAGATAATCATGGGTCAAAAACTGCAGATCTATTAAATCAACAAGCCAAAGGTTACTTAATGGGCATGAGACAAACACTGATCTTTTTTCAATTAAAACAACATCAGTTTTAGGCGAAAACTTTTTAAGATATTTAGCTACAGCAAGACCAGACCAACCGCCTCCTACGACAACCACTCTAGGACCTTTCGGTTTTGGTAAAGGTGCATTTTGAACCCTATACGAAGAGATACTTTTTTTTATATCAACATCTTTTTTAGAAGACTCGGAACCAAATGAACTTGTAGCCGCTAAGATTGCGGAAATTTTAAGTAAATCTCTTCTTGATAATGCCATTTTATATCCTTTAGATTTTTTTATCGTTAAGCATAAATATTATCAAATGATTTTATATTATAATAAACTACTTCAATTTTATTTATGAAATAATAAACATCGATGGCTTAATTTATGCTTAATTCATTAAAAAATTCTTATAAGTGATATAATATTTTCTATAATTATAATTTATATAAGTAGGCTTTATGGCTATTTGCCGTAATTTCGGCAAACAGCCTATTGAAGATTGTTATTAGGAGGAAAACCTAAATCTTTTAGTTTCAAAAAAAGATTTGGATAGTTCTTTTTAATATCTTTTATTAGACTTTTTATATCGATATCTAAAAGATGTTTGTCTTTTGATTTAGCAAGTCTGTTTTGAATCTCTTGCATAGCTACTACCCATACATCGTTAAAATCTATAGGGAGATTTTCCAATATTGCCTTTTCTAACTTAAGATTAAAATTTTCATATTTTGTTTTTTTAATTGAGTTTATCAACTCTAATATCGATTCAATTGAAGATAGAAAAAAGACTTTATCGTCCTCTCCTATAACAAACCAAGGGGCATTTGTATCCCAACTACCTTTAACTAGTTCTAATATTTTTTTATTTGGATCATCTGTTTTGTTTATTTTGACCACCACAATATTATCTCTATTTATAATTCCAAGTTCGTCTGCTACCTTATCTATATTTTGCAATAAATTATTTCCGTTTATATTTTCTAACTGCACATCTCCTCCATTTGTTATTTAAGTTCTATACTAAGATTTGCGATCCCATAATCTTTTAAAAATATTTTATCTTTAATTTTTAGAATTTTGGCAATTTCTTCATCAACTAACTTATATATATTTTTGCATTTTAGAGTTTTTTGGAATTAAAATTTTATAAATTCTTTGCTCATTTGGTTTAAATCTATTGTCAAAAACTTTTTCCTTAGTCAAATAAGGAAGAGTCAAACGCCCTTTATCATCTTTAAAAACTGTTTTTATCTCTTTTTTATATTTTTTTCCGTTATCAAATTGTACACTAATTACAATTTTTCTACTTGCAAAACCAGTTGGTACATAATGAGGTATTACGTTGGTTAAATTAATTATCAAATTTTTTTCTTTTTTATAAACATTTATATCAAAAGCCTTTAGCAAAATATTCCCATTTCTTGCCCCCATAAACAGATGACTTCTATTCTCTTTTACTTTGGGAATATATCCATTGACAACTATATTTGAAATTCTTCCTTCTCTCTTATCGCTCATATGAGAATCAACGCATGATTTTTGAGTATTTGTCTTTTCATACTCTTTGCCTGTAGAATAAATTTCAAGACCATGTATATTTTTTCCGTTAAAGTGACAGATAAAACAGATTTTATTTGGCTTTAGAAAATGTTCTCCCTGTTTTGTTTTATGACAAGGAGATTTTGCATCGGCAAATGGACCGAACATAGTATCGTTTGGACACCAAACGATACTTTTATAACCTCTTTCTTCTGGATCTTTACTATCCTTTATATGATCGATATTGTGACAAATAATACAGTTTATTCCATCTTTAACATACGGCTCGTTCAAAGCTTTTTCGATCTTTTTGGATTTAAAACCGAAACCTTGAGCATAGATATCTTCTATACTCAACTCTTTTACGGTCATTCTTGGGTTATGGCATTTTGCACACCTTATCTCCAACTCCTCTAAAGGTTTGTGAAGTCTCTTTGACATAAATTCCAATGTAGCTTTATATAAAGGATTTTTTGAATAATGCGATTTTGAATGCCATGATGTTTTCCACCCGCCTACAACCCACTTATGGCAACCGGCACAATTTCCTGCCACCATATATTTAGGATCTATCTCAGAAGCATAAGACATTAAAACAAAAAGTATCAAAAATGTCACTGCCCTCATTTTTTTCCTATTTTCGATGTTTATCTAACCAAACCATTACACCCTTTTGGGCATGCAGTCTATTTTCAGCCTCATCAAAGATCTCTTTTTCATGAGCTTCAAAAACCTCTTCACTTACCTCATAACCTCTATATGCAGGGAGGCAGTGAAGAAACAATGCATCATCTTTAGCCAAACTCATAAGGTTATTATCTACCATAAAACCTTTAAAATCTCTAACTCTTTTCTCTTTTTCATCCTCTTGTCCCATAGAGATCCAAGTATCAGTCGTTACTACATCTGCATCTTCTACAGCCTCTTTGGGATCGTTTAAAAGCGTTATTTTGGCTCCACTTTGTTTTGCAAACTCAAAAGCATCTTCTAAAATCTCCTCTTTAGGTTCATACCCTTTAGGAGTAGCAACTCTCAGTTCAAAACCTAGCTTACTAGCTAGCATTAGCCAACTGTGAGCCATATTGTTTCCATCGCCAACATAAGCTACGATGGGGTCTTTTTCTTTACCGTATTCAACCATGGTTAAATAATCGGCCATTAACTGAACAGGATGGTATTCATCAGTCAAACCGTTGATAACGGGGACTTTGCTATATGCTGCAAACTCTTCGAGATCTGATTGTGCATAGGTTCTAATCATCACCATATCACACATTCTAGAAATCACTCTAGCTGTATCGCGCATTGGCTCGCCACGTCCAAGCTGTATATCATTTTTGCTTAAAAAAAGACCTATCCCGCCTAACTGATATATACCAACCTCAAAACTAACTCTCGTTCTAGTTGAGCTTTTTTCAAAAATCATAGCAAGAGTCTGTCCCTCAAGATAAGGAACATATTCCCCTCTTTTGGTTTCGGCTTTTATATTTTGTGCTAGTTTTATTATCTCTAAAATCTCTTCTTTAGTATAGTCTTTAAGTGTTAAAAAGTGTCGCAAATCTCTATCCTTTGCAATAAATAAAATGAAATTATACTATATTTGTTATTTAGTAATTAGGAATTGGGAATTGGAATTTTTGGTTAAGTGGTTGAGTGGTTGAGTGGTAAATTAACACACACACTCACACCCACACTCACCCTACTCACCTAAAATTTTAGCCATCTCTTTTGCGTGATAACTTATGATAATGTCGGCTCCAGCTCTTTTAAAACTTATCATCGTCTCCATTATAACCTTTTCATAATCTATAACGCCCATTTTACCCGCCATTTTAAGCATAGAGTATTCACCGCTAACATTATATACGGCTAAAGGCAATCTTGTATTTTCTCTTATATCTCTTATAATATCAAGATACGCAAGTCCGGGCTTAACCATCAAGATATCGGCACCTTCCCTTTCATCTTCAATACTCTCTAAAATCGCTTCTCGCCTATTTGCTGGATTCATCTGATAACTTCTTCTATCTCCAAAACTTGGAGCCGACTCGGCTACGTCTCTAAAAGGTCCATAATAGCTACTCGCAAATTTAGTAGAGTAGCTCATTATAGGAGTGTTGATAAAATCCTCTTTATCCAAAGCTTCTCTTATAGCAGTTATCATCCCATCCATCATCCCGCTTGGCGCTATCATATCTGCACCCGCTTTTGCGTGAATCACCGCTTGATCCGCTAAAATCTTCAAAGTAGCGTCGTTATCCACGGTTTTTAGTTTCGGATCAAGAATACCGCAGTGTCCATGATCTGTATATTCGCAAAAACATAGATCAGTTACTACAAACATATCAGGATGAGCTTTTTTTATCTCTCTTACCGTAGTAGCTATTACCCCATGTTCACAAAGAGCGTCACTTCCGACAGAGTCTTTAACTTCAGGTATTCCAAAAAGTATAATGGCTTTTAGTCCTAAACTTTTAAGCTCTTCACACTCTTTTAGTATATGATCACAACTCATCTGAAATACACCGGGCATAGACTCTATCTCTTTTTTATACCCTTCACCGCTTTTTACAAAAAGTGGATAGATAAAATCGTTTGGAGTTATAACGGTCTCTTGAACAAGATCTCTCAAAATCGGGTTTATTCTAAGTCTTCTAAATCTTTTAAAACTCATATCCAACCTTTTTGATATAATTTCGTACTATTTTACCAAAAAGAAGAGGAAAATGAGGGTAAAAATATCTAAAGAGGCAAATCTTCCTACAAAATATGGAGATTTTAAAATACAGTGTTTCAAAGAGGGACATAAAGAGCATCTAGTCATATTCACAGAAAACCTCCCCGATATCCCCATAGTTAGAGTCCATTCAGAGTGTCTAACGGGAGATACTTTGGGAAGTAAAAAGTGTGATTGTGGAGAGCAGCTGGAGTTTGCATTAAACTTTATAGCCAAAAACAGCGGAATGGTAATATATCTTAGACAAGAGGGAAGAAACATAGGACTTTTAAACAAAGTCAACGCATACGCTTTGCAAGATAAAGGATACGATACCATCGAAGCCAATCATCAACTAGGCTTTAGCGCGGACGAAAGAACATACGAGATAGTTGAGTATATCTTAAACTATTTTAATATAAAAAAGATAAAACTTTTAACTAACAATCCAAAAAAGATAGAGAGTCTAAAAGATATAGAGATTGTTGAAAGAATTCCCATAAAAGTAAAACCAAACCCTCATAATAAAGAGTATCTCAAAATCAAAAAAGATAAAATGGGACATCTTTTATGAGATTTGACAATCTTGAGCTTAAAGACGATTTTTATGAAAAATGCTCTTTTTTTACAAAAAAACTTCTTGAGTGGAACAAAATACACAATCTAACCGGTGCAAAATCAGAAAAAGAGGTATGGGAAAATATAGAAGATTCAGTCTATCCCGTTAAATTTTTATCACCAGTAAAAAAAGCGATGGATATAGGCACAGGAGCCGGTTTTCCAGGACTCATACTTGCGTTTGCACTTAAAGATACCGAGTTTTTGCTAGTAGAACCAAGAAACAAAAGAGCCGCTTTTTTAAACTATATCGTTGCGACTCTTGAACTTAAAAACGTAAAAGTGGAAAAAAAGAGAGTAGAAGAGCTACCAGCTGAACCTTTTGATCTTATCACCTCAAGAGCGGTGGCTAAAACCTTCTTTTTGATAGAGCTTTGTCGAACTTTTATCAAAAAAGATACGATTTTGCTTTTTTATAAAGGTGAAGAGGTAGATAACGAGGTAGAAGAGCTAAAAGATTTTAGTTTTGATATCATTAGAAGAGGAAAAAGAAGATATCTTTTCATTAAAAATAAAAGGATTTAAATGTTGATGAAGATTTTGCTACTAGCAGTCGTTATTTTTGGAATCTACTACTTTTTTATAAAGCAAAAACCGATTAAAAACATCAAAAAAGAGACTCCAAAAAAAGATATGGATGAAGATATCATGGTAGAATGCACAAAATGCAAAACTTATGTAAGCAATAAAGAGGCTATTATAAAAAACGGAAAATATTACTGCTCTAAAGAGTGTGCCGGGTTAAATTAAAAAAAGAGGTTAAAATGGTAATAAAGAGTAAAAAAGATTTTTGCAAAATAGAGACTATCGAGGAGATTAAAAATACTCCTCCAAACACTACTCTTTTTTTTAGATACGATTTAGAACTTATAAAATACTGCTATGACAACGATCTATCGTTTGCCGTAGCCGTCGATAGTATAAAAGAGGCTATTTTTGCAAACCATTTTGGTGCTGCTTATATTGTAGTCAAAAAAGATATGGCAAAAAAGATTCAAAATGTAGCAAACGAATATCTTTTTGATGCCAAAATTTTAGTAAAAATCGTTTTTGACTGGGAGATAGAGATTTTCGCACAAAAGGGAATCGACGGGGTATATCTAAGAGACAACCTCTCTTTTTAAAAAAGGGGATAGTTTTACTAGTATCTCGTACGTGATGGTGTCAAAAAAGCTAGCCGGTATTTTTGCATTATCTATGATACATATCTCCTCTTCATCACAAAGCACGCTCATACTGTCCATAGAGACTCTTCCTGCTACTTTGTTACCTTTAGGCAAGACATACTCTTGTGTTCCATCAAGCCTGAAAAAACCGTCCGCATAACCCACATCGAAAGTTGATAAAACCAAATCTTTCTCAGCTTCAAAAACCCCGCCGTAACCTACTCTCTCACCCTTTTTCAGTTCTCTTTTGCTAATTCTTTTAGCCCATAAAGACAAAACAGGTTTTAATTCGGGTTTATCAAAAACCTCATCGATTTCAAGATAGCCGTATGCGGCGATTCCCACTCTCGCAAAATCATCGCTAAACTCGTTTAACCTAAAAAGAGCGGCAGAGTTGCAAGAGTGAAAAAGCGGTTTTTCAAATCCAAACTCTTTACAGAGTCTCAAAGACTCATTTTTTACATCTTCAAAATTTTTTTGTTGCCAAAAAAGTTCGCTGCTAAGTTCATCAGCACTTCTATAGTGAGTAAAAACCCCTTTTAAATCTAGCTTTTGTTTTTTTATAAGTAAAAAGGCCTCTTTTAACTCTTTAGGCAAAATTCCGCTTCTATGCATTCCCGTATCTACTTTTAACTCTACTTTGGAGCCTTTTGGAAACTTTGCTATATCCTCCAAAGAGTTTATCGTAAAATGAAAAGGAGTAATCTCTTGCGGGATATCAGCTAAAACCAATATATAATCAAAAAAGCCCTCTACCCTTTTTGCCTCAAAAAGATTTCTTACAACCGCCCTTTTTATACCGAACTCCTTAGATAACGAAGCTATCTCTAAAAGTCCGTGTCCATAAGCATTATCTTTTAAAACTAATGCAACTTTGTCTCTATCACCCGCTTTTTTCGATATGATTTCTAAGTTATGCAATAGTGCATTTTTATTTAATTTAACGTATGCCAAACTATACCTTCAAATTTTATTTTATAATATCATCTAATAGTTGTAATATTTCCTCTATCTCCTTATCTGAAACTTTTCCCAAATACTCTATAAATCTATTATTATTAATTGCTCTAATATGGGCTATTAGAACATCTGAATCTTTTTGCAATTTTTCTCTCTTTCTTATTCTATATCTCAAAGGCTTTGCATCATCAATCAATTCTGTACTCAAAGGCATTATCAAAATCGTAGGATAACCATTTTCCATGAAAATATCGTTTTGGATAACTAAAACGGGTCTAATCCTTCCACTCTCTTTTTTTCTTTGGGGATTTAGGTTTGCTAAAAAAATATCTCCTTTAGAGATTTTCATCTAAAATACCTTCAAAATCTCTATAAACTTTCATATCTTTTTTTGCACATTTATCTATAGCTTTTTTTATTTTTTCCTCTTTATTATGTTTAATCTCTTTTAGATAATTATTTAATGCCTCTCTTACAATTTCACTTTTTGTTTTTTTAAATGATCTTGTAATATCTTCTAATAGTATATTAATATCATCATCTATTCTCACAGTCAAAATCATTTCTATTCCTTGTAATAATGTATTACAGTATTATAGCATAAATATCTGTTATTACGCACAATTTAACCTCTGCAATAAACATGTTTTAAATCAGAAATAGTCAAAGCTGATTTTGTACACTATCCAAAAATTGCGTTAGATGTAATTTGATTTAGCCGAATAAACAAGAGAGTATTAAAGTTAAAGTGTTGGAAGTTATTTAAATTTCGTTAAATATTAAGCTAAAAATCTACTAAGCTAAATTCTAGCATTTGCCCCTAATTTTTTGTAAAACTACTTGCTGTACACCTCTTTTCTATGTCCTATTTTTATGATCTCTATTTCGATTCTATCATCAAAAATTGAATATATTATTCTATAATTTCCCACTCTATAACGATAAAAGTCGGACAAATCGCCCAAAAGCTTTTTGCCTTCATAAGGATTTGCAGCGATTTTCTCTTCGATGACAGCGAGTATCTTTTCTCTGTTTTTTTTATCGATTTTTTTCAAATCTTTAACTACTCGTTTATCGAGTAAAACTTTATACATCTAGCTCTCTTTTGAGCTCATCTAATGTAATAAGCTCTCTATGCGGATCGTTTGCTCTTTTTTTTGCTTCCAAAACATCTTTTATATCTTGTAAATATTCTCTCAAAGCCTCTTTTATAAAAAAACTTTTCGGTCTTTTTGTGAGTTTTGCAATCTCTTCCAACTCTTTTTCCAACTCCTTATCAAGTCGTACACTAATCATAGCGTCTCCTTTTTGTATCATTTTGTATTAATTGTAATACATATAGTACATTTTGTCAATAAGTGTTGTGAAATATCATAATAAGGTTTTAGCTGAAAGTATTAAATAAAAAAATTGCTAAATTGATGATTATTAAACCCTGATTTTGCAATAGAATTTGTTGCACTACGCTTTTGCTTAAAATTTAGAGGCTTTTTAAAAATTTTGAGCTCTTTCTACAATGTGATAAGTCAAAAAATTTTTAATTGCCAAAAACCTGGTGTTAAGTGCCAATGTGATAAAGTCTATTGCAAAATCCGGATTTAATATAAAAAACCAAAAATCCAAAGAGGAATAGAAGCATTATCTCCTATTTCAATATCATCCTTTATAACAAAAGCATTTTGAATCTCTTTTATCTGTTTTTTTGTTTTATTCTTGCCACCTATTTCGAAAACAAAATCTTTAACTATAAAATCCCCTTGTTTAGATAAAATAATATCTTCATCAAAAAAACTCTTTTTATTTAAAAAATAACTTTTTATTTGATTTACAAAAAATGTTTCTCTTTCATTTCCAATATTTGAATTTTCTGCAATTGCTCTAACTAAATTTGTATTGTTTAAATAAATTTTATCCGGTTTTTGAAGTTTTGAAATACCTCTTGACTTGAAATGTAAATTAATTAATATCTCACTTTTTTCAAGTAAATAGAGATACTCCAATAAAGATGGCCTTGAAATTTGCGTTTTTTGAGATAACTCATTGATATTTGGAGTAAACGGGACAGAAATGGAAATCAAATAAAGTAATCTTTTTAGTTTATCTATATTTGAGTATGAAATGTTTGATGTATAAGGTAAATCCACTTCAAGAATGTAATTGAGTATATTCAAGAGTTTCTGTTTATAAGAGTTTAACCCTTCTAAAAAAAATGGATAGCAACCATATTCAAGGTATTCTTTGAAATACTTTAGAGGTCTTATTTTAGAAGCTATCTCTTTTGCTATATCTATATGATTTGTAATTATTTCTTCAAGAGGATAT
Source organism: Nitrosophilus labii (assembly GCF_014466985.1). Taxonomy (NCBI): domain Bacteria; kingdom Pseudomonadati; phylum Campylobacterota; class Epsilonproteobacteria; order Nautiliales; family Nitratiruptoraceae; genus Nitrosophilus; species Nitrosophilus labii. Next base: position 1,596,565 of record NZ_AP022826.1, read on the forward strand.
TTATTGAAAAAATATCCTTTTACTTCTAAAAATTCCCTAAAAGACATTACAGGAACTCTTATTTCATATATTCTTCTGCTTAAATCAGCTTCTTTGTAAATTTGCAATAGTGAAGAACCAGACACTATAACTTTTAGATTTGTCATATCATAGATTACTTTTAAATGTGAGCCGATATCTCTGTATTTATGTATTTCATCGATAAATAAAAATTCTCCACCGTAATGTTCAAATTTTTTAGCAAATTCATATAAATTTACATTTGCAAAGTATGGATTGTCTACTGAGATATATAAAGCATTGTTATTGTTTAGCTCTTTGAGTTTTTGAAGCAACATTGTGCTTTTTCCAACACCTCTTTGCCCCAATAGTGCAATTAGTTTATTATTTTTTATATCTAACAGTTCATAAACACTTCTTTTGAAATTTAACTCTAATTTTTTTATTAATTCAAACTGTTCATTATAAAATTTTGTAAAATCCATTTTATTTTTACCTATGAATTTTGTTAATTACATTTTACATTTTTTAATATAGTTTGTCAATCGCTGTTTTTGTTTCTTTAATATCAATCCTAATATTGAAGTTAACATTAAATTTGTATGAAAGTACTCTGTTTTTGCTTATTTATTTAGATAAAGAAAAAGTAAAGCTCTGACCCTCTATCTATTTTGACAGTCGTATGCATTAATTCTTTTGCAAGAGATGCCATTATATATTCCTAGTAACTTCTAACGATTGAGTTGAGAAATATTTGACCCTGCGGCTCAAATATTTCTCTCCAATGTTTTGTTATACTCTTATGTGAGTTCTTTTTTCAATTTATTTGTTATTAACTTACCTCTTTCTTCTAAAAAACCATCAAAATTATCACTTTCCCATAAATCTTCATCATCAGGAATAAGATGCATTTTTAAATAATTATTTTTGTTACTTATATTATTTTTTATCCATTCGTATAATTCTTTATCTTTTTTATTACCCCTATTAGTCGAGAAATCTAATAATTGGTAATTAACAATACTATTTATTTTACTCCATTCATAACCTTTTTTTTCTAAAATAGATTTAGGATAAATATGGTCAATATCATTTTTTCTAAAAGTTTTAGGTTTTTCATAGATAATATACATTAAAAAATCAAAATCATAATCATCAAGATATTCTTGTTCAATGTTTTCATCAAAGTCAAGAGGGTGATTATAATACATTTCAAAGAGTTCATCTGTTGGAAAGTCTTTATTTTTATTTTTAGATAAAACACTTAATATTTTTCTAATTCCAGTAGAATATGCTGTCCATCCAGCTCCTCTTCTTCTGAAAACTTTATTTAGCATTGATAAATATACCCATTTATAAATAAGAGAAAAGTTTTTATTATTTATTTCTGAATTATTAAAGTATTCTTCAATCTCCTTATTACTTTTTTCTAAATGAAATAAAAAATATGCAATAAAGTAAAGAGGAATTATTGAAGGTTTTTCGTCTTTATAAAATTTATAAAGATTTGATTGTTCTAAAAATAATTTAGTTCCTTTAAGAGCAGATTTAATTCTGTCTTGGTATTTTTCTATAAAATCGCTATCTTCTTTAGTGATATTTACTACTGTTTTTTTATGATCATCTTGAAGAATAAAAATCAATCTAATCACTTCGTCTTTTCCAAAACCAATATCATTAAATGTTTCAATTTCTTGTAAAAATTTTTCATGATTTGGATTGTATCCTTTTAGTTTTGAAGCCATTAATTCTAAAGCATCAAGTTTTGTTCCACCTTGATTCAATCTTCTAAATAACTCAACAACTCTAATTCTATTTGCAACTTCATCATATTTTTTGTCAAGTCTAACTTCACAAATACCAATGTTTTGAAAATTAAATATTTGATTTGTAAAGTTTTCAATATTTCTTTTTATTAATTCTAATTCTTTTTCATTAAAAGTATATTCTTGGTTTTCATCAATTACATCTTCATATACCGTATGATAGTCTGCTCCACACTCTTCAACTTTTTTGTATAAATCACTAATAGCATACCAAAATGTTCTATTTTTAGTTGTTCCATCATAATTGTCAAGTTCTGGTTTTAATTCTTTACTTGTTTCATTTTGAGCAAATTTAAAGTTAAAATGTTTATGTTGAATTTCACTTAAGAGGTCAAAATATAATCTTTTGTTGTTATAAGTTCCTAATATTCCAATATAAAAAGCAGATAATCTTTGTTGCCCATCAATGACATAAGAAATATTTTGTTTTAATTTCTCTACTTCTTTTGATAAAACATTATTACCTTTTACATAATTTTTTATAAAACTTCTGTAAGAAAAAATTGGTTTTTTACCTTTTAAATCTTTTATTGTCATTATTCCGCCAAAAGAATCACCTTTTAATAGGGTATCAAAAAGTAATTCTATTTTTTCACTCGGCCATACAAAATCTCTTTGAACAACAGGTAATACTAATTCTTCTTTTTCAATTTTCTCTATACAATCTACAATTTTTAATGATGTCCAATTTGCCAATTCATTTCCTTCTTATTTGTAAGTATAACGGTTGAGTTGAGAAATATTTGAGCCGCAGGTTCAAATATTTCTCTACAATGATCTGTTATACATTAAAGCTCAATTTCTCCTAAAGAATTAATATATTCTATGCCATTTTGTGTTATTTGAATATAGTCTGGATTAGATTTCATACCGTCAATCATTACATCACTTGGTGTTCATGGTATTCAATATAGCTAGAATCTATCAATCTTTTTAGTAAAATTTTATTAAATGGTGCCCACATAATTGGTTGATTTGTCTTAAAGCATTCAAATAAAACATAAACTTCTAGTTGAGAAAATCTATCATGAGTAAATCTTAAATTTGCTTTATATAGTCTAAGTGACTTTCTATCTATTTCATTGTTTTTGTGGGCTCTTCTATGACAATTTGGACATAAAGCAATAAGATTTTCATATTCATGTTTTTTACATTCTGACCATGGAATAATATGGTGTACATCAACATCAATATGTCTACAAGTTGGTATTGCACATCTATGACCAGCTTCAACTAGAACTCTTCTTTTTAATTCTGCTGGAATAGGTGGTCTGTTTTCCATATACTACCTTTCTAATTTTGTATAACGCCGAGCAGAGCGATGCTCCAAGAGGAAATTGAAAGCGAAGCTTTCGGATTTTCTCGAAGGAGTGTAAAAGAGTGTTCGCTCCTGCGATTTCAAGGAAATATTTTTACTTCGCAAAGCAAAAAAAAACGATTCTCTTGTTTTGTTACGCCTCGACAGAGGAGTGACAAAAACTCGCTCTGCTCGGCGTTACGCTGGCGCCTCTGGCGACAGTGTAACTATTTATTTTATTCATTAACACAATAATACTTAAAAAAACCATATATTGTCAATTTTTTATATTTAATGTATTTTTATATTAGTTTAGTAATAAAAATAGATAATACCAAGAGAAATTCGCAATTTTTATCCCCAATAAGTTATATTTCATCTAGTATTAAACAGCTTTTTCACAAATTTTCATAACCTTTTGTTATAGAGTACGTCATTATCTATAGTTGGGATATTGTTACAATATTTTTCAAAGCAAAGATTTGCTGTTTTAGATAAAGATTTAGAGATTAAAAAGTATTCTTTAGCTACCATTGCAATATAAAAAAGAGGAATTGTAATGCGACTGCCGGCTGAGTGGGAAAAACAAAAAGCCCTTTTGATCTCTTACCCCCACAAAGAGAGTGATTGGGCCGAGTATCTAGAGGAAGCAAAAGATTTTTTTGACAAATTTATAGATATTGTTTCACGTTACCAAGAAGTTTGGCTTTTATGCGAAGAAAAGCCTAAAAAAAACTTCAAAAATATAAAATACTTTTTTGTAAAAACAAACGACACGTGGGTTAGAGACTACGGCCCTATTACGATAGAAAAAAAAGGCAAAAAAGAGTTTCTTGACTTTACATTCAACGGCTGGGGGTTAAAATATCCCTCAAATTTTGACAATCAAGTCAACCGCAAACTCTTTGGTACGAAAAAGATAGGTTTTGTCCTCGAGGGTGGGAGTATAGACTCTAACGGAGGCGGGGTTTTGCTAACAACTTCAAAATGCCTTTTAGAAGCAAACCGCAATCCTCATATGAACAAAGAACAGATCGAGAGCTTTTTACAAGATACTTTTGGACTAAAAAAGATTCTTTGGCTAGATAGCGGATATCTCAAAGGAGACGACACAGACAGCCACATAGATATGCTAGCTAGATTTGTTTCACCAAACGAAATAGCCTATATTACCTGCGATGATAAAGATGATACTCATTATGACGAGTTAAAAAAAATGGAACAGGAGATAAAAAAATTTGGTTTAAAAGCAGTTCCTCTTCCTTGGGTAAGCGCAAAATATTTTAACAACCAAAGACTTCCCGCAAGCTATGCCAATTTTGTTATAATTAACGGTGCGATTATCGTTCCGTCATATAACGATCCAAACGACGAAGAGGCTATAAAAATCTTTAAAAAGCTTTTTCCAGATAGAGACATAATAAGTTTGGACGCTTCAGTCTTGATAAGACAGTACGGCTCGATCCATTGTAGCTGTATGAATCTCTTTTAGATATAATTTCAATTAAAATTGAACATCAAGGGAACTTATGAGATTTTTATCTTTGTTTCTTTTTTTAGCACTATCTCTATTTGCCAATGAGACGATATGTGTATCTATACTGCCGCAAAAGTTTTTCGTTAAAAAGATAACAAAAGATAGATTTGATATAGAAGTGATGGTGCCTCCCGGAAGTTCGCCCGCCACATACGGCGTAAAACCAAAGCAGCTTAAAAGTATCAAAAAAGCCAAAATCTACTTTGCGATAGGCGTTCCTTTTGAGAGAGCTTGGTTAAAAAGATTTAAAAGCGTAAACGAACATCTAAAAATCGTAGATAGCGGCAAATATGTAAAAAAGATTCCGATGATCCATCATCACCACGATGAGCATGATGAGCACGATGAAAAAGAGCATAAACACGAAAACCTAGATCCCCATATCTGGATGGCTCCGCCCCTAGTTATGCTTCAAGCAAGGGTTATCCTTGAAGAGATAGTAAAGATAGATCCAAAAAATGAAGATTTTTATATAAAAAATTATAAAGAGTTTATAAAAGAGCTTGCCGCAATAGATACTCAAATATTAAAAAGATTAAAAAATATAAAACAAAAAGAGTTTATAGTCTATCATCCATCTTTCGGATATTTTGCCTATGTTTACGGACTTAAGCAGATAGCTATAGAAAAAGAGGGGAAAGAACCCACGGCTAAATATCTAAAAAAGATTGTAGATTTTGCTAAAAAAGAGAAGATCAAAGTGATATTTGTAGAGCCTCAATTTTCTAAAAAAAGCGCAATGTTTTTAGCAAAAAAGATAGGAGCAAAGGTTGAGACTATAGATCCGCTCTCTTATGAGTGGGATAAAAACATTTTCAAAGTGGTGGAAGCAATTGAAAAAGCAAATAGCTATTGAGGTAAAAAATCTATTTTTTAAGTACGACAAAGAGTATATATTAGAAGATATAAATCTAAAAATATTCGAAAACGAGTATATTGCTATCATAGGTCCAAATGGCGGGGGAAAAACTACGTTTTTAAAACTTCTTCTTGGGCTTTTAATACCGACAAAAGGGAGTATCAAGGTTTACGACAAACCCCCTTCTAGATATAAAACATCTATAGGTTATCTCCCTCAAAGAGTAAACTTTAACCTAGATATGCCAATATCCGTAAAAGATATTGTTTTGCAAGGAAGACTAAGTAGTAAAAAGCTCTTTTACGAAAAAGAAGATTATAAAAAGTGTGACCAAATACTTGAAAAACTTGATTTAAAAGATTTGAAAGAGAGGAAAATATCTCAACTCTCCGGAGGCCAAAGACAAAAGATCTTACTCGCAAGAGCGCTTGTTAGCGAACCAAAAATTCTCATATTAGATGAACCTACCGCATCTATCGACATAAAAGGACAAAAAGAGATATATAAGATTTTAAAAGAGCTAGAGCTAACAAAAATCGTAGTAAGTCACGATATTAAGATACTTTTTGAAGGAGTAGATAGAGTAGCTTATATAAATAGAAAACTCTTTATGCACGAAAATCCAAATATAGGCCTAGAACCTGCAGAAGGACATTTTTGCGAAATGGAACTTTTCGATTATCTAAGGAAAAACAGCGATGTTTGAGACGTTGGCACTTTTTGAAAACTCTATCGTCGCCGTGCTTTTATTGTGTATCGCGGTATCCATAATCGGCTCATTGATGCTCATAAACAGATACGGCTATATAGCGGCAAGTATTGCTCACGGAAGTTACGGGGGCATCGGATTAGCTTTGTATTTTGGTTTTTCGATCCTTCTTGGAACCACTCTTTTTGCTATCTTTTTAGCTCTTTTACTTGCCATTATAACCTACAAAAATCCTCAAAGAAAAGATACGCTCATAGGGGTTATTTGGGCTGTCGGTATGAGTATAGGGATCGTTTTTGTAGATCTAACCCCTGGCTATAACGCTAATCTAATGAGTTTTCTCTTTGGCGATATTTTAATGGTTCCAAAAGAGGATCTTGTATTTATGGGAGTTGTGGATACTTTACTTATATTTTTTGTAGTATTTTTTTACAATAGGCTTCTAGCCATTGCTTATGATAGAGATTTTGCCTATCTTAGAGGAATCAACGTAAAGTTTTTCCACTTTCTAACACTTTTTCTAATAGCTTTGACGGTAGTTATGAGCATTAGAAGCGTAGGACTTATCCTCATCATAGCTCTATTTAGCATTCCTCCCTTTATCGCGGAGAGATTTACAAACTCGCTAAAAAGTATGATACTTCTTTCGGGAATCCTTTGTCTTATCTTTTGTTTTACAGGACTCTATCTTTCATACATTTTAAACATCTCCGCTACAGCAGCTATCATCTTAGTTTCCGCTGCGGCTTTTAGTATCTCCTTTATAAAGGCTAAAAGATGAAAACGGCGCTTATTCAACACAGATTTCATTTAACCAAAAAAGATACTATCAAAAAGAGCGTAGAGATGATTGCTGAGGCTAAAAGAGAAAATGCTGAACTTATAATCTTGCAAGAGCTTCATCAAGGAGCATACTTTTGCCAAAGTGAAAACGTAAAATTTTTCGACTTAGCTAACGATTTCAAAGAAGACGTAAGATTTTGGCAAAAAATCTCAAAAGATTATCAAGTTGTTTTGGTTACATCTTTGTTTGAAAAAAGGGCCCCGGGACTTTATCATAACACTGCTGTAGTTTTCGATAAAGGAGAGATTGCCGGAAAATATAGAAAGATGCATATCCCTGACGATCCTGGATTTTATGAAAAATTTTACTTTACACCGGGGGATCTTGGATTTGAACCGATAGATACAAGTGTAGGCCGGCTTGGAGTTTTAGTCTGCTGGGATCAGTGGTACCCGGAAGCGGCTAGGATAATGGCTCTAAAAGGAGCCGAAATCTTGATATACCCTACCGCTATAGGATGGTTTGACGAAGACGAAGAGGATGAAAAGCAAAGACAGCTAGATGCCTGGATAACCGTTCAAAGAGGACACGCCATAGCAAACGGTTTGCCTCTAGTAGCAGTCAATAGAGTGGGGTTTGAAAAGGATGAGAGCGGATGTTTAAAGGGTACAAGATTTTGGGGAAACTCTTTTGCGGTTGGAGCTCAAGGAGAGTTTTTAGCTAGAGCTTCAAGTGACCAAGAAGAGGTTTTAGTAGTAGAAATCGATAAAAAAAGAAGTGAAGACATAAGGCGTATCTGGCCTTTTTTAAGAGATAGAAGAGTAAATGAGTATGGGTGCATTTTAAAAAGATATTGTGATAGATGATAGAAAATATTTTATATCTTTTTACAATCTTTGCTCTTGGGGTAATCCTAAAAAAAAGATTTGAAAAAAATATCGATTCCCTTATAGACTTTATAGTCTACGTATCTTTACCGGCTCTTGTATTTTCACACATTTATAGGTTGAGTATCGACTCCTCTATAGTTTTGATTATCCTTTTTGGATGGGCGGTGATTATATTTTCCATTATGCTTTCGGCAACGGTGGGAAAATTTTTGAAACTTCCCAAAAAATCACTACTTACTTTTATAATGGTTTCAAGTTTTGGAAATACCGCTTTTTTAGGATATCCCTATATCCAGACGCTTATAGGAGATGAAGGACTTGGATATGCGGTTATTTTTGACAACCTTGCCTCTTTTCTACCGGTAGTAACATTAGGTACGTTTATAATCTCCTTTGAAAACAAAACTTCAAAGTTTGATATAAAAAAAATCCTCACTTCCCCGGCCTTTTTAGCGCTAATAGCCGCACTTTTAGCCAAATCTGTAAACATCTCCGAGACGATACTATCGATATGCGACTCCCTAGGCTCAACCATCACACCTTTAGCGCTCTTTGCGGTGGGGGTTAAAATCGACTTTTCAAAGCTAAAATCTATAAAATATCCTATCCTTTTTTCACTCTTCATAAAAATGATACTCGTTCCACTTTTAGCTATATTTGTCTGGCAGCTCTTTTTTGAGATCGATATCAAAGCGAAAGCCGCCCTTTTAGAGATAGCGATGCCCCCTATGGTTTTAGCTTCTATAATGGTTATGAAAGCAAAGCTTGATAGCGATTTAGCCGTAGCTAGCGTAGGTCTTGGCGTAGTTTTGTCTTTCGTTACGGTACCTATGATTTATTGGATATCGGGATTTTAACTACATTTTCAAACCACCAACAAAAAGCAAAAAGAAGTCCCGGAGTTTTCGGTATCTTTTCATCGTACATAAACTTTTTAGCTTCACTAACCTTTAGATAAACAACTTCTATCTCTTCATCATCTACTCCTCCGCCGCTATCAACTCTATCTGACTCTAAAACCTCAGTATAAAAAAGAGTCTGCCTGCTTCCTGCAAACCCGACGGATGTATAAAAAGAGGTTATCTTTTTTATATTTTCCAATCTAACGTTATAGCCGGTCTCTTCCAAAATCTCCTCTTTAGCGATTTGGGCTAAAGACTTATCTTTATCAACAATACCAGCACAAAGCTCATATGAAAAAAAGTGTTTATGTTGAATATAAAGAGCCGGTCTAAACTGCTTCACCAGTATAAAAGAGTCTTTCTCTTTATGATAGATAAGGATAGCTACGCTGTCGTTTGCTTTGACCGCCTCCCATCTTTTAACTTTTCCGTTTTGGATATACTCTATCTCCAAAGCTTTTATAAATCGTCCATCTTTTAACGGTCTCGTTTTTAAAATCTCAATATTTTTCATTTTGTGATCCGTTAATTAACCAGCATAATCTTAGCAAGTCCCAAAAAGGCGAAAAAACCCACAACATCGGTAACGGTCGTCAATACCACGCTACTTCCAACGGCAGGATCTGCTCCTATCTTTTTTAGAACCAAAGGTATAACCGCTCCGAAAAAACCCGCTGCCAAAAGATTTATAACCATAGCAAGAGCTATTACGACACCTAAGAGATGATCGTTAAACCAAAACCAAGCGATAGCTCCCATCACCACCGCAAATATTAGACCGTTAAAAAGCGCTATAAGTGTCTCTTTTATAAGTGCTTCTTTTGCGTTATCCCAGTCTATCTCTCCTAAAGCCAACTTTCTAACTACAACAGTTAGCGTCTGTGTTCCGGCGTTTCCGCCCATAGAAGCCACTATAGGCATCAAAACGGCTAATGCAACATATTTTTGAATAGTCTCATCAAAAAGCCCGATCACTACTGAAGCCAAGATAGCCGTCCAAAGATTGATAAATAGCCACCAAGCCCTTTTTTTGGTTACTATCTTGATATCATCTTCCTCTTCCGCATCATCTTCCACACCCGCTAGGTTATAGATCTGTTCGGTAGCTTGCTCTTCGATAAGGTCTATGATATCATCTGAAGTTATTCTTCCTAAAAGTTTTCCGTTGTCGTTTACTACCGCTAAAACCGGCAAATTATAATCTTCAAACTTTTTAATCACATCTTTTATAGGCTCAGTCGCCCTTACCGTTATAGGTTCATACTTTCCCTCTTTCATAATATCTTTAAATCTCTTTTTAAAATCAAAGGTTATAAGATCTCCAAGAGGTATAATAGCTTTTAAATGCCTATCATCGTCAACAACGTAAACCTGCTGAATATTTTCAAGTTCGCCCTCTTCTTTAAGTTTTCTGAGTCTCTTTATAGCCTCATCTATTGTTTCGTCAACTTTAGCCTCAAAAACCTCAAGCTGCATATAGGCACCGGCTTGAGTCTCATCATAGATACTAAGTTTTTCTATATCTTTTTTATCTTCTTCACTAAGGTTTTCGTAAACTTTTCTCTCTAAGTTCTCATCAATCTCTTCGATATCTTTTATAAGATCGGTAGCGTCATCCGACTCTAACTCTTTAATGGCCACCGTTAATTTTTCGGCCGATAGATGCTTTATCGCATTTTCTTTCAAAGACTCCGGAAGTTCTAGTAAAACTTCACCCAAAATTTCAGGCGGAAGCTTTTTTAGATAGTTGTAGTAAGCCTCTTCATCCTCTTTTTTAACCTTTTTAAGGTAAGCGGCTATTTCGGAGGGTGGAATAGTTTTATTTCTGTTTTCGTTTTTTATTATACTTTTTATATTTTGTCCTATTTGTGAAAATTTAAACTTATCCATCACCGCCCTCCTTTTTGATGGAACTATTGTCCTCTATTAAAGAAACCATAAAATCAAACTCTTCATACTTTTTAGGTTTAACACCCAAAGCTATAACATTTTTGATCTCACTTTTATATTTGGCCGCAAGTTTCATAAACTTTTTTCTCTTTTTAGAAGATAGCTTACTTTTAGTTATCTTTACAATCCTTAGCGGATTTATGGGGCGGTTGTATTTATAAAGACCAAAATGCAGATGCGGTCCCGTACTAAGTCCTGTATTTCCCACATAACCAATAATTTGTCCCTGTTTTACGTACTTTCCTCTTTTTATCCCTCTTCTAAATTTGGAAAGATGCGCATAAAGAGTTTTGTATCCGTCACTATGCTTTATGATAACTACGTTTCCGTAACCTCCTTTTCTACCGGCAAAAATCACTCTTCCGCTGCCTGCGGCCATTACAGGCGTTCCTTTTCTAGCCGCAAAGTCTACGCCTAAGTGGGCTCTATACTTCTTAAGCACAGGATGATAACGTCTTAGAGTAAATTTTGAAGTAATTCTTGCGTTTCTAACGGGTCGTTTTAGCAAAAAACCCTCAACTTCCCTACCTTTATCGTCATAATATCTTCCCTCAAAAAGATATATATAGTGTTTTTTACCGTTTGTCTCCACCATAGCCGCCTCTATCACCGGAGAACCGAAAATTTTTCCCATCCTTATTTTTTCGTTATAAACTATGGCAATTTTGTCCCCTTTTCTAAGAGACCTTCTAAAATCTATACTATTTTTAAAAGCCGAGACAAACTCGTTTGCTAGCTTTTTATTGCCCGTCTTTTTGACTATATCTTGATAAGGCGAGTGTTCTATCTCCAATACAAAAGAGTCTCTTACCGTCTGATAAACGATGGGCGTCAACTCCAACGTATATTTATCTCCTTTTTTTAATATATGTATTTGAAGCTCTTCATTTATCGGAATAAGTATCTGTTTGATTTGGCCATTCTCTTTTAGCGTATAATATCTCACGCCAGCGATAATCTCATCGGCCAACTCTTTCGTTTCTCTATCAAGATCGTAATATAGTTTTTGAGGAATGGAGTTTTTTTCAAAAAAAGTTAAAAGCGTCTCACCGCTTTTCCATCTACTCTCTTCCAAAACGGCGCCAAAAGTAGATATTAATATTAAAACTATTAAAAAGAGGAATCTCATCTATAAATTCTCCGGAATGTATTAAGCTGCCAATTTTACCAAAATTGCACTTAAGAAAGTACTACTTAAGTCGCAAATAAAAGCTATTTTAATCATAACACTCCATCTTTTTTGATATAATCATCAATAAATTTACTTTAGGAGAGAGTGTGAAAAGATTTTTTATTTTGCTAGTGGCAACGGTTTCGCTTTTTGCCTCGATTGAAGCCAATAAAAAAAGTAAAATCCTTAGTATTGACAAAAAAGAAGCAACGATAGAAAAAGTAAACGCGCCTATTGGAAGTTCCGGAGTCGTTATACACCACTTTGATAAAGAACACGCCACCATAGTGGCCGGTGTTGAGCTTATAGAGCCAAATAGAGTAAGATTTACTATGTTTAACGCCCTTAAACAAGAATCGCTTCCAACACCCAATATTTTACCGAAAGTAAACGACGAAGTTATTTTAAACTATCTTTACGATAGAGGCGTAGTTATAGCACCGAACTTTAAAACCTACGAAGAGATAGTAAAAAAACATCCCGAAATAGAGTGGGTACATCCCGACCTTTTCGCGGCTCAACTATCCCAATATCAAAATCCTGCGCCAACAAAAAAAGATTTTCAAGATTTCTGCAACAAATATGCAGTCGGAATAGTATATTTCGCTATAGAAAGTAACGGCTTTTTCGTAGATTGTCAAAGTTTTAAAAAAGTAGCTCGAGAGACTATAACAAAAAAAGGGGTTGAGATCCAACTTCCGTTCTACTCTAGGATAAAAGAGATTGAAACAAGTTGGCTTAATTTCTACGGAAGCGGAGAGATAACCAACTACGACAACTACTATAACAATCTTATGGAGTCAAGATGATAGAGAAGAAGCATATTGAAGATTTAAAAAAACTTATAGACGAAGAGAACGTTAAAAGCGATAAGGCTCATTTACTAGCTTACTCTTACGACGCTACTAGGGAACATTTCAAACCCGAATTAGTAGTTTTTCCAAGAAACGAAGAGGATGTTAGCAAAATTTTAAGATATTGCAACGAAAACCTAATTCCTATCGTTCCTAGAGGTGCCGGAAGCGGTTTTACCGGCGGTGCTCTTCCTGCAAAAGGGGGAATTGTTTTAGCGGTAGAAAAGTATATGAATAAAATATTAGAGATAGATATGGAAAATATGGTTGCGCGAGTCCAACCTGGAGTCATAAACAAAGAGCTTCAAAGAGAAGTTGAAAAGGTTGGACTCTTCTATCCGCCGGATCCCGCAAGTCAAGAGTACTCTACCATTGGAGGTAACGTTGCCGAAAATGCAGGAGGTATGAGAGCCGCCAAATACGGGATTACAAAAGATTACGTTATGGCCTTGAGAGCTGTTTTACCAAACGGAGACATCATAAGAGCCGGTAAAAAGACCATAAAAGACGTAGCAGGATACAACCTTGCCGGAATTTTAGTGGGAAGCGAAGGAACTTTAGCGGTTATAACGGAAATAACCCTAAAACTTCTATCAAAGCCTAAACTTACAAAAACCGTTATGGGAGTTTTTCCTACAGTCAACGATGCTATGAACGCCGTTTATAAATCTTTAGCTGGTGGAGCCAATCCCGTAGCTATGGAGTTTTTAGACAACCTTACCATCAGAGCGGTGGAAGAAAAGTTTCATAAAGGCTTACCAGTCAACGCAGGAGCGATACTAATAAGCGATATAGACGGCAACGTAGAAGAGGAGATAGATTATCAAATATCTCTTTTGGAGAAATTTTTCAAAGAAAATGGCTGCAGCGAATTTAGAGTCGCCAAAGATGAAAAAGAAGCAGCCGATATATGGTTTGCTAGAAGAAACGCTAGCCAAAGCATCACCATATACGGAAGCAAAAAGATAAACGAAGACGTTACGGTTCCAAGAAGTATGCTACCGAGGTACCTTGAAGAGGTTGAAAAGATATCTAAAAAATATGGAGTCAAAATCCCATGTTTTGGACATACCGGAGATGGAAACGTTCATACAAACGTTATGGTAGATAAAAATGATCCAAAACAGATTGAGATAGGATACAAGGCTATTGAAGAGATTTTTAAGATGACTATAGAGATAGGCGGAACCCTAAGCGGCGAACACGGTATAGGACTTAGCAAAGCACCTTTTATGAAAATGGCTTTTAGCGAAGAAGAGCTCAATCTATTTCGCGCCATCAAAAAAGCTTTCGATCCAAACAACATACTAAATCCGGGCAAAATGGGGTTGTAGGTGGAAGGCTGAAAGTGGAAGAGATATGGCTAAGCGGTTAATGACCAATGTCTAATGTCTAATTACAAAAGGTATAATTTTGCGAAAAAAAATTATTAATTTATATAAAAATATCTATGATGAAAATATTACTCTTTACGCCTCTTCCTTAAGTTTTCATACGATTTTTTCCATAATTCCTCTTCTTTTAATCTCATTTTCTCTCTTTACAAAAATGCCTAGTTTTGAAAAATATTACGACAAAATCAAAGAGTTTATATTTTCGAACCTTATGCCGACCCATCAAGAGACCGTATCAAAATATCTTGAAAGCTTCTTGCAAAACAGTGAAAAGTTAGGGATTATAGGTTTTGTATTTGTTATTTTCGCATCGTTAATGTTTTTTCAAAATTTCGAATATATAGTAAACAAGATCTTCAAAACAAAACAAAGAGGTATATGGCAATCTATCACTACATACTGGACTTTGGTCACTTTAGGCCCTATAGCTTTGGCGCTCTCTTTTTTTCTCTCAAAGCAGATCCAAGAACTTTTAAACAGATTCGAATATACAAGCTGGATTAACTTTTTATCCATTTTTCCATATCTAATCATCTGGGGACTTTTTTTTATAACCTATATAATCTCCGCCAATATAAAAATTTCGCCAAAAGCCGCGCTAATTTCCTCATTTGCAGCTTCTCTAACTTGGTATATTAGTAAATCTTTGTTTGTATATTATGTAATTTACAGCAAAACCTATCTAACTATCTACGGCTCTTCAAGCGTAATTTTGTTCTTCTTTTTATGGATCTATATCTCATGGATAATATTTTTATACGGTTTGAAGCTTTGCTATTTGATAAATAAAAAAAGAGATATTGACGAAGATAAAGAGGTAGAAGATCCGCTTTTTATAGATTGATAAAATAGATATTAAGATATAAAAAAGCAAAAACCAAAAGGGTGTTTCAAAGTGAAACTTTGCAAAATCCATTGAAAAAAATTTTAACAGATACTGATCCAAAGCGCCACCAAAACCTACGATATGTAAAACAACAAAGAGCGGATAAAAAAAAGTAAAAATCATACTTATAAACGGCGAAAAAAACTGCATATAGGAAAAATTTGAAAAAAAATAGTGAACTACCGGAATCATCGCAAAAAATACCCAAAAGTTCAGTAAAATAAAAATTAGCCACTTATTTAACCCTTTAAAATAGTGCAAAAAAAGATATATGTAAAAAACGCCCGAAACGGAGAGCCAAAAACCTACGGAAAAAAACAGATTTGGAAAAAGCGCCAAAATCACCAAAACAGCCCATAATAGAGTCTCAAAAGATAAAATCTCGATATTTCTAAAAAAAAGAAAAAAACCAAATACCATCATCACATAGGCTCTTATAAGAGATGGAACCTCTCCCAAGAAAATAAGATAGCTCAAAGTGACCAACGAAACTACTACCATAGCGTCAAAAACTCTATTTCTATACGGAAAAAATCTTTGGTGTAAAGGTTTATAAAAAAGATAAAAGATAAAAAATATAACCGCAGCAATCAAACCTAGATGAAATCCGCTAATCGCCACTAGATGACTTAAACCCAAAAATGAGAGCTTCTCTCTTAACTCTTTTGAGATAGGCTCTGCTAAAAAAAGGGCATTATAGAGCTCTTTTGATAAAGAGTTTTCGTGCTGTAAAGAGATAACTTTTGAAACTCTATTTTTTATCGAAGTATCAGGAAGTACACCTTTTATATAACTTACCGTATAAAAGCCTTTTAAAAAATCGAAAAAATTTTTCTTAAATCTTGTTTTTATGAGCAATACTTCGACCCTTCTTCCTCTTAAATCTTTCAAATCCTCTTTTGAAGTGGTATAAAAAGTAAAACCATCTTCACTTTTTAACTTTAATACGTAGTAGTTTTTCTTTTTATACTGATTTAAAACTTCGGCAACTGTAGTGAAATATTTTGATGAGGCAATTTTTTTATATTTATAATACTCAAAAGAGAGATTTAGCATAAAGATCAAAAAAAGAGCGATAAAGGCGTATAACCTCTCCTTATGACTCATAAAGAGAGGAACTTTAAAATCATTCAAACGTTACCTCTTTTTCCGTGATTCGTAATTCGTGATTCGTAAATGGAAATTAGGAATTAGGAATTTGGAATTGGGAATTAGGATTTTTGGTTGAGTGGTTAAATGGGAATAAGAGTTAAGTGCTCAAAGTTAATGGTTAAGGATTAAGAACAAAGAACAAAAACTTAATACTAAAATTAGCACTTAACACTAAAACTTCACCCACACCCACACTCACCACTAACGACTAACGACTATCGATCCCCACAACTAACCAGCAACCATTCACTCCCCACCAACATCAACACTCACACCTCTTCATCCTTCAATCTTCACTCCTCTACTAACCAACTTAAATCTGCGGAATATCAATATTAGACTCCCTCATCTCATACTCTCTAATTGTCTCGGTAGCTTCTTCTGCAAACTTAACATAATCTTTATGGAAAAAGAGTTTTACAACGCCGGTTGGTCCGTTTCTTTGTTTTCCAATGATGATTTCAGCTTCTTCAACCTTCTTTTCAGGTATCTGAACATCCACTTTTTCGCCTTTTTTGGCTGCTTCTTTCGCTTTTTCTTTCATCTCTTTTATCTTATAAACATCATCCCTATAAACAAAAAGTATCACATCGGCATCCTGCTCAATAGCGCCCGATTCTCTAAGATCACTAAGCATTGGCCTTTTATCAACCCTGCTTTCTAGTGATCTGTTTAGCTGAGAAAGAGCGATTATTGGAAGTTCTAGTTCTCTTGCGAGGAGTTTCAGGCTTCTTGAGATTTCACTGATCTCTAAATGTCTCTCTTTATTGGCGCCACCGCTCATCAACTGCAGATAGTCTATAATAGCCAGTTCGATATCGAGATGAGTCGATTTAAGCTTTCTTAGTTTGGCTCTTAGCTGATGTATGTTTATAAGACCTTCATCGTCTATAAAGAGTTTTCTGCTTGCCATATAGTCACTTACCCTACTTATCTCACTCCACTCTTGATCGGTAAGATTTCCTACTCTTAAGCGCTGTAAAGGAATAGCGGCTTTTGCACTAAGCATTCTAAGAAGAAGCTGCTCAGCCGGCATCTCCAAAGAGAAAATAGCTACACCTTTGTTGTGATCCAAAACGTTTTGAGCTATGTTTAAGCTAAAAGCCGTTTTTCCCATAGACGGCCTTGCTGCGATAATGATCAAATCTCCCGGGCTAAATCCGGCGGTTTTAAGATTTAGCTCATGAAAACCTGTATCAAGACCTACCAAAATTGAGTTGCCCCTCTCTTTCATCTTCAATATGTGAGTAAGAGTATCTTTAACGACTTCGGCCGAATCTTTGAAATCTTTAGCACTAGTTTCTTGGGTTATCTTGTATAGTTTGGATTGTACGGTATCTATAACATCGGTTACTGGCAGATCCTGCTCGATTGTTATCTTCTTTATCTCCGTAGTTAGATGAATAAGCTCTCTTTTTATAGCTTTCTCTTTTATCTCTTTAACGTAAGCAGCGGTATTTGATAGAGGGTTAGCGGCTAAAACTTCTAAAAATTCGTTTTCGTCAAACTGATTTTTAAGAGAGAGTTTTTCTTTCAAAAACTCTTCATCTATGGGCTGATCTTCTTTAAAAAGCTCCTCCATAGCCCTAAACAGGTTTTTATGGAACGGGTGATAAAAATCTTCCGGCTTTAAAACTGCGGCTATATCTTCATAAAGTTCAGGATCAAAAATAATAGAACTTAAAACTGCTCGTTCTATATTTAGATTGTATAAATGCGCTTCCAAAATACCCTCTTTAGTTCTCTTTAGTTTTTAATTTATTATATCATTTTTAAAAATTTTAGTTCGTCAAAGGAAATATAAGAGTTATTAGAGATTAGTTCTCTTTTGCCAACTTCTCTACTTCTTGCAAAAATTTATCTACTAGCTTATTTTCAGGAAGCTTTGCCACAACTTCACCTTTCACCATAACAAGACCGCTTCCTTTACCGTACGCTATGGCTACGTCGGCGTGCTTAGCTTCTCCGATAGCGTTTACTACACAACCCATAACGGAGATATTAAGAGGTTTTTTTATATGTTTTGTCTTCTCTTCCACTTCTGCAACAGCTTTTACCAAATCGACCTCTATCCTACCGCAAGTTGGACAAGAGATGATATTTACTCCCTCATTTGCGACACCGCTATCTTTAATGATAGCACGTCCAACTTCCACCTCTTTTTCAAGCTCACCGGTAATAGAAACTCTTATGGTATCGCCAATACCATCTAAAAGCAAAGATCCTATACCTATAGCCGATTTAATAGTAGCATGAAACACTGTTCCTGCTTCTGTTACTCCTAAATGAAACGGATACGGTACCAAAGGTCTTAAAGTTCTATAAGCCTCTACGGTTCTTGGAACATCACTCGCTTTTAGACTGACTTTAATATCGGTAAAATCTAGATCTTCTAAAAGTTTTATGTGATAAAGCGCAGATTCCACCATTGCTTTTGCGCCTACTCCGTACTTTTGCTCTATCTCTTTTTCCAAACTCCCGGCATTAACGCCTATTCTTATAGGTATATTTCTTTCTTTACAAGCTTTTACCACCTCTTTTATACGCTCTTTACTGCCGATATTGCCCGGATTTATCCTTATACAGTCAACAACCTCGGCCGCAATGAGAGCTAGTTTGTAATTAAAGTGTATATCGGCAACCAAAGGCAAAGAGATCTCTTTTTTTATCTCTTTTAGAGCTATTGCGTCTTCTTCTTCCGGAACCGCGACTCTTACTATATCGCACCCGGCAAAATGGAGTCTCTTTATCTGCTCTACGGTGGCTTTTACGTCTCTTGTTTTAGAATATGTCATAGATTGAACGGATATGGGAGCGTCACCGCCAACTGCTACATTTCCTACATATATCTTTTTTGTTGGATATCTTTTATTCATTTATACCTCTAACAGTTTAATCTTATCTAAATATTTAAAATCTTTTAAATTGAGTGTACAAAGATAGCAATTTTTCTTAATTGCAGTAGCCGCTATCAAACTATCTGGAATATTTAGATTATGACTTTTTGAATATTTTTTTACTAAATTAGTCGCAATTTTTGAAATCTCTTCGTCAATATACACAATTTCAAAATTTAAAAAAAACTTTTCTAGTTTTTTTATCTCCATTTTATTAAATGCGCCATAAAATAGCTCCATTTGAGTAATTGAAGAGATTATAACCTCATCCTCTAAACCATTTAAGAACTCAACTATTTTTCTATTATTTTTTAATACTTCTATTAAAATATTCGTATCCAAAAGTATCATTTTTTCCAGGCCGACTCTCTTAAACTTATAAGATCCATATTTTTATCTTCCCATAGTCCCGCAATCTCATTAAAATTAATCTTTCTGTTTTTTTTCTTCTTAATCTCTTTTTTTAAAACACTTCTTATATAAGAAGATATGCTTTCTCCCCTTTTAAACGCCTCTTTTTTTATCTCTTCAAATAGTTCCTCTTCAAAATATATTTGGGTTCTATGCATTTATACTCCTACATCACTTTTATACATTATTATATCACACAATATTAATCGGATCCATATCAACTTCTGTTAGCTCGATTTTTGATCTATTTATGGCGTTTATCAAAGCTTTTGCCAAATCACTTCTTAAAATTATGTTATATCTGTATCTCCCCGCTATCTTCTCTATAGGAGCTTCTCCAAAACCCACTATTTCTATATCTTCAAATCTTTTTAGTTTTTTTAACATCTCTTGCATACTCTCTTGCGCCTTTTTTCTATCTTTGTGAGAAAAAAGGGCAATAGCTAGTCTCTTAAAGGGAGGATACAACCCTTTTCTAAACTCTATCTCATCTTTTAAAAACTTCTCAAAATCTAGATAATTTTCAAAAAAATCCCGATTTAGAGTCTGCACCAAAACTTTTCCCTTCTCTTTTCTTCCGCTTCTTCCGGCAATCTGCAAAAAAAGAGATACCGCTTTCTCTCTTGCTCTAAAATCGGCCATATTTAAAACATAGTCTATTCCCAACACAACAGATAGCGCTACATCCGGATAATCATGCCCTTTTGAGAGCATCTGGGTACCAACTAAAATATCTATCTCTTTGTTTGCAAAACTTTTTAGAGTATTTTGAAGTTTTTTATGGGTAGTTATCTCATCTTTGTCAAATTTTGCAATTTTTGCATCTTTGAAAATCTCTCTAAGCTCTTTTACAATCTCGCTAGTGCCGATTCTATTGGCTTTGAGATTTTGCGAAGAGCAAGATGGACAATTTTTTGGTATCGGCTCGGCAAAGTTACAGTAGTGGCATACAAGCGCTCTTTTGTCAAAATGCAAACTCATACCCACATCGCAATAGGGACATTTAACCGCTTCGCCGCAATCAGAGCATATCAGATATTTAAAGTTTGCTCTTGTCGGTAAAAATATAATAGATTGCTTTTTATTTTTTAATGTCTCTTTTATATGCTCAATCACCAAAGACGTCAAAGATGTTAGCTCATTTTCCCAAACAAACTCTTTTTTTCCTTTATAAAAACTACCTTTGAGTCTAAAGTGAGGAAATTTTAAGTATGAGTTTAAAGAAGGCGTAGCGCTTCCCAAAACAACACTTATTCCCAGTTTTTTTCCAAAATAGATAGCCAAATCTTTCGCGTTGTATCTAGGGCGGTTATGAGCTTTGTAACTATCATCATGCTCTTCATCCACCACAATCAAACCCAGATTTTCCATCGGCAAAAAAAGAGCGCTTCTAGGTCCCGCAACTATCTTCACTTTACCACTATAGATATCTTCTAAAATCGCCTCTTTTTTCTTTTTGGATATTTTGCTGTGCCATATAGCCACACTTGTTCCAAAATACTCTCTTAGTCTCTCCTCCATTTGAGGAGTCAAAGAGATCTCTGGCATTAAAAATATCGCGCTTTTACCTTTAGCCAATATCTCTTGAAAATATCTCATATAAATTTGCGTTTTCCCGCTTCCCGTATCTCCAAAAAGCAAAGATATCTGATGAGATTTTATAAACTCTAATGCCTCTTTTTGTTCTGCAGATAGTTCAATTGTGGACTGCGTAATCGGTAACTGAGAATTGGTTGATAAATCTTTTTTTATTTTCAAATTTTTAGTTACAAATCTCTCTTTTTTAAAAGGAACAAAAAGGCCGAGCGCTTCGCCAATAGAGCAAAAATAGTAAGTTGAGATAAACTTTGCAATCTCCATATAATTTTTAGGCAGATAAAATTCGGTTATATTCATTATCTCTTTGCACTCAAAAGAGGGCTTTTTGGTCTCTTTTAATATGTATCCTTTATATAGTCTCTTTTTTATCTCAACCTCGACTAAAGTTCCCACTTCTAAGGAGTCTTGATGGGAGTATGTAAGCAACAGAGGTTTTTGGTTTATAGCTACGATGTAGTATCTCATCTGTTAATAAGCTCTTTTAGTTTTTTTTCTATCTCTTTTTTCTTAGCCGGATCTTTCGTGTTTTTTAAAAGCCACTTTAGATCTTCGATAGCTTGAGCGCGTTTTCCTTTTTTATCCCTTGCGTAGATTAGCATATCCTCTATCCAATCTTTTACAAGGATGCGTCCTAGTATCTTTTGGCTATCCGGCAATAGCGTAGCTTTTTTAGCCAAAGAGGCGATATACTCATCATCAAGCTTTTTTTCATCCTCATACGTTAATAACAAAATTATTTCTAAAAAGTAGAGTTTAAAGTCGTTTTTATTGAATATCCTAGCCGTTTTTATAAGCTCCGTTGCCAAATCTACTCTTTTTTTGATAGAAGCAAGATAGGTTGCGGCATAATTTACAGCTGGATAAAAAAATGGATCCATTACTATGATAGTTTTAAATGCTCTATAAACTTCCATCTCGTCAACTTTGAAACTATCCCCTACAGCAACTTCACCTACCGTATTTGAGAGAAGCCAAAGTTTATCCGCGCTCAACGTATGAGTATAGTTTGTCAAAGCCCTAAAAAAAAGAGGTTTGGCAAATAAGATCTCATTTACAACCAAACTCTCCCTAGTCGGCTTTGGAGTTATATAGACAAACCCTACAAGTAGTGAGATAACTACAAAAATAGAGACTCTATTCGCCAAAACGAAGTACCCTTTTTTGATATTTTATATATGAAACTAAAAAGATTAAAACCGCCAAAATCAAAAAGTATCCGACCGGATATAAAAAAAACTCTTCCTTTCCTATCAATGCTCTATTTACTACCTGCGCCTGCTTGTCAAAATATGAAAAATTGGGTACAAAATAGTAAAATAGAGTCGAAATCTTTTCTAAAAACTGCTCTTTTTTTATATAGTGGGCATAAACGTAAAACTCATCCAATCCGTTTCCTATAAAAAAAAGAGCAACGCTGTAAATAACGGAGTTCATTAGCGAAACAAAATTTGAAAAAAGAGTGATAAAAAAACTAAGCAAAATAGCCGATAGAGTATATAAAAAGAGCTGCCATAAAACCTGGTAAACAAACTCTTTCTCTAAAAGATAGAGTACAAGGGAGTCGATCATAAAAAATGAGACAAAAATAGTAAAAACCATAAATATAATCGTTAAAAATTGTCCTAAAAGATACCCTCTTCTGCTAAGTCCTGTTGACAAAGGAAGTACAAAAAGTCCAAGTGTCCTCTCTTTTTGCAAAAAATCAAAAGCGTAAAAAAGAGCCGCAACATGCAACAAAAACATCTGAGAAGTTAAAAGAACGTCCTCTAAGAGTTTATATTTTCTAGCAATATCTATATCGCTAAGTCCCAACGCTATTACTATCATTATCACCGCTAAAAGGATAAAGAGAGTAGTCGCTTTCTCTTTAAATAATGACTTAGAAAAAAACTTTACCAAACTAAAAACTTTTTTCATCTAATCTTCTCCGGACGATATCTAAAAAGCAGAGCCTCTAACTCTTTTACATTTTTTGGATATCCTTTAAACTCTATCTTTCCCTCTTTTAGTATCCAAATCTCATCCTCTAGCGCCAAAGCCAGTTCTAAAGAGTGTGTAGATATTATGAACGAGTGTTCTTTTTTTAGAGTTATTAAAAGTTTTTCAATCTCCGCTCTTCCAAAAGGATCTAGGCCGCTTGTGGGTTCATCCAATATCAACGTTTTTGGTTTTCCTAGAAGCGCTATAGCCAAAAGAAGTCTTTGTTTCATTCCCTTTGAATACTTTTTTATAGGAGTATTTAGTTCAACTTCCAAAGCTACGCTTTTTAAGAGTACATAAGGATCAAAATCTTTTACGTCTCTTAAAACGGCCATCATTTTAAAATAGTCCATAGCGCTCATATTTAGATCCAAAAGCGCAGCTTCGGGAGCATAACCGATATCTTTTTTATCGATATTTGGCAAATGATCTTTGAAATGCGGCAAAAAAGGGTGATCTGAAAGTTTTGAGTAAAAACCGAGCAGAAAGTTTATAAAAGTGCTTTTTCCAGCCCCGTTGTGACCAAGAAGTATCATAAAGTCCTCTAGATTTTTTAAGAAATTATAGCAGAAGTTATTTTTTTAGACCTAAAATCCCTTGATGATTATCATAACGCCAATACATACCTTTTTTAAGTTCGGCATTTTCGTACGTTACAAAGTTGGTAGCCGGGCCTGTTAGATATTCGTATCTTTCCTCAACTCTAGTAGAGTTCCAATCTTTTATGGTTGGAGGATCAAGCATCAAAGGAGCCAACGTTTTGTAGTCTCCTATATTAGTACCGCTGCCTATGCTAAGATTGTTATCTGTAAAAACACCGGTCTCTTTAGCTGTAACGGTTACGGGATATCTCTGCGAAGAAAAAATTACGGCACAATCGTATCTGTTTCCATCTTTTCCGATGATGGAGACAGTTTTGTTTTCTTCGCTTGGGTGTAACAGAGCCCATCCATAAAAAGATAAAATAGACTGTCTTGCTTCACCTATAGTCGATTTTTCAACGGCGCTTAAAGCGTCATCTTCTATAGATTCAAATCTACTTATAGCTATAGTAGTAAGCACGCCGATTATAACGATAGCGAAGATAAGCTCGATGATAGTAAAAGCTCTACTTTCCATAAACTAGGCTTTAAGAAGGAGAGTTCTTCTCTCCTTCTTTAAGTGTTAATAAGTACCATCTTTA
The DNA here is from genome assembly GCF_014466985.1 of Nitrosophilus labii. NCBI lineage: Bacteria > Pseudomonadati > Campylobacterota > Epsilonproteobacteria > Nautiliales > Nitratiruptoraceae > Nitrosophilus > Nitrosophilus labii. The sequence continues at coordinate 1,620,846 of NZ_AP022826.1, forward strand.
AGAGAAAAAGTACCATTGGAAGCGTTATACAACCAGTACTTATTGGTATTAATTTCAGCAGCGGTATCGGCTATAGTAGTAGAAGCCGGACCTACGATTTTAGTATTGTTATTATCAGCTTTTGTTTTATATCTCTCTCTACCGTCCGGCTCAAGCACGATAGCTAAAGCCGCACCATCAAGTTGCTCAGCAGTTTGAGTAGCATTAACTTTAGTGTTAATTGTATAATCTGCGGTAGTGGTACTTAACTGAAAAGGATATTTGGTTTTTGATAGCTCAACGTCGGTAGTGCCTGGAGTAGTACCGTTAAAATCGTAGTTTACCGTAACATAACCTTGATCTCCATCCTTATCGACTACGGTGATATTAAAATCAGTTCCTCTAGCTAAAGCTTTTCCTCTTAAAGCTATAACTGCGCTTCTTGCAGCGGCTATACCGCTTTTTTCACTAGAAATCAACGCATCATCTTGCACTCCTGCCAATCTTGGCAAAGCAACTGCCGCTAAAATCCCGATGATCACGATCACGAAGATCAACTCGATCATTGTAAACGCTTTACGCATCGCATCTCCTTTTGATGAAATTTTTCTGGGTCTTCCCAGTAGATAGATTATCGTATATTTTTGATAAATATTTACTTAAAATTTTTTAGCAAATAGTTATGTTTTTCATAAGAAAAAAATATAAGAAAAAATTATCTAAGAATCTAGTTTTTTTAAAAGTTCATGTAGTTTTTTTTCCATTAGAAAGTATTCGAAGTTTTTTTTAAGATAAGCTTCAAGCAAAGCCTTGACGGAGTTGTTTCCATCCATATTGAGATCTTTGCTCATAGCCTCTATAAGCTCATCTGCCAGTGCGTCTTCAATGTTAATATCGTAAGTTTTACCAGCTACCGTTACGGATATCTTTTTCATTGTCCAAGAATCTTTTCTACTCTTTCAACAATCTCTTCAAGCTCCATATCTTTTAAACTTATCTCCTCTTGAAGCTTTTGTATCTCTGCGTCCTTAACTTCGTTGCTCGCTTTGCAAGTAACTAACTCCCGTCTAAGATTTTCATTTTCTTCTCTTAACATCTCAAACTTTTTTAAAAGCTCCTCAATCTTTTGATTAAGTTTTTCCAATACGTTAATATCACTCAACTCCCATCCTTTCAAAAAATCTCCCAAATATCCCGTTTCTGCTTCAAACCGTTTTAATTTGGCTATTTGCTATAATTTTATCAACTTTTATCTAATAATATTTTAAAGCAGGAGAAAATTTGGCAAAATTTGAACTTATAAGTAACTTTAAACCCTCAGGGGATCAGCCAAAGGCCATAGAGAAACTGACTCTTTCTGTAAAATCGGGCAACAAATATCAAACTCTTTTAGGAGTAACAGGTAGCGGCAAGACATATACTATGGCCAAAATCATTGAAAATCTCCAGATGCCAACCCTTATCATGACTCACAATAAAACTTTAGCCGCCCAACTTTATAGCGAATTTAAAGGTTTTTTCCCAAAAAATCACGTAGAGTATTTTATAAGTTATTACGACTATTATCAGCCCGAAGCGTACTTGCCAAGACAAGATCTTTTTATAGAAAAAGATAGCTCTATCAACGATGAGCTAGAACGCTTAAGACTCTCGGCAACCGCCTCGCTTTTAGAATTTGACGACGTTATCGTAGTTGCTAGCGTAAGCGCAAACTACGGACTAGGAAACCCAAATGAATATAGAAAAATGGTTCAAAAACTAGAAATTGGTCAGGAAATAAACCAAAAAGAACTTCTATACAGACTTGTAGAGATGGGTTATAAAAGAAACGACAATTTTTTTGATAGAGGTGATTTTAGAGTTAGCGGAGACGTTATAGATATATATCCGGCTTATAGTGAAGATGAAGCTATAAGAATAGAGTTTTTCGGTGACGAGATCGAGTCGATTTACTATTTTGATGTACTAACCAATAAAAAGATAAAAGATATCAAATCTATCACAATCTACGCCGCAAACCAGTTTATCGTTGGACAAAACCGATTAGCCCAAGCCATAAAATCTATAGAAAAAGAGTTAGAAGAGAGATTGGAGTACTTCAAAAAAGAGAACAAGCTTTTAGAGTACCAAAGACTCAAACAAAGAACGGAGTTTGATCTAGAGATGCTAGAAACTACGGGAACATGCAAAGGGATAGAAAACTACTCAAGACACCTCACCGGTAAAAAACCCGGAGAAACTCCCTACTCTTTAATCGACTACTTTGAAGCGATGGGGAAAGATTATTTAATCATTGTTGACGAGTCTCACGTTAGTCTTCCCCAATTTAGAGGGATGTACGCAGGAGATAGAAGCAGAAAAGAGGTATTGGTAGAGTACGGTTTTAGGCTGCCTAGCGCACTAGATAACCGTCCATTGAAATTTGAAGAGTTTATAAACAAAGCCCCTCACTATCTTTTCGTTTCAGCAACTCCAGGAGAAACGGAGCTTGAACTAAGTAGCGTTGTTGCAGAACAAATCATCAGACCTACAGGACTTTTAGATCCAATCGTAGAGGTATTACCTTCACAGTATCAAGTAGAGACTCTATATGATGAGATAAAAAAAGAGGTTGCAAAACAAAACAGAGTCTTGATAACCACTCTTACTAAGAAGATGGCGGAAGAACTTACAAAGTATTACGCGGATTTAGGACTTAAAGTAAGATATATGCACTCAGAGATCGATGCTATAGAGAGAAATCAACTAATTAGGGGGCTTAGACTTGGTGATTTTGACGTTTTGATTGGGATAAACCTTTTAAGAGAAGGTTTAGATCTTCCGGAAGTAAGTATGGTGGCAGTTTTGGACGCGGATAAAGAGGGTTTTTTAAGAAGCGAAACATCTTTGATTCAGACTATGGGGAGAGCCGCTAGAAATGAAAAGGGAAGAGTCTTGATGTTTGCGGAAAATATCGAAAAAAGAGTAGTTGTAGACGATATAGAAACTCTTGAGAATATAAAAGATAAAATCACTAAATCTATGTATAACGCTATAAAAACAACCGTTGATAGACGCCATAAGCAAAAAATTTACAACGAAAAACACGGCATAATACCTAAAACTGTCAAAAGAAAACTGGATGAAAATCTAAAGATGGAAGATATCGACGTGCTTTATGAAAAGAAAAAGAAAATAGAAAAACTCCCGCCAAAAGAGAAGGAGAAAATCGTAAAAGAGCTAAGACGCCTTATGCATGAAGCGGCAAAAAAACTAGAATTCGAAGAGGCCGCAAGACTAAGAGACGAAATAGAGAAGATAAAAAGTCTATAACGGGCTTTTGTTTAGTTGGGTAATATAAAATCAAGCGGCTTTTTTACTATTTTCAAATCCGTTTTCCGTCAAATCAATCATAGGCAAAAATAGTCTATTTGCGCTCTCTATAAGATTTTTAGAGGCAAAAAATATCGCTCTGTTTACATTTAAAATAGTAGCGGCGCTCTCTTGAGCTATATCATACTCTTTAATCCTTTGAGCTATAAAAAAGATAGCGTTTTTATTATCTTCTGATATCTCATTGTATATACGAACGATATCCGCTACTCTACTCTTTTCACCTTCTATAACTCTCATAATATTTTTAAAAAGTTTTGCTACACTATATCTAAAATGTTGATATATAGAATACTCATATTCGTTTAAACTTAGGGCAAATCTATCCATATCCTCTTTTATATCTTTAAAGGTTTTAGAAGCAAACATCATTTTATCTACCGCTTCCGTAATCTCGCCAATCTTTTTTACCTCATCCTCTTTTAGCTCTTTCGATTTTAAATCATTTGCATAAGATATGATCATAATTTCAAGTTTTTTTAAGTTCTTATAAAGCCTACTGTAGTTTATATCCAAAATATCACTATTTTTTTCTAAAATCTCTTTTGTTTTTAATTTCTCTACCATAACATCTTTTGGTCTAATATTTATTATAAACAGACAAAACTCCAAAGTGTTTTTATATAAATGCAAAGATTCATTTTTCAAAGCCTCAAGCGCAACTTCAGGTATATCGGTTGGAACCTTGGTTATATAATGAGCTATAGGTGTTTTTGTCTTAGTAAAGAGAGTATTTAGATATTTGGCTAAAGAAGATATAAAAGGAGAAAAAAGTAATACGCCCAAAAAATTAAAAATAGTGTGAAATAGAGCCAGTGCCGTAGTTAGATCATCTTTTAAAGCAAGATATTCCAATATAAACCTGCTCAAATAGGGAAGCAATATCAAAGCCAAAACTCCAGTAGCCAAATTAAATATCAAATGTGCAGCGGCGATTCTTTTCTTATCAGGCGTTCCTCCAATGGAACCAAGCATTGCGGTCACCGTAGTTCCTATATTTGCTCCAATGACCAAAGCAGCTCCCATATCAAAAGTTATAATCCCCGAATATAGCGCCGTTAAAAAAATAGCGGTTGCGGCGGAACTAGACTGAATAACTGCGGTTAAGACAAAACCGACGGCAACCATTGCAAAAGTTCCATAGGAAGCATACTCTTTTAGATCGAAATTTTGCGCAAATACTTCCATACTCTCTTTCATATAACTAAGACCCAAAAAGAGTAATCCTAGCGCAAGTATTAATTTGGCCAAAGTAGATATTTTTTTATTTTCGATAAAAAAGAGGAGTAGAAAACTACCGACTCCTATTAAAGGTAAGGCAAAGCTCTCGATATTTAGTTTAAAACCAAAAATCGCCACTACCCAAGATGTAAAAGTAGTTCCTATGTTTGCACCAAAAATTACTCCTATACCGCTTTTAAGGTTTACAAAACCCGCACCTACAAGTGACAAAACTATCAACGAAACCAACGAACTGCTTTGTAAAACAGCGGTAGCCAATACTCCTATAAATATGGATTTTAAAACTGTTTTTGTAGAATTTTGAATGATTTTTTTGAAACTTCTTCCCGCAAGCTTTTTCATACTCTCTTCCATTAGAAGCATTGCGTATAAAAAGAGACCTAAGCCGGAAAATGCCAAAATAAGATTTTGATACATAAACTACCTTTTATGGAGATAAAACGGTTAAATAGTTAAGTAGTAAAAAAGATAATATGGTTAAATGCTATATTCTAAATAATTATGTTTTTGCCAATAAACTACGATTCAAAAACTAAAACACCTCAACTATCCACTAATTCCAAAGGGAAAAAATCTTTTTTTTCACTGTCATAATACTCAATTTCCCCGCTCTCTATCTTATAATACCATCCATGAAGAAAGAGTTTCTCCTCTTTAGTTCTTTTTTTAACTTCCGGATATGTCAAAAGATTTTCTATCTGAACTAGTATAGATATCTTCTCAGTAAATCTAAGAAGTTCATCTTTATTTTCCTCTCCTACTGCTTCTAGTGCCGCCTTTTTTGCGGGAATACCGATCTCAAGCCACTTTTTAGTATGTATCAACTCAGGAGTATCCGGTATATCCTTATATAACGACTCACAAGCCCCGCAGTGAGAGTGTCCGCAAACTATAATGTTTTCTACCTGCAAAACACTCACCGCATACTCGATTGCCGCCGCAGTTGCGTGAAAGTCGTAATCGGGTTTAAAAGGAGGTACAAAATTTCCAATATTTCTCAAAACAAAGAGATCTCCCGGTTTACTTCCCGTTATCAAAGAGGGAATGACTCTTGAATCGCTACAGCCTATAAAGAGCGCTTTTGGGCTCTGTCCTTTTTTTACAAGTTCTACAAAAAGATCTTCATGTTTTTTAAAATAGATTTTTTTAAACTCTACATGTTTCTTTATAAGTTCATTTATCCTCATTTTATCCCCTTTACATTTAAAACTTTTACACTATTTAGCTCAACTATAAAGATTTTATCTTTTGTTTGCTAAAATTTTATATAATTGCTTAAAAAGGGAGCAAATGATAAATCTAAAAGATCCGAAATTATTCATAAACAGAGAACTATCATGGCTTAGATTTAACTCAAGAGTTTTGGAAGAAGCGCAAAAAAGAGAAAATCCTTTGCTTGAGAGACTCAAATTTTTAGCCATATATGGAACCAACTTGGATGAATTTTATATGATAAGGGTTGCCGGACTAAAACAGCTTTTCAAATCAAGAGTATCAGTAACCGGCCCAGATAAAATGTCACCACTTGCTCAACTTAGGGCTATTAGAGATTATCTTCATAAAGAAAAACTTGAGGTTCAAAAGATTTTCTACGAAATTATAAATGAACTTGAAAACGAGGGACTCTTTATAAAAAATTACAACGATTTGGATGAAAAGACAAAAAAAGAGGTAGATAACTACTTTTTTACGCAACTTTATCCGGTAATAGTGCCTATAGCCGTAGATGCAACACACCCTTTTCCTCATCTAAACAATCTTAGCTTCGCCCTTGTCATAAAACTAGCGGATATGCAAAACGAAAACGAAATCAAATATGCGCTTATTAGGATTCCAAGAGTCTTGCCAAGATTTATTCAAATAGATAATACCTACGTTCCTATAGAATCTTTGGTTCAAGAACATATAAACGCACTTTTCCCCGGATATAAACTCATTTCAAGCGCTCCTTTTAGAGTAACTAGAAACGCCGATATAGAAATCGAAGAGGAAGAGGCAGACGATTTTATGGAGCTTTTGGAAGAGGGATTGAAACTTAGAAGAAAAGGAGAGATAGTTAGACTTGAAATAGGCGAAAATGTAGATGAAGACCTTCTTGAATTTTTAAACTCTCACATCAAAGTCTTTAAAGATGATATCTATAAATTCAAAATTCCTCTAAATCTCGGAAGTTTTTGGCAGATTGTTTCCAATAAAAATTTCGCTCATCTGCTTTTTGAACCATACACCCCAAAAACTTTACCGCCTCTAGATCAAGAGCCTATATTTGATATTATGGAGCATGAAGATATATTACTCTTTCATCCTTATGAAAGTTTTGATCCTGTAGTTAAGTTTATAGAAGATGCGAGTAAAGACTCCGATGTTTTGGCTATCAGAATGACGCTTTATAGAGTAGGAAAAGATTCGCCTATAGTTAAAGCGCTTATTGAGGCCGCAGAAAGCGGCAAACAAGTTACCGCTTTAGTTGAACTAAAAGCCAGATTCGACGAAGAGAACAATCTTATATGGGCTAAAGCCTTGGAAGACGCCGGAGCTCACGTAATTTTTGGGATACCCGGATTTAAAGTTCACGCTAAAATAGCTCAAATTATAAAAAAAGAGGGTGATAGATTAAAACAGTATGTTCATCTAGCAACAGGCAACTACAATCCCAGTACCGCGAGAATCTATACCGATACAAGCTATTTTACTTCTCAAAAAGATATTACTGATGATGCCACAAGATTTTTTCACTATTTAACGGGTTTCTCAAAAAAAGGAAAACTAAATACTCTGTATATGTCCCCTACACAAATAAAACCGAAACTGTTAAGTCTTATAGACAATGAGACCAAAAAAGGGAGTGAAGGAAGAATTATAGCTAAAATGAACTCTTTGGTGGATCCTGAAGTTATAGTAGCCCTGTATAAAGCGTCAAGGGCCGGAGTCAAAATAGACCTGATAGTTAGAGGAATATGCTGTTTAAGACCAAAAGTAAAAGATGTAAGCGAAAATATAAGAGTAATCTCCATAGTAGGAAAATATTTAGAACACGCAAGAATATTCTATTTTAAACATTCCAATCCTCAGATCTTTATCTCAAGCGCCGACTGGATGCCAAGAAATTTAGAAAGAAGAATAGAACTAATGACGCCTTTATTTGAAAAAGAGCTTTCGGAAAAACTTTTTGAAATACTCAATCTTCAAATAAACGATAACGTTTTAGCGAGAGAACTTCAAGAAAACGGTGAGTACAAAAGGATTGAGCGTATAGGAAAAACACCGATAAATTCCCAAATAGTTATGGAAGAGTACACCAATATGCTTTACACGTCACATAAAAAAAGTAGTGTTAGCAGAGCAAAAAAACTGGCAAGAAGACTTTTGAAAGAGAGTTAAAAATGACAATATCACCACATATAAACTTAAACTTTTTTAACTGCTCAACAATTTTAACTTTTTTAACTATTTTAAAAAAAGGATTAATATGCTTTTAAGATATAAAGAGTGGTTTCCAAAACTTGAAAAAAACGTATGGATAGCTCCTAACTCTACCGTAATAGGCAACGTAGAGATTGGTGAAGACTCATCTATCTGGTTCGGTTGCGTTGTTAGAGGAGACGTTCACTATATCAAAATAGGTAAAAGAACAAATATTCAAGACTTGACCATGATTCACGTTACACACTTTAAAAACCCCGATATGAGCGACGGCAATCCTACTATAATAGGAAACGACGTAACCATAGGACATAAAGTTATGCTGCATGGCTGCACTATTGAAGATGGATGTTTGATAGGTATGAATGCTACTATTTTGGATGGGGCGGTTATAGGAAAAGAGTCTATAGTCGGAGCTGGAGCGCTAATAACAAAAAATAAAAAATTCCCCCCACGAAGTTTAATTGTCGGCACTCCTGCAAAAGTCGCAAGAGAACTTACCGACAAAGAGGTAGAAGAGCTTTATAAATCTGCAAAAAGGTATGTGGATTTTAAAAATGAGTATATAGACCAAATCTTTTAATTTTAATATAAATTATTGAACAAACTATTAATAATTATTGAATAATATCTTATATTTCTCCAATATTAATTTAACTTCACATAATTTAAATCTTTTCTTATAGGTATCAATCAATATATCTTATCAATCATTCAGTTTTTATAATATTTCTTTAAAGATAAAAGGATTATAATAAAAGTCGAATCTAATTTTAAAGGGGTTTATATGGCAAGATTAGTCGTACTAGGAGCAGGTGTATCCGGACATACTGCTGCTACTTTCGCAAAACATTGGCTTGGTGATAGTCATGAGGTAGTTGTAATCTCTCCTAACAGCAAATGGAACTGGATCCCTTCTAATATCTGGGTAGGTGTCGGTCAGATGACACCAGAGGACGTTGTTTTTGAATTGGCTCCCGTCTACCAAAAGGCTGGAATAGATTTTAAACAGGCAAAAGCGGTATCTATTCACCCCGAAGGCAAAAAAGAAAGTGAAAAACCATACGTTACTATAGAATATACCGATCCTTCAAAAAAAGGTGAAATAGAAGAGGTTGAATATGATTACTTGATCAATGCTACCGGTCCAAAACTAAACTTTGCGGCTACGCCTGGTCTAGGACCTGAACACAATAGCTTATCGGTATGTACATATCAACATGCGGCCGAAGCAAACGATCATTTACAAATCGCGATAGAAAAGATGAAAAAAGGTGAAAAACAGAAATTCCTTATAGGTACCGGTCATGGAATGTGTACATGTCAAGGTGCGGCATTTGAGTATATATTCAATATCGAGCATGAACTAAGAAAAGCAGGAGTTAGAGATAAAGCCGAAATAAAATGGATATCAAATGAGCAATTTCTAGGAGATTTCGGTGTTGCAGGCCTACATATAAAATGGGGTGGACATATCGTTTCAAGTAAAGTTTTGGCAGAGTCGCTATTTGCCGAAAGAGGACTTGACTGGATTACAGGCGCTCACGTTAAAGAAGTTCAAAAAGGAAAACTCTCTTACGAACTCTTAGACGGTACAGAAGGAGAAGAAGAGTTTGATTTTGCAATGCTCATACCTCCGTTTAGCGGTGTAGGTCTTAAAGCATACGATAAAGAAGGAAACGATATTACCGATAAAGTATTTATGCCAAACGGCTTTATGAAAGTTGATGCCGATTACACTCCAAAATCTTTTGAAGAGTGGAAAGGCGATGACTGGCCAAAATATTATCAAAACCCTGACTATCCGAATATGTTCGCAGTAGGTATTGCCTTTGCCCCTCCTCATCCAATAAGCAAACCGGCAAAATCTGTAAACGGTACGCCAATAACTCCGGCACCTCCTAGAACGGGTATGCCTTCGGGAATTATTGGTAAAACTGTAGCTCATAGTATAGTTGAGATGATTCAAGGCAAAGCCGATAAGCCTATGCATCATGCTTCTATGGCAGAGATGGGAGCTGCTTGTATAGCTTCAACAGGAAAAGGTCTGTTTGACGGAACAGCAGTTGCACTAACAGTTTATCCTGTTGTACCTGATTATGACAAGTATCCGGGAACCGGTAGAGATCCTGATTATACTTTTGGTGAAATCGGACTTGCCGGACACTGGATCAAACATATACTACATTATATGTTTATGTGGAAAGCGCAACTTAAACCGGGCTGGACATTAATACCTGAATAATAGTTTTGTTGAGTTGTTAAGTAGTTGAGTGGAATATCTATCGTTACTGCTCAACTAATTTAACTTTTTTAACTTTTTAACCAAAATAAGGAGAAAAAAAATGGCTTACAAAGAGATTCAAAAAGATATTAAACCATATGACGGAAAAACTTTTGGAACAATGATACCAGGCCCTTTTCAAAGGTTCTTGAGAACTTGTAAGATATGGCAGTTTATAAGATTTATTATAATCAACCTCAAAATGCTTAGAGTTGTTGCAAAAAGCCACAATTAAGCATATTTAGGGGCTTTTTGCCCCTTATTTCTTCATATAATCTTCTAAGGAATTGCTAATGGCAAAAATTTTAACCTATCCTGACAAGACACTGCTGCAAATTTCAGGTTTAGTTAGAGATTTTAACGATATCTCCGTAAAAGAGACCATAGAGAAGTTAAAAAAGACTATTGAAGAAAACAATATCAAAGGTCTAAGCGCAATTCAGATAGGTATACCTAAAAGAATAATCGTCTTCAAAGATAAAAACCAAGAATTTGTAACAATGATAAATCCCGCAATTTTTGGAAAAAGCGGAAAACTTATCGATTCTACGGAGAGCGATGAGAGCTTACCCGATATTGAAGTAACAGTTAAAAGATATGACACTATAAAAATAATGTATCAAGATATAGACAAAAATGATAAATTCTTAACAGTAAGCGGAGATGAGGCTATATTTTTGCAAAGAAAAATAGATATGGCTTATGGCGGATATCTTTTTGACAAGTTAGACAAAAAGAAACAGAAAGAGTTTTTTAAACAGTACGGTTCCTACGGCGATACTTGTCCTAGTTATTTTGTAAAAGACAAAATAATAAAAGCTTTAAGATATACGCTAACCTTACATACTATTTTATTGGTCGCTAGTCTCTTTTTTCAATTTGCAAAATTTGTTATAACATATAAAACTCCTATTTTTATATTAGAATTTGCTTGGGTAATTTTTTATGCATTATATGCAAAATATGAGACCCAAAAATATAAAAACTGTACAAGCTGCCAAGGAGCAAATATTTTTGGCACAAGCGCCATATATTTGACAATAATCTTTACAATTTATATAATTGCCCTGTTTCTTTAAGATAATATAAAGGGGCGGGGATGAATAAAAAAGTGTTAAATTTAGAAAACTTAACACTACTTTCTATAATTTTAGGCGTAATTTTTGGCTACTTCTTTAAAGATTTAGCCCTTAACTTGAAAGTAATTGGCGACATCTACATAGCGCTTCTAAAAATGCTTATCATTCCGCTTGTTTTCGCATCAATTTTCATCGCCATTTTAGGGTTGAAAAGTAGCGATGATCTAAAATCGATAGGGTTAAAATCTTTTATATATTATCTCTCTACCACATCGCTAGCAGTTATTTTAGGGCTTATAGTAGTAAATATTTTCGATCCCGGCTCCAATATGCAGCTTCCACAAGATATCTCTTCGGATATTCAGCCAAAAGATGTAAATATAAACGATTTTTTACTCTCTTTCATACCATCAAACATATTTTACGCGTTTGCTAACGGGCAGATTTTGCCTATTATATTTTTTGCAATTATGTTTGCGATAGCAACTATGTATATTCAAAAAGATAAAAAAGAGACACTTTACAACTTTTTCGACTCCATAAACGACTCTATGATGGTTTTGGCAAAATGGATCATAAATCTAACGCCAATAGGCGTATTTTTTCTTATTGCCTACACAATAGCCAAAAACGGGATAGATCCTTTGATAAATCTATACAGTTATGTTTTAACAGTACTTTTTGCCCTATTTTTACATGCAGTTGTTACACTTGGAGCTATTTTGTATTTCATTACCAAAATAGATCCTATTACATATTTTACAAAAATCAAAGAGGCTTTGATGGTCTCCTTTTCAACAGCTTCAAGTTCAGCTACGCTGCCCGTTTCTATAGAAGTAGCAAAAACAAACGCCAATGTTGATAAAAAAGTAGCCGGGTTTGTCCTTCCTCTTGGAGCCACTATAAATATGGACGGAACCGCGCTTTATGAATCGATAGCAGTTATGTTTATAGCCAATATCAGCGGAGTGGAACTTACATTTGCTCAGCAAGTAACAATTTTTGTTACAGCAACTTTTGCCTCAATAGGCGCAGCCGGTATCCCAGGTGCCGGTCTTATCATGATGACTATGATACTTGAGAGTGTAGGACTACCTGTCGAATATATAGCTTTAATCATTGCCGTAGATAGATTTTTGGATATGTTTAGAACCAGTATAAACGTCTGGGGAGATCTTATAGGTGCAAAAGTCGTTGATACTCTAGTTTTTCGCAAAACAAAGATTTAAAAAAAAGAAGACTTAAGTAGGCTAAAAACCTCTATCTTACTTCGCCTCTTCCCTTTTTTTACACTCTTTAGCGGTTACTTTTTTCCCTTTTTTACTAAAATCTATCAAATCCTCCGTTGTCTTTATACTGCTAGGAATATTTTTAAACGAGATCTCCAAAATTTTTAGAGCGGTCAAAGCATCGGCATATGCTCTATGGTGTATAAGCGAATTTATACCAAGAGTTTCGTTTAGATAACTAAGTCCGTACTTTTCACTCTCTATTGTCCTTCTTGCGAGATCAATGGTACAGAGTTTTCTGTTAGCCAGCTTTTCAAATCCAAGCTCATTTAGTTTATCCGATAAAAAATTATAATCAAAATTTACATTATGCGCTACAAAAACACTGTCACCCAAAAACTCTTTAAAACTTTTTAAAACCTCTTGCTGAGTTGGAGCCAAAGTAAGATCTTCCAAAGTAATCCCTGTTAGTTTGGATATATATTCGGGCAACTCCTTTGCATGTACAAAACTTTCAAATCTATCTAAGACTTGACCCTTTTTATATTTAATGGCTCCTATTTCAATAACTTGAGAGTTAAAAGATTTACTGCCGCTGGTTTCTATATCTACTATAACGTACTCTTGGTCTTTATAATCTGTTTTGGCAGTCTTTAAAAATACATTTCCTTTATCTAAATCTATAGGAAAGCCTCTTGCGATGAGCGTTTGAAAAATGAGTTCGGGATCTTCAAACATTCCGTAGAGTGCAACAAGTATGTTGTTAAACTCCTCTTTTTTTATATCCTTTTTTCTCAATTTTTGCGCAAGCTTATCAAGTTTATTCAAAACTTTTAGCCTTTTTTATAAATTGCAAAACTTTTTGGTGATCTTTTTTACCTTTGCTCTTTTCAACCCCGCTACTAACATCCACCCCGAAAAAACCTTTATCTTTTACACTATCTAGATTTTGCGGGTTAAGACCGCCGGCAAGGATGATCTTGGACGTGTCAACACCTTCAAACCAATCTAGTCTAACTCTCTTTCCACTTCCTCCATACTCACGGGCATACGCATCAACGAGTCTATACTCATCTTCATATTTTGTGATATCTTCTTTAGTTTTTGCTCTAATTACTTTTATATGTTTTACCGTCAAATTGTCATAAAACTCTTTGTTGGCTTCAAAATGAATCTGCGCCAAAGATAGATTGCAATCATGACATATCTGGTTGACATATTGACTTTTAACATTTACAAAAAGACCTACTCTTTCTACAAAAGGAGGAAGTTTTTCAATAATCTCTTTTGCCTTTTTTGGTTCTATATATCTTGGCGATTTTTCATAAAACACGAACCCTAAAGCATCAGCTCCCGCTTTTACGGCAAAAAGCGCATCTTCTATATTTGTTATTCCGCAGATTTTTACTCTCAAATCAGACCTTTAAACTCTCTATCGCAGCTTTTTTATCTTTTTGTTTAAAAATATAGCTGCCGCTAACCACTATATCTACTCCGGCACTCTTTAGCTCTTTTACATTTTTATCGCTTACTCCTCCATCAACCTCTATAAGACAGTCTGGATTTTTAGCTTCACACATCTCTTTTACTTCGCAAATTTTTTCATATATAGGTATAAATTTTTGTCCTCCAAAACCGGGATTTACGCTCATAAGCAAAACCATGTCTATATCTTCTATCAGATATTCTATAAGCTTTGGGGTAGTTCCTGGATTTAACACAAGAGCAGGTTTTATTCCGTAATTTCTAATCTTTTGAATAAGTCTGTGAGGATGTTTTTCCTCCTCTACATGAAAAGAGATATATTCTGGTTTAAACTCTGCAAACAAATCCACAAAAAAGGCATTATTTTGAACCATCAAATGAATATCCAAAGGCTTTGTGGCAGCTTTGGCAACAGCTTCTACCACAATAGGCCCTATAGTCATATTCGGTACAAAATGACCATCCATAACATCGATATGGATAAGATCGGCCCCACCTTCGCAAATATCTTTTACCTCTTCAGCCAATCTTCCAAAATCGGCACTCAATATGCTCGGAGCAACTAACATTATCTTCCTTTTTATAAAATAACATCTGAGTCTAAATTTATTTGAAATCTTAAATAACTTAATATACAACTTATGATAAAATCATGATATTATATCAAAAAAGATAGTCTCTTAAAACTGAAACAGAGTTTAAATTCATTCAACTTTAAGGTTCAATCGGCTACAATTCAAAGCTAAATTATTGAGAGAAGGTGAAAAAAATGTCAAGAAAATGCGCTATAACAGGTAAAGGTCCAAGAACTGGACATAATGTAAGTCACGCAAACAATAAAACAAAAAGAAGATTTTTGCCAAACCTTAGAACCGTTAGAATAACACTTCCAGACGGAACAAGAAAAAAGATCAAAGTAGCAGCCTCAACTCTAAGAACTATGAAGAAAAAATCGCTAATATAAGCGATTTTTTCACCTCTTCCTCCCACTTCTTTTTTAGATAAATTTTTTTATAAACTTTAAGGATCCGCTATGTTCAAACTTATCCCTACTAAAGACGGTATAGAATCGGTTGAAGGTTTTTATTGTGATGGTTTGAATGCAGGTTTAAAAAAAGATGGGTTAGACCTAGGTTTTATATACTCAGATACCATTTGCGAAATATCAGCACTATTTACAAAAAACAGATTTCAAGCCGCACCTTTGAAACATTTTCAAAAACATAATATCACAAAAAGCAACTTTTTACTTGTAAATTCAAAAAACGCAAACGCTATGACCGGTGAAAAAGGGATAGATGATATAGAAGAGATTTTAGAGTATGCAAAAAAGATTTTCCCTAGCATCGATAACCCTATAATGAGCTCAACTGGCGTTATAGGCGTACCGCTTCCAAAAGAAAAGATAAAATCTGCACTTGAAAAACTTGACCTAAGCTCAAAAAACTCTCTAAATTTTGCAAAATCTATAATGACAACAGATACTTTTGAGAAAATGATCTCTTTTAAAGTTGAGCTAAATAATAAAAAAAGTTTCAATATAGCAGGAGTAGCAAAAGGAGCTGGTATGATAAATCCAGCTCTTGCTACAATGCTCTGTTTTATCATAACCGATGCAGATATACCTAAAAAAGATATGGACGAACTTCTGCACAAAAATGTAGAAACCACATTCAATGCTATCAGTGTAGATGGAGACAGATCTACCAACGATACCGTAATGCTTTTTAGCAATAAAAAAAGCGGTGTTTATGATAAAGATGCTTTTGATTTTGCTTTATATAAAATAATGCATCATCTTGCTCTACAGATAGTTAAAGACGGAGAAGGGGCGAAAAAATTAGTAGGGTTTGAGATAACAGGCGCAAAAAATGATACTGAAGCAAAAATTGCTGCACAAGCTTTAACGAATTCTCTCTTAGTAAAAACAGCAATTTTCGGCGAAGATCCAAACTGGGGAAGAATCGCTTCAACTATTGGAGCTAGCGGGATTGAGTGCTATGAAGATAGATTAAAAATCAGTTTTGAAGATGTTTTGGTTTACGATAAAGGAGAGATACTTTTTACTCCCCAAATAGAGGGAATGGCTCATCAAGTTATGAAAAGAGATGAGTTTACAATAAAGTGCGATCTAGGAATTGCCCAAGGAAGATTTAAAGCGTATGGATGTGATCTTGGATACGAATACGTAAAAATTAATGCAGAATATAGAACATAAATGCTAAAATTATCTACAGAAGCAATACCTAAACAAAAGTTTGCAAGCAATAAAAAGGAGATAAAATGTTAGAAGAATTCCCAAAAGAGATAGTAGAAGAGCTAAAAGCAAAAGATCCTCATTTTGATGCAATAGTCACTAAACATAACGAGCTAGACGAAATTGTAACGGAAGTAGAAGAGGGACGCGAATATATGGAAGATTTGGAACTTGAGAAACTAAAACTTGAAAAATTGAAACTAAAAGATGAAGCTTACCATCTAATGAACAAATATATGAAAGAAAAAGGTCTCAAATAAGGACAAAAAAAATAAGTCAAGGTAAAAACTTATAATAGTAAAGAAATAAGCTTGAGATGAAGTATGCAAGGCGTTTAACGAGACCTACTCTTTAAACGCCCCTTTACTTACTAATTTCTGATATCTTAAACTAAGCCTTTCTTCTGAAGATAAGCCGGAGAGCTCCTTCACACTTTTTAAATAATACTCCTTCAAAGCCTTAGCGGCACCCTCTTTATCACGATGAGCGCCTATAAGCGGCTCTTCAATGATATCATCTACAAGACCTAGCTCTTTTAGATCCTCGGCGGTTATTTTTAAAGCTTTGGTAGCCTGCTCAACTTTAGCAGGATCATTCCATAAAATCGCGGCACAACCTTCAGGAGAGATAACACTAAATACCGAATATCTCATCATCGCAAGTTTGTCAGCCACACCTATGGCCAAAGCCCCACCGCTTCCACCTTCTCCTATCACGATAGAGACTGTTACCGTATCGAGTCTGCTAAGCTCTAAAAGATTTCTTGCAATCGCCTCACTCTGCCCTCTCTCCTCGGCGCCAATTCCAGGATACGCTCCCGGCGTATCTATAAGCATCAAGACTGGAATACCAAATTTTTCAGCCATTTTAGCGGCTCTAAGAGCTTTTCTATACCCTTCCGGGTGAGGCATTCCGAAATTTCTTTTAATCTTGTTTTTGGTTCCCCTGCCCTTTTGCTCTCCTATAAGCATAGTTCTTTGACCATCAATATATCCAAGATAACATATAATTGCAGGATCGTCTCTATAACATCTATCACCATGAATTTCATAAGGCTCTTCCATCAAAAGTCTTACATAATCCAAAGCATAAGGTCTGTCCGGATGCCTTGCAAGCTGAAGTTTTTGAAAATCGGATAGATTTTTATACGTTTTAGAGACCTCTTTTTCCAAATCTTTTTTCAATATCTCAACGGCAGCCTCATCACCTCTAGCTTTTGCAGCTTCAATCTGCTCTTCAATCTGTTTTATTTTTTGTTCAAAATCAAGGTATGTTGCCAAAATCAGCCCTTAAACTTTTTTAAAAATCACAACTCCATTCGTTCCACCAAAACCGAAAGAGTTACTCATAACCACATTTAGCTTCGCCTCTCTAGCTTGATTTGGTACATAATCAAGATCACAATCAGGATCAGGTGTTTCATAGTTTATAGTAGGAGGAATCACTCCTTTATCCATAGCCATCAAAGATATAACGGCTTCTATCGCTCCTGCAGCACCCAAACAGTGTGCTATCTGTCCTTTTGTAGAGCTTACAGGAGGACATTGCTCTTTTGTACCAAAAAGTTTTTTTATTGCCATAGTTTCATACATATCGTTATATTTCGTACTTGTTCCATGCGCATTTATATAATCGATATTTATATTTCCAGCCATTTGTAAAGCCGCTTTCATTGCCCTGTAAGCCCCCTCTCCTTCAGGAGCCGGTGTAGTAATATGGTTCGCGTCTCCACTTTCACCAAAACCTACAATCTCAGCATAAATCTTAGCGCCTCTTTTTTTAGCCGCTTCATACTCTTCAAGGATCAAAGCCCCGGCACCTTCACCCATCACAAAACCGTCTCTATCTGCATCAAAAGGGCGTGAAGCGTGCTTTGGATCATCGTTTCTTGTTGAGAGTGCTTTCATTGCGGCAAAACCGCCGATTCCTATAGGACATATCGCAGCTTCCGCTCCCACAACAAGCATTCTATCGGCTCCACCAAGCAATATTGTCTTAACAGCTTCCGTAATCGCGTGAGTACCAGCCGCACAAGCCGTGACACTTGATATATTTGGTCCTTTTAAGTTATTCTCAATAGATATAAATCCACCTAACATATTAACCAGTGCGGAAGGGATGAAAAAGGGACTTATTCTTTTAGGTCCTCTTGTATCGCAGATAACGGAGTTCTTCTCTATATTTTGAAGCCCACCTATACCGGAAGCAGAGCTTATTCCAAATCTTTCTCTCTCAACACTATCATCAATACTCGCATCTTTTATCGCTTCTTGAGCCGCTTTTATACCAAGATGAATAAATCTATCTGCTTTTTTAACCTCTTTAGGATCCATTATGGTTTTAGGATCAAAATCTTTTACTTCGGCCGCAATTTTTACGCTGTGATTTGTCGGATCGAAAGAGGTTATTGTATCTACTCCACATTCACCATTTATAATGGCCTCAAAAGAGCTATCTTTATCATTTCCTAAAGCATTTATCATTCCGAGTCCGGTTATTACCACTCTTTTCACAACTTATCCTTTTAAGTGTCAAGTGTTAAGTATTAAGTGCTACATCATGCATAATCTATAACACTTAGCACTTAACACTGCTAGTTTATTGCAGGCCAACGCCTGCAAAAATCAAGATTTGTGCTCTTCAATATATTTAACTGCGTCACCTACAGTTTGGATTTTTTCTGCATCCTCATCAGGAATTTCTATACCAAATTTTTCTTCCAAAGCCATAACCAACTCAACTACGTCAAGGCTGTCAGCACCTAAATCTTCAACAAATTTTGAATCTTCTTTAACTTCATCAGGATTAGCGTTTAGCTGCTCTACCACAACCTCTTTAACTTCATCAAAAAGTGCCATATTAACTCCTTTGTAATTTTTAAATCGCTAAATTTTATCAAAAAAAGATTTAATTAGACATAAGTTATTTAGTATATTGGTTATTGGTATATTGGTTGTTTGCGCAAAAATAGAAAAACCGATACACCAATATACAAATACACTGAATATACCAATAACAAATTACATATACATCCCGCCGTTAACTTTTATAGTCTCGCCTGTAATATAGCTTGAATGATCACTTAGTAAAAAAGCTACCGCTTCTGCAACTTCTTTAGGCTCACCAAATCTTTTTAATGGAATTTTAGATATATACTCTTCTTTAATCTCATCTTTTAGCTTGTCTGTCATATCTGTAGCAATAAATCCTGGAGTAATAGCGTTAAACCTGATACCTCTAGCGGCACCTTCTAGTGCAAAACTTTTTGTCATAGAGAGCATCGCTCCTTTGCTAGCACTGTAGTTTACCTGTCCCGCGTTTCCACTCTCAGCTACAATCGAAGATATATTTACTACACTTCCAAATCTTTTTTTACTCATAACTTTCAAAGCCTCTTTACATCCAATAAATGCCGATGTTAAGTTAGCTCTTATCACTTCTTCGAAATCGGCTACACTCATTCTGATTGCCAATTTATCTTTTGTAATACCTGCGTTGTTTACCAGATAACTAAGCTCGCCGTCACAATCTATTATAGTTTTTATTGCCTCTACAAAAGCCTTTTCATCACTTACATCAAATCCTATAACGGCGGCTTCTCCCCCATTTGACTCAATCTCATCTTTGAGCCTGTCGGCAGCTTCCGCACTGCTTTTGTAATTTATCCAAACTTTTAGTCCGTATCCTGCCAAAACTCTAGCGATTTCGGCTCCGATTCCTCTACTAGCTCCCGTTACTAAAACATTTTTTCCGCTAAATTTCATCAAATCTCCTTTTATTAGGTATTTATATCAACGGCTCATCCATCTCTTTTGGAATCTCAAGACCCATCAGTTTCAAAACCGTAGGAGCTATATTGCTAAGCCCGCCTGGTTTTACCTCTTTAACGCCATCGGCCATAACAAAACACCAAACTTCTCCAACAGTATGGTTCGTTAACACTTTTCCGTCTTTATCTCTCATCTTTTCACAATTCCCGTGATCGCTTGTTAAAATTAGGTTATAATCTTTCTCTTTAGCTTTTGTTATAATCTTTTCAAGCTCATTATCAACTGCTTCCACAGCTTTTACTGCCGCTTCAAAATTACCAGTATGGCCTACCATATCCCCGTTTGCAAAATTCACCACGATAAATTCATAACCCTCATCCATAGCGCTTCTTACCGCTTTGCCAACTTCGTGAGCACTCATCTGGGGTTTTTCATCGTATGTTCTTACATTTGGGCTAGGAATCAAAACTCTTGTTTCGTTTATATAAGGCTCCTCTATGCCCCCATTAAAAAAGAATGTTACATGGGCATATTTTTCCGTTTCCGCTGTATGGAATTGATCTAATCCCTCTTTACTTATAACTTCGGCAAGAGTGTTTTTAGGAACGCTCTTTTCAAACATAACAGGATAAGAAAAAGTTTCATCATACTCCACAATCGTTGCTATATTTACTTTCACATCTCTTCTTGGAAACTTGTCAAAACTCTCATCGCCTATAGCGGTGACAATCTCTCTCATCCTATCACTTCTAAAATTTATAAACAAAACTCCATCGCCATCTTCAAAGCCGTTATACCACTCAAGCGATACCGGCTCTATAAACTCATCCGTTATCTCTTTTTCATACTGCTTATTGATATATTCATCCAAAGAAGTTGATATTTTAGGTACTCCTTCGGCTATAGTCCTGTAGCCTCTCTCTACCCTCTCCCATCTTTTATCTCTATCCATGGTGTAAAATCTTCCGCCAATAGTCGCTATTTTGGCTTTTGGCAACTTTTGAAGCTCTTTTAGATATTTTACCGCACTTGTAGGAGATACGTCTCTTCCGTCGGTAATGGGATGTAGAATCACCTCAAGTTTATATTTTGAAGCAATATTTGCAATACCGATAAAATGCTCAATATGAGAATGAACTCCTCCGTCACTTAAAAGACCTACTAAATGGAGTCTTTTGCTACTTTTTAGAAGGTTTTGAAAAACCTCGTTTTTTTCCAAAGTGCCATCACTTAAAGCCAAAGAGATTCTTACTAAATCTTGATAAAGAACCCTGCCGCTTCCTATAGTCATATGACCAACTTCACTATTTCCCATCTGTCCTTCTGGGAGTCCCACACTCATTCCGTAAGTTTTTATAAGTGAGTATGGAACGTTTTTGAAAAGATACTCATACGCACTCTTTTTCGCTGCGGCAAATGCGTTATAATAGCTATCCGGATTGTAGCCTATTCCGTCTGTTATCACTAGTATAGTTTTTCTTATACCTTTTTTATTCATTTTCACCTCAAAAACTTATTAAATTATCAGTGAAATTTTAGTAGTATTTCTCTTTTGTTTATATTAATAATGTAGCAATTTTAAAATAACTATAAACTTTTAATGGAAAAGTATGCTGTATCTACTATATAAACATTTTGATATAAACCTGTTTCAGTATATTACGGTTAGAGCGGGATTCGGTTTTTTTATAGCTTTCATACTTACTCTTTGGCTCATGCCGAGATTTATCAAATGGGCAAGAACCAAAAATGCAAATCAACCTATCTATTCGTTAGCGCCACAAACACATAAAAACAAAGCCAATACTCCAACTATGGGGGGAGTAGTTTTTATATTTTCTACGATAGTAGCTTCACTCTTAACTGCTAAAATAGACAATATTTTCGTAGTTTGCGCACTATTAACTATCGTGCTTTTTACCATAATAGGCATAAAAGACGATATTTCCAAAATTGTAAAAAAAGAGAATCAATCCGGCTTAAGCGCAAAAGCAAAAGTTTTACTTCAAATAGCCGCGTCACTAATAATAGCTTCAATACTATATTTTTATTCTAATCTTTCATCTGAGCTATATATACCCTTTTACAAATATCCTATTTTCGATATGGGTTTTTTTGCTATTTTGTTTTGGGTTTTGGTAATGGTTGCTACTTCCAACGCCGTCAATTTAACTGACGGCCTTGACGGCTTGGCAACTGTTCCATCAATCTTTTCTCTCGCATCTTTATCTTTACTCGTTTACATAACAGGACATGCGGGTCTTAGCAGCTATCTTTTGCTTCCTAAAGTAACCGGAGTAGGAGAAGTAACTATCATAGGAGCCGCATTAGCTGGCGCTTTAATAGGTTTTTTATGGTATAACTGTCATCCTGCCGAAGTATTTATGGGTGACAGCGGAAGTTTGTCAATAGGCGCTTTGTTGGCTTATTTGTCAATCGTTTCAAAAAGCGAACTACTGCTTATCATAATCGGTTTTGTTTTTGTTTTGGAAGCACTATCGGTAATATTACAGGTTGGAAGCTATAAGCTAAGGGGGAAAAGGGTCTTTTTAATGGCTCCTATTCATCACCATTTCGAGCAGAAAAACTGGAAAGAGAGTAAAATAATAGTGAGATTTTGGATAATTGCTTTAATTTCCAATATTATTGCTTTGATAACTTTAAAAATTAGGTAGAAGGATGAAGGCAGAAGAAAACAAAAAAGAAGAAAAAAAAGTAGAAAAGATAGAAGATTTATTCCTTTATCCTTCCTCTGACTCCATACCCTCTATATCCCTATTTGGCTACGGAAAAACCACAAAAGCAATAGCTCAAAAATTAAGAAACGCAATCTTTTTTGACGACAATACTAAAGAACCTTTTATAGATGAAAAAGGTTTCAAAGTATTTCCCTCTAGCTTTTTCGATCCAAAAAAATCTCTTTTAGAGATTCCTAGTCCCGGCATCCCTCCTTTTAATCCTCTCATAAAAAGAGCAGCAAATCTTATCAGCGAATATGATCTATTTCTATCCTCTTTTTTCAATTCAAAAAATATACCGTTTACAATTTGGATTAGCGGAACAAACGGAAAAACTACCACTACCCAGATGATAGCTCATCTACTAAAAAAAAGGGGAGCAGAACTTGGAGGCAATATAGGTACGCCTTTAGCTAATTTGGACGAAAACGCAAAAATATGGACTTTAGAGACTAGTTCGTTTACGCTGCATTATACTAAATTTGCAAAACCTAATTTATACATACTTTTACCAATTAGTGAGGACCATATAAGCTGGCACGGAAGTTTTAAAGCATACGAAAAAGCCAAATTAAAACCTATTAGAGCTTTGAAAGAGGGAGAAGTTTGTATAATCCCTAAAAAATATGAAAATATTGAAACTAATGGCATGAAAATAGTGTATGAAAAGAGTGAGGATTTAGCAAAATATTTTAATATCGATATAAAAAAAATATCTTTTAAAGAGCCCTTTTTACTAGATGCTCTTTTAGCGTTAGGAGTAACAAAAACTGTTTTTGACGAAATAGATTATGAGCTGATAAATAGTTTCGAAGTTGATTCTCATAAAATTGAAGAGTTTTTTGACAATGAAGGAAGATTGTGGGTAGATGACAGCAAAGCAACCAACATAAATGCCGCTATGGAAGCTGTAAAAAGATATAAAGACAAAAAGATCTATCTCATTGCTGGAGGCGACGCTAAAGGGGCAGATTTGGAGCCTTTTGTAAGATTTTTAAAAAACTTCGAAATAGAGATTTTTGCAATAGGAAAAGATAGTGACACCATTTTCAAACTATCAAAAAAGCATTTCGTAATATGTAAAAGAGTAGTAACTCTAAAAAGAGCCGTTGAAGAGATTAAAAAAGTGTTAGATGAAAAAAGTGTCGCTTTGTTATCTCCCGCTTGTGCAAGTCTGGATCAGTTCAAATCATATAAAGAGAGAGGGAAAAAGTTTAAAAAATATGTATTAGAGTAATGATAGTGATATTTAAGCTTATTTTCAATGTATGTTTATTATAATTTCAGTCCACATTCAAGGGCCAGATAGCTCAGTCGGTAGAGCAAGGGACTGAAAATCCCTGTGTCGGCGGTTCGATTCCGCCTCTGGCCACCACTTCCTACAAAACCAACTTCATCTTATCAGTCAAACTCCGTCAAGATGTAAAGTGTTGTTACAATCGTGATACATTCTTTTTTAAACTCTTTACATAATAGAAAATATCTTATAAAATAAGTCCATTATTTCGAATTTATTTAATATTATATCTCAATCAAAAATTATATCCCAAAGGGTAATCGATGAAGATAAATGAATGTATAATCCTGAAAAAACTGGAAAATGGTGAAAAATTTTCAAAAGAAGATATTAAAACTATTATGAATATAGTCAGACAAGAGATGAATTTTATGATAAGAAACAACATTTTAATAACTCCTAAAAACTATGAAAGATGGTTTTATGTATTTTGTTACATTGTAGAATCTCAAAAAGAGTTAAACGACCTTGAAATTTTAGGGCTTTTTAAAGAAATTTATGACGAACCATACGATGAAGTAAAAGAATACAAAGAAGAGAATAATTTTGACAATCCTAAAGGTTTTGTAAAAAAATTAAATTTGATAGCCAAGTCTATAGATAAAAAACTACTTGAGATAATCTACTCTTTAGACAAACATGCCGATACGATAGACAACCATACCGAATTTATTATAGATAGCAAAGAGAAAATTGAGCATAAAACTATTTTAAAATCGATAGATAAAATTTTAGAAGAGTTAAATAATCTGAAAAATGAAAATAAAAAATTAACAAAAGAGCTTAAAAAATACCATAAAGATGTTCTAATACTACAAGAAGAGTTAAAAATAGCAAAAACCGAAGCGGAAATGGATTTTCTAACAGGACTTGTAAATAGAAGAAGATTTGAAAGAGCTCTTTTAGAACTTATCAATGATTTACAAACAAAAAACTATCCTTTTTCACTCGTTATTTTGGATATAGATGACTTTAAAAAGATTAACGACAAATATGGACACCCGATTGGGGATATGATTCTTCAAGAAATTGCAAATATTTTGAAAAACTTTCTAAGAGCAAATGCCATAGCTTCACGAATAGGAGGAGAAGAGTTTGCGGTTATTCTACCAGGTTCTGAACTTCAACAGGCAAAACATATTGCCGAAAGGTTACGAAAAGCCATAGAAAATAGAACTTTCAATATCAATGAGATTAAAACAACTGCTAGTTTCGGTGTTACGGAAGCAAAAAAAACGGATACTTTAGAGTCTATATTTGAAAGAGCGGATAAAGCTTTATATGATGCAAAAAAAAGCGGTAAAAACTGTGTAAAAGCCGTTAAATAAAATAATATCTTTGATTTTCTATTATTTTCAAAGACAGATAAAATTTTAAAAAATTATAGGAGTATTATGAAAAAAAAGCTGTTTGTAGTATCTTTGGGATGTACCAAAAATTTGGTAGATACCGAAGTAATGCTTGGAAAACTAAAAGATTACGAAATTAGTCAAAATATCAAAGAAGCAGATGTAATCATAGTAAATAGTTGCGGGTTTATAGAAGCTGCAAAAGAAGAAAGCCTTCAAACGGTGTTTGAGCTTCACTCCCAAAGAAAAAAAGACTCAATTTTGGTTATGGCCGGATGTCTTAGCGAAAGATACAAAGAAGAGTTAAAAAAAGAGTTAACGGAGGTAGATATTTTCACAGGTGTTGGAGATTATGACAAGATAGACAAACTTTTAGAAGAGAAAAGAGACTACTTTAGTTCAACGCCATATCTAATAAAAAACGAAGATAGAGTAGTAACAGGCTCAAACTATCACGCATATATAAAACTTAGCGAAGGTTGCAATCAAACATGTAGTTTTTGCGCAATCCCCTCTTTCAAAGGAAAACTTCAATCAAGACCGGTAGAATCTATCGTAACTGAGATACAAAGATTGGTAGAAAAAGGATTTTACGACTTTACTTTCGTTTCTCAAGATAGCAGTTCCTATTTGAGAGATTTTGGCCAAAAAGATGGACTTATAAAACTTATAGAAGAGGTTGAAAAGGTAGAGGGAGTAAAAAGTGCTAGGATTTTGTATCTGTATCCATCCACAACATCTACAGAACTTATAGAAAAGATAGCCGATTCGCCTATTTTCCACAAATATTTTGAAATGCCTATACAGCATATCAGCTCAAAAATGCTAAAAATCATGAAACGAGGAGCCGGGACAGATAGAACAAAAGAGCTTCTAGAAAAGATGAGGAATGTAAATGAGTCATTCTTAAGAACTAGTATAATAGTAGGACACCCCCAAGAGTCAGAAAAGGATTTTAAAGAGCTCTGCGATTTTTTAGAAAAGTTTGATTTTGATAGGGTAAATCTTTTTGCGTACTCTGACGAAGAAGGCACCTTTGCACACCAGATGAAAAACAAAGTACCCCAAGAAACAATAGATGAGAGACTAAAAATTTTGGATGAGATAGTAAAAGAAAAAACTTTAAAAAGTTTAAAAAAGGATTTAGGAAAAGTCATTGAAGCGGTACTAGAGGGAGAAAGCGAAGAGAGTGAACTTCTTTTAAGTGCTAGAAAAATTATGTGGGCTCCTGAAGTTGACGGAGAGATTTTAGTTAATGAAAGCAAAACGCAAAACCTTGAAACCGGAAAAATTTATAAGATTGAGATAACCGAGCTAGTAGATGACAAACTACTTGGAAAAGTGATAAAGGAAGCATAAGGTATCCGTTTGAAAACAGCTTTAAATCCAAAGGCAACTCAGTATTTAAAAGATAAGAAAAACCTTTTGGCTTTTTCGGCAGGAACCGATTCTAGCGCACTTTTTTTTATGCTTCTTGAAAAAAACATCTCTTTTGATATAGCTATCGTAAACTATAAACTAAGAAGCCAAAGCCACCTGGAAGTAGAATATGCAAAAGAACTTGCAAAAAAATACGGTAAAAAAATATTTATAAAAGAGGCTCCCTTGTCACCTCCTTCAATAGAGTATAAAGCAAGAAAAATCAGATACGATTTTTTTGAACAAGTTATAAAACAGTATAACTATCATAACCTAATAACTGCTCATCATCTAAACGATCAACTAGAGTGGTTTTTGATGCAGTTTACAAAAGGTGCCGGACTTGTAGAACTGCTAGGAATGGAACTTATTAGCGAAAAAAAAGATTATTGTATTGTCAGGCCCCTGCTTTTTACGGCAAAAAAAGATATTAAAAAGTATTTAAAACAAAAAAAAATAAAATATTTCGAAGATATTACAAACAAAGATATTAAGTTTAGAAGAAACTTTTTTAGAAAAGAGTTCAGTGATAAATTGATGGAACTTTTTGATGAAGGTATAAAAAGAAGTTTCGAGTATCTTCACTTAGACAAACAGCTACTTCTAGAAGAGTTTAAAATTTACAATTTAAAAGATCTATTTATCATAAAAAATCAAAAAAACGATCTAAAAAACATAAGAGCGATAGACAAAGCGGTAAAATCTTTAGGATATCTTTTAAGCTCAAAGCAGAAAAAGGAGATTTTGAAGCAAAAAAAGTGCGTTATAGGCAAAAATATAGCAATTGATATCGATGACGACTATATATTTGTATCTCCTTATATAAAAACTGTTATGGACAAAAGGTTCAAAGAGTCCTGCAGGATTTTAAAAATTCCTGAACACGTAAGGGGCTATATATTTAAAAGCGGTATTGAACCAAAAGAGATTAAAAACTGTATAGAGCGACTTTAAATCTCAACTCAATCAAATCTTTTTTCTCAAAAACAATAGGATATTCAATCTTAATAGGAATACGGTTTTCTTCAACATAATTTAAAAAGGAATAGAAGTTTTTTGGTGTCTCAATCTTCATACTTACTAAATATTTTACAACTTTATAATTTTCTTCAATATTTTTATCGACTTTTTTTACTGCTACTTCACTACCGTAAATTATCAAAAGATTCTCCAAATCCTTTTTACTAAAACCGTTTTCGAAATATCTAAGATACCCTTTATACCAATTTAGATCAAAAAAACTGTTTTGCAGATCGCTATTTTTCTCTTTCAAAATTTTAAGTTTAGATTCTAATTGTGAAATATTCTCTTTTAAATCTCCGGCTCTTTTCATATCTGGTATGATTAAAAAAGCGACTACCGCATAGAAAAGTGATATGAACAAAAGAGTATAAAGCAGATATATGATTTTATTTTTAGCGCCCATTATTAACCTTGGCCTCTTTATTTATTGATAAAAAGAGATATTTTCTATTCTTTTTTTCAAACTTAACATCTCTTATTTGATAAAAACTCTTCAAAGACTTATCAAGCTTAAAATAATCTCTTTTAGAAGGAGTAAAGCCTTCTAAAACAAGTGATTTTTTATAAAACTCTGCCCTTTTAAGCACAATTTCATCTGGAACTAGCTCAAAAATATTTTTAATATTGCTCTTTATGAGAGAATTGGAACTTTTGATATCTTGAACAATAGGTACGATCGATTTCAACAAAGTCGTTTTTTTAGTTAAATCTTCTATGTTTTTTTGCAATGATATCTTTTCATTTTGCATTTCAATCATTTGCGATTGCAACAAAGAGTTTTTATACCTAAAATAGAGATCCAAACCTCCTAAAAATAAAAAGATAAAAACTATAGATATTTTGAGCCAGTTTGGTATAGAAAAATTTTCTCTTTCTATTTTAATAGCGTATTTTAAAACCTTATCATCTTTACAAAACTTCTCAAGTTCGCTTTTTAGATCTATACTTTTATATTCTGTTTCAAGTAGAGTTTTCTCATAAATTTTCTCGACCTCATCTTGATTAATACCTTCAGCGTCAAAAATCAAAATCTCCTCTAAAAAATAGCAGCACTCGCTTTTATAAAACTCCTTTATAATCTCTTTTACAAACTCATCATATTTTAATTCTTCATCTTTTTTTATCTGTCTGCTAAAAAGAGCGGAGCCATCTTTAAAAACAGATACTGTGACAAAATTTTTCTGATTTAAGATCCATAAAGCTTTTTCATTTCTATCTTTTAAAAAAAATTTATAAAGCAGCAAAAATGGGGATATTATATATTTGACATTGGGGAGCTCTTTTTTGATTTTTTCTAACTCTTCTTTTGATATAACTATTTTAAATTTGTCGTCTATCTCAAAGTATGCATAATCTTTTTTATTTTCTTCCTTCTCTTTACAAAGAGTAAACTGCAAAAGGGTATTTACAAAAAGACAACTTCTAAAATTTGTTTTGACGCTAATATAAGTCTCTTTATCGTCTATTAGGGAAGTATCCACTTTTGGCCTTTAACTGCTCTTTATTTACCAAATTGTAGCATTCGCTTCTTTATATATTCCTTTGTGGATTTATCTTCAAGTTCTTCGACTTTAAAGGGCTCTCCCACATAAAACGTCAGCTTGGAGAAAGGCTTTGGAATGATAAATTTATCCCAGCTGTTAAGCTGCCAATACTTGGAAGCTTCGTAATGAAAAGGTACTATATATGCATCTTCTTTTTTAGAAATAGCCACAATACCGTCAGCTATAGAATATCTTGGACCTCTTGGACCATCAGGAGTTATTGCTATATCATACCCCTCTCTCATTTTTCTTATAGCATTTAGTAAAACTTTTGCGGCTCCCTTCTTAGTTGAGCCTCTAACAGAATCGATCCCAAATCTTTTAACTATTCTAGCTATTATCTCGCCATCGAAATGTTCGCTAATCATTACAGCAATTTTGTGTTTACCTCTTACTTTTTTGTAAAGATATGGCTGCATAAGCAGTTCACCGTGCCAAAAAGCTACGATAAAAGGCTCTTTTGGTATTTTTGAAGCAATTTTATACTCTTTTTTACAAGTAAGATAGATAAAACGTATCAGTAATGCACCGATAAACGGTAAAAGAGTAGATAGTATCTTTCTTTTTGTCTCTTTTTTCATAATTTAGACAGTTTCACCCTCTAAAGCAAGTCTTCCTGGTTTTGTGATCTTTACATCTACAAACTTTCCTAGAAGCTCTTCGCTTCCTTTTACTTTGACGATCCAGTTATTATCGCTTCTGCCGGCTACAAATCCACCAGGTTTAAGTTCTTCAAAATATACTTTATAAACTTTGCCTAGCTCACGTTTACTTATCTCGTCCAAAATTTCAAAATGGAGATCCTGTAATATTTTTAGTCTCTCGCTTGCCACCTCGTCAGGTACTTGATTTTCAAAATCTTTCGCCGGCGTTAAAGGTCTTGGAGAGTATTTAAAACTAAAAATCTGCTCGAACTTGACCTCTTTTACAACCTCTATAGTCTCTTCAAAATCTTTTTCACTCTCTCCTGGAAAACCAACTATAATATCGGTAGAGATATGTACATCGGGAACCATCTCTCTAAGTTTAGAAGCTCTATTTAAAAACCACTCTTTGGTATATCCTCTTTTCATATCTCTTAAAACTTTCGTTGAACCGCTTTGAAGCGGCATGTGCATAGATTTACAAATTTTAGGATTGTTTGCAAACTCCTCTAAAAACTCATCATCCATATGAAGAGGGTGAGGAGATGTAAATCTTATACGCTCCACCCCATCTACTTCGCTTACCAGCCTCAAAAGTTTTGTAAAGTTTATTTCGCCTTCGTAAGAGGAAAATCTTCTACCGTAATTGTTAACATTTTGCCCTAGTAAAAATATCTCTTTAGCACCGCTTTTTGCCGCTTTTTCTACCTCTTTTAAAATAAGATCCGGCGGAATTGAAATCTCTTCGCCTCTTGTGTTTGGAACTATACAAAAGGTACATTTTTTATCGCATCCTATTGATATGTTTATAAAAGCTTTATATAAAGAACTTCTAAAATCGCTAAAGGCGTATGTACTTTCATCATAATCGATATCAACTTCAACCGCTTTTTCCTTATGTAAAACGTCGGTTATTTTCGATACGTTTCTAGCACCAAGAACAAAACTTACGTATGGCGCCTTTTTTATTATCTCTTCGCCTAGATGGCTTGCGGTACATCCGCAAACACCAATCTTCGCACCAGGTTTTTTTACTTTGTTAAAATGCCCGATTTCAGAAAAGAGTTTATGAACGGGTTTCTCTCTTACGGAGCATGTATTTATCAAAATAAGATCGGCCTCTTTTATATTCTCCGTAAGGTCAAAGTCTTCTTTGTTTTTAAGCTCTGCGATTATATGCTCGCTATCGCGAACGTTCATCGCACAACCGAGAGTCTCTATATAAAGCTTCTTTGTCAAATCCTCTTCCTTTACTTTAAAATATGTACTTCATAGAGATAGTCGTTATCGTCAAGTCCGTATTTGACCTCTCTTAAATATACACTGTAACCTTTATTCTCAAAATACTCAACCATTTCAACAAGATCCTTATGGGCATTTTCTCTATCGAAATAGAAAATCTTTTCTCCCTCTTTTTCTACCTCTTCTTCAATCTTTTCTAAAGTTATAGGTTTTGGCTTGTTTTTCAGTTCGTTTCTCGCTAATTTTAACTCCATATTTACCCTTTAAACAGTTTTTGGTATTATATCAAAAAAGTGGCGTATTATTGCTATTGGAAACTTTTCTTAAACTTAATTCAAGCTAAAATTAATTATAATTACCAAACTCTCAAAAGCTTCTAACCGCTTTTTATAAAATCAAAAATTAAGACAATACAAGGAAAGAGATGGAAAAGATAGTAGATATAATAGACTCTATTGCGCATGAAAAAAATCTTGATGTAGAAAATGTTACAAACGCTATAAAAACGGCAATCGTTAGAACCGCAAAAAATGTTTTAGGCGAAGAGCTAGAGTTTGACGTTGATATAGATAAACAGAGCAAAAAGGCAAACGTTTTTCAAAAAGTAACCGTAGTTGCCGATGATGACGAAAGAGCAAATGAAGATAGCGAAAAGTATATAACATTAAACGAAGCAAAAGAGATAGATCCTGATGTGGAAATTGGAGATGAACTTAGGTATCCGATAGATTTTGAAGGGCTTGGAAGAACTGCGGCTTTACATCTGCAGCGAGAGATAGAGTATCACATCCAAAGACTTGTAGAACAGAAACTATTTCAAAAATACCAGAACAGAGTTGGAAAAATCATCAGCGGTACCGTAACAAGAGTCGATAGAGAAGAGAACACATACATAGAAGTTGATGAAGTAAAAGCGGTTCTTCCTATGAGATACAGAATAAAAGGGGAGCATTTCAAAACCGGTAATGTTGTAAAAGCAATTCTTAGAAAAGTAGTAATAGACAGGATTCATGGAATATATCTTGAACTCTCAAGAACAACACCTAAATTTCTGGAAGAACTTTTAAAGCTAGAAGTGCCGGAAATCAAGGACACTCTCGTCAATGTCGAAAAAGTGGCCAGAATACCCGG
Organism: Nitrosophilus labii; assembly: GCF_014466985.1. NCBI lineage: Bacteria > Pseudomonadati > Campylobacterota > Epsilonproteobacteria > Nautiliales > Nitratiruptoraceae > Nitrosophilus > Nitrosophilus labii. The sequence continues at coordinate 1,653,353 of NZ_AP022826.1, forward strand.
AGAAAGAGCAAAAGTAGCCTTAACTTCAACTTCACCCCAAATTGACCCTATAGGAGCTTGCGTAGGAGTTAAAGGTGTTAGGATAAACGCAGTTAGTAAAGAGCTTAACGGAGAAAGTATAGACTGTATCGAATATTCGCCCGTTCCGGAAATCTTTGTAGCAAGAAGTCTTAGTCCAGCTATTATAACCAGCGTAAAAATAGAAGATAAAAAAGCTATTGTTACACTACCTGCTGATCAAAAATCAAAAGCTATAGGTAAAAGCGGAATAAACATAAGATTAGCTTCTATGCTAACCGGATACGAGATAGAACTACAAGAAAAAGCCGGAGTCGCCGGTATAACAACTAAAGAAGCCATAAGTGAAGAAGAAGGACCAAAGATTACGTTAGAAGATCTTTTTAAAGAGTAAATTTAGTATATTAGTATATTAGTATATTAGTGCAAAAACCCGATTAAGCCCTCTGAAAAATTACAAAGTGAGCGAAAGCTTTGTAATTTTTCAGAACATTCAACTACCAATATACCAATAACTATTAGTTCTTAAAATATGGATTAAGTTTTAAAAGAATAAGATCTGCTAATATATTTCCAAGAAGCGTTAAAAAGGCAGTTATTATCAAAATTCCCATAATCACCGGATAGTCTCTAGAAAGTGCCGCCTGATAAAAAAGAAGCCCCATTCCGTTTATCGAAAATATAGACTCAAGTATGACGCTACCGCCGATTAATCCCGGAAGAGAAAGACCAAGTATAGTAATAAGAGGAGGAGATAGATTTGGTAGTATGAACTTTTTTATTATAGTTTTTTCGTCGGCGCCTCTAGCCTTAGCAAAAAATATATAATCACTCTTTAAAATCTCCTGCGTAAGCGAACGTATATACATAGCAAAGGAACCAAAACTAACAAAAATAATGACAATGAGAGGAAGTACTAAATGCCAGATTAGATCTAAATAGTAAAATATACCAGATTTTGGCTCAAGCGAATGAAGACCGCTTATAGGAAAGAGTTTTAGTTCTACGGCAAAAACTATAATCAAAATCAGTGCGAGATAAAATGATGGCATGGAAAAGCTAACAAGAGAGAACTGTTTGACTACTTTATCAAAAAACGAGTTTTGTTTGATAGCCGCTTTCATACCAAGATATAAAGATAAAACAAATACTATCAACATGCTAGATAGATTGATCCCCAATGTTATACCGATTCTATCCATTATCTCATCGGTTACGCTTTTGCCACTTGCAAAAGATACTCCAAAGTCAAAATGAAGTATCGACCATACCCAAGAAAGATACTGCTCTAAAAGAGGCTTATCAAGACCGTAGATCTTTTTAAGATGCTCTAAAGACTCCTTTGTTATATTGGGATTGAGTTCACCCGCGCTAAAAAAGCTATTGGGCGCTAGATGGATAGCCAAAAAAGAGATAAGAGAAATGATAAAAAGCATCAAAAAGATGTATGATAGTTTTTTTATAAATATTTTCATAAAGAAAATTATACAAAAAAGAGTCTAAAGAGACAAAAGCCTCTATTTTACTTTATGTAGTTCGGTATCTATTAAGCTTTCAAGCTTTTCACTCTCGTCATAAAGAGTTTTAAAATCAGGAGAAAATTTGAGTTTTCTTGAAACGCCGCCGAAAGACAAAAATCCAAGTCTAGCGTCTTCACCTATATTGACTATTATTTTTCTTTTTGGCTCGTCAATATGCTCTATAGACCATTTTCCTTCGACAATCCTGCTTCCTTTTTTGAAAACAGCTTTATCTTTTTTAAACAAATACTTAACACTTCCGTCATTTGATTGCCATTCACCTAGTAAAGCCTTAGCAAACTTTGAGTCCATATATTTTTTTGAAGTTTCGTTAGTTATAGTCTGAGCTGCCTCAATATCTTTTGGTTTAATCTCCTCCCATTTGCCATCTTTTCTAAGAGCTATATTTTTATCTCCCTTTTTAACGATAGTAACCTCTTCCCAAGTTCCGTCATCTTTCAAAAGAACAGATTTTCCATTATCAAGAGTGATATATTCTGAAGAAAAGGCTAAAAGTGATGTAAAAAGAAGTAGCGAGATCTTTTTTTTCATAATAATTCCTTCTAGGAGGATATCTATAACTAAAAAAGCCCGAGCAAAAGCCCGGGCATGGCATATTGTTATTTATAGATTTAGAAATTGTATGTTAGGTATACTTGAAGTATATTATAGTTATTTGTATTATCTTTTGCATTGATATAAGCTATAGTAGTATCTAGTGAACCGTAAGACTTTGAAGCCGTTAGAGCAACTTCAGTCAAATCAGGTGTTGTACCTTCATGGTCTGCATTGGTAAAGTAGATACCAAAATCTGCAACATCTTTCATACTATATTCAGCAGAAATATTGTATGAATCGGTTCCTGCTTGACCAACATGTCCATAGTTCCACCAAGCTTCTGTGTAGAGTTTTGACTGTGATGTTCCACCTGTATAATTTGTTGCAGTATTTGCAACAGGAAGCGCGTTTCCACTATCAACAGTAGAGTATGCTGCAGATACAGTTATACCTTCAACATTTCCACTTAATTTAAATGCTACTGCACTAGAATCATCTAAAGCTCCTAAACGATCATCCGGAGAAATCGTTGCGTACTGTACGCCTAAACCCACGCCTTCAGAAACATCTTTAAGATCAATATCAGCTTGTAACCATAGAGCTTGAGCTGTACTTATAATATCGTAATACCATGCTTGAAAAGTTGTATTTGGTATTGCCGTAGTAATAGCACCAAACGCAAAAGCTCCGTCACTAAAATAAGTTGTAAAAGGATCCGCACCTGAAGCAGCATTATTTGTTACTCCAAAAACTGCATTCCCGCCATTACCGCGACCAACGAATGCTGCCACTAAAGTAGTATCTTTAATATCTTGGTTTAAAGCTACGGCCGCTTCAAAAGTGTTGTGTGCGATTGACCATGTTTCTGTAAATGCAAGTGGAGTATCAAGAGCTTGTCTACCTACTTTAAGAGTCGTGTTTCCAAACGATTTCGCTAGCCATGCTTCACTTGCCCACCATTGGTTACCAAGACCTCCATCCCATACACTATTTACCAATTGTCTTTCAAGTCCTAAAGTAGAAAGCATTGTAACGTTAACTTTTCCTTGAACATCTTCAGGAAGTTCAAGTGACGCGCCAAGATTTAATGCTGTTTGAGCCATAGCACCTTCACGTGCAAATAGATCTACATCTTTTCCTTTATCAGATGTACTATAAAAAAGCTTAGCATCTCCGCCAAATTTCACATTGACATCAGCAAAAGCTGAAACACTTAAAGCCATTAACGCTGCAAGACTAAGTTTTGCAAATTTCATTCTTACTCCTTTGAAATATATAAAAAATTTGAATCTTTAATAACAAACCACACGAGGATTATAGCAAACATTTCTTAAAAAAATGTTATAAAAATATCACTTTTCTTTTTTAGACTTATAAAATTTTCCTATTTTTAATGTTGTTGTTGAGATTTGTAACGCTCCCATACCATCTGCGTTTTTCCGTCAACATCCTCAACTTCAGCAAGGCCCATTATGTTATATCCAGCATCCACATAGTGTATCTCTCCAGTTACACCACTTGCAAGATCGCTTAAAAGATACATACCGCTGTTTCCAACCTCATCAATAGTAACGTTTCTCCTAAGTGGCGCGTTTGCTTCATTCCACTTAAGAATCATTCTAAAATCACCTATACCGCTAGCTGCCAATGTCTTTATAGGGCCTGCGCTTATTGCGTTTACTCTAATGTTTTGAGGACCAAGATCCGCCGCAAGATATCTTACACTCGCCTCCAGTGCAGCTTTTGCCACACCCATGACATTATAGTGAGGTATATACCTTTGAGCTCCTAAGTATGAAAGAGTAAGAATCGAGCCTCCTTCTTTCATTAAAGGAAGCATTGTCTTAGTAAGTTCTATTAGACTAAAAACCGATATATCCATTGCTATTTCAAAAGCCTCTTTCGTCGTATTGACAAATCGTCCGTCAAGTGCCTCCCTCGGTGCATACGCCACGGAGTGAACAAAAAAATCTATTTGACCGAAATCTTTTTCCAAAGACTCTTTTAAAGCTTGTAACTCTTTAGGCTTACTAACATCCAAAGGATATACTTTATCACTTTCAAGCTCTTTTGCTATAGGCTCTACCCTCTTTTTTATAGAGTCGTTCAAATACGTAAACGCAAGTTCCGCCCCTTGGGCTCTGCACGCTTTCGCTATACCGTAAGCTATAGACTTGTTGTTAGCGACTCCTACAATTAGGCCTTTTTTGCCTTTCATTACCATTTAAATCTCCTTAGTTAGTTAATTCGATCATTTCACAAAAACTGTTTACATCCCAACTAGCAGTTCCTATCAAAGCACCACTGCAGTTAGAAACTGATACTATCTCTTTGATATTTGAAGGTTTTACGCTCCCACCGTACAAAAGAGGAGCATCACTCTTTTTGCTTAAAAATTCCAAGATCTCTTCTATATCTTCACTTGTCGCACTCTTTCCGGTTCCTATAGCCCAAACCGGCTCATACGCTATGACAAGATTTTTATAAGATAGGTCTATCCCTTCAAGCTGGAGTCCAAGATACTTTTTAATTAGCTCTTTGCCGCCCTCTCTAACTTCCAAAGTCTCACCTATACAATAAAAAATCTTAAAACCTTTATCTTTGAAAAATTTAAATTTTTGAGTTATAAACTCTTGATTTTCGCCTAGTATATGCCTTCTTTCGCTGTGTCCGATGATTATATTTTTTATATCAAACTCTTCAAGCTGCTCTAATCCTATCTCACCGGTGAAAGATCCTTTTTGGGCGGGATAAGCGTTTTGAACGCCTATATTGACCTTGGTTTCAAAACTATCTAGGGCGCTAACCGGAGGAAACAGATATATATCACTTTTTGGCTTTTTTTCCTCTAAAAAAGCGTCTAGTCTTCTCAAATACTCTTTTGTTGATAACCTAGTATGGTTCATCTTAAAATTTGCAGCTAGTATCACTCTTCTTCTCCGTTTTCAGCCATTAGTGCCGCCACGCCAGGAAGCACTTTTCCTTCAAGAAGCTCCAGACTCGCTCCACCACCAGTTGAGATAAATGTCATCTCTTCATCATCTCCAGCTCTTTGAACAAGATCAGCTGTATCTCCTCCTCCTATCACTTTTGTAGCATAACTTTGGGCTATGAAGTGAGATATCTGAAAACTGCCTCTTGCAAATT